>CAXVWQ010000090.1:0-21233 GCA_964263755.1 Roseomonas sp. | reverse complement strand
CGCGGCCGCGCCGGGTCACGTCGCCGGAGAGGCGGGCGGCCATGGCGGCATCGGCGGCCGTGTCGTCGCCGTCGGTCAGGACGGCATCGGCCTCCGGGCCGATCAGCGCGTCGTCCCAGATGCGGCGGCGGGCGTCGCGGTCGGAGACGGCGGCGGTCACGCGGTCCCGCCAGCGGGCGCAGAAGGCGGCGAGGCGGCCGAAGGCGGGAGGGACCGCCCGCTCGATCCGGCCTCGCAGGTCGCGGGCGAGGGCGGGGGCGAGGCCGGCGGTGCCGATGGCGATGGCGATGGGGCCGCGCCGGATCATGGCGGGGGTGGTGAAGTCGCAGAGGGACGGGCGGTCCACGGCGTTCGTCAGCACGCCGCGGGCGCGGGCGATGGCGACGACCGCGGCGGCTTCCTCGGCATCCTCCAGGGCGACGTAGAGGAGGCGGACGCCGTCGAGGTCCGCCTCGTCGAAGTCGCGGCGGAGGAGCGTCACCGCCATGTCGTCGAAGCCCGAATCGTGATGCGGCGCCACGCAGCGGATGTCGGCGCCCGTCGCGAGGAGGAGGCGGCACTTCGCCGCCGCCGCGTCGCCACCGCCCACGACCAGCACGGGAAAGCCCGCGAGGTCGAGGAAGACGGGGAAGGGGGAGGCGGAATCAGGCCGCGGCGGCATCGGCGTGGGCATCGCGCAGGATCTCCCGGATCTCGGGCAGGCAGCAACCGTGACCGGTGGCCTCGACGGCCTGGATATGGCGTTCCACGATGGTGGAACGCAACTCCCGGGGGGCCCTACAAACCGGGGCGACGGTCGCGACGGAGCCGCGCGGATCCCCCCCAGAAGGCGGCATCCGCCCCGGATCACCGCTTAATCCTTGACCACGACGGCGACCGCTTGTATCCGCCCCGCCTCCCGGGATCCGTCCCGTCGCACCGTCGCGCGCCCCCGTCGGCGCCGGCACCGCCGCCCCGCGAGTGTTCGCGCGGCGGCGCGCGCGGCGTTGGACGGATTCCAGACCTCTTGAGGACACCAGCGGCCCCCGATGTTCGAGGCCCTTTCCACCCGCCTGAACGGCGTCTTCGACAAGCTCCGCCGCCGCGGGGCGCTGTCCGAGGCCGACGTGAACGACGCCCTGCGGGAGGTCCGCGTGGCGCTGCTGGAGGCGGACGTCGCCCTGCCGGTGGCGCGCGACCTCATCGCCAAGGTGCGGGAGCGGGCGGTGGGGGTGGAGGTGATCCGCTCCGTTTCGCCGGGCCAGCAGGTCGTCAAGATCGTCAACGACGCGCTGGTGGAAGCCCTTGGGGGCGGGCCGGACGCGCCGGCGCCGGGGCTGGACCTGAACGCGCCGGCACCGGTGGCGATCCTCATGGTCGGGCTCCAGGGTTCCGGCAAGACGACGACCTCCGGCAAGATCGGGCTGCGTCTCCGGTCACGGGACCGGAAGAAGGTGCTGCTGGCGTCGCTCGACGTGGCGCGGCCGGCGGCGCAGCTGCAGTTGCAGACGCTCGCGGGCCAGGCGGGCGTCACCTCGCTGCCGATCGTCGCGGGGCAGGGGCCGCTGGAGATCGCGGCGCGCGCGATGGACTTGGCGCGGCGCGAACTCTTCGACGTGGTGATCCTCGACACCGCCGGGCGCCTCTCCATCGACGACGCGCTGATGGACGAGGTCGCGGCGGTGAAGGCCGCGACGAACCCGCACCACACGCTCCTCGTCGTGGACGCGATGACCGGCCAGGACGCGGTCAACACCGCGCGGAACTTCCAGGACCGGGTCGGCGTCACCGGCATCGTCATGACCCGCGTGGACGGCGACGCCCGCGGCGGCGCCGCGCTGTCCATGCGCGCGGTCACCGGCGCCCCCATCCGCCTCCTCGGCACGGGGGAGAAGCTGGACGGGCTGGAGGACTTCCACCCCGACCGCATCGCCGGCCGCATCCTCGGCATGGGCGACATCGTCTCCCTCGTCGAGCGCGCGGCGGAGACGATCGACCGCGACGAGGCCGAGAAGATGGCCGCGCGGATGGGGAAGGGCCTCTTCACGCTGGAGGACATGGCGTCCCAGCTGAAGCAGGTGTCCAAGATGGGGAACCTGTCGGGCATTCTCGGCGCGCTGCCCGGCATGGGGAAGATGACCGCGCAGTTGAAGGGCGCGAAGCTGGACGATGGGATGATCGGGCGGCAGACCGCCATCATCTCCTCCATGACGCCGAAGGAACGGCGTCACCCCGAGATCATCAAGGCGTCCCGCAAGAAGCGCATCGCCGCGGGCGCGGGGATGACGGTGCAGGACGTGAACCGCCTGCTGAAGCAGTTCGACGACATGTCCGTCATGATGAAGCGGATGAACAAGCTCGGCCAGAAGGGACTGATGCGGGGTGGGCTCGGCGCCCTCCTGCCCGGTTCCGGCGGCCGTCGGCCATTCTAGAGACAGAGAGAAGGACTACCACATGGGCCTGAAGATCCGCCTCGCGCGCGCCGGCGCCAAGAAGCGACCGTATTACCACATCGTCGTCGCCGACAGTCGTTCCCCGCGCGACGGGCGCTTCATCGAGAAGGTCGGGTCGTACAACCCGATGCTGCCCGCGGAGCACGGCGAGCGGGTGCGCCTGGAGAACGAGCGCATCCAGCACTGGCTGGATGAGGGCGCGCTGGCGACCGACCGCGTCGCGCGGTTCCTCGGCAAGGCCGGGCTGATCCCGATGCCGGAGTACCCGGAGCAGCCGAAGCAGTCCGCGCCGAAGAAGAAGGCGCAGGAACGCGCTGCCGCGGCCGCCGCGGCGGCCTGATCGGCCCATCGTGCCGCCGCGCCGCATCCTCGTCGGTGAGTTCGGGCGTCCGCATGGGGTGAAGGGGCTGCTGCACCTTCGCTCCTTCACCGCGGACCCGTCCGACATCGCCGCCTACGGCCCGCTTTCCGACGAGGGCGGGACGCGGCGCTACGCCGTGACCGTGTTGCCGGACGGGCTGGCGCGGGTGGAGGGCGTGGCGGATCGCGATGCGGCGGCGAAGCTGACGAACCTGCGTCTCTACGTGGGTCGCGACGCGCTGCCGGAGCCGGAGGAGGACGAGTTCTACCTGTCGGATCTCGTCGGACTGGCGGTGCAGGACGCCGGCGGCGCGGCAGTCGGCACGGTGGCCTCGGTGGACGACCACGGCGCCGGAACTTTCCTGACGATCCGCGACGCCGCGAGCGGCGAGACGCTGCTGCCCTTCACGAAGGCCTGCGTGCCGGTCGTGGACATCGCGGCCGGCCGCATCATGATCGCGCCGCCCGATGTCACCGTGGCGGAGGACGCCGCGTGACCTGGCGCGCCACGGTCCTCACCCTGTTCCCGGAGATGTTCCCCGGCCCGCTCGGCGCCTCGCTCGCCGGCCGCGCGCTGGAACGCGGCCTCTGGTCGCTGGACGCGCGCAACATCCGCGACGCCGCGACGGACCGCCACCGCTCCGTGGACGACACGCCGTTCGGCGGCGGCGCCGGGATGGTGATGCGTCCGGACGTGGTGGACGCCGCCATCGCCGCCGCGACCGACGACGACCGCCCGCTGGCGTTCCTGACGCCACGCGGCGCCCCGCTGCGGCAGGCGCAGGTCCGCCGCTGGTCCGCCGGCGCGGGCATCCTCCTCCTCTGCGGCCGCTACGAGGGCGTCGACCAGCGCGTCGTCGAGGCCCGCGGGATGGAGGAGGTCTCGATCGGCGACTACGTCCTTTCCGGCGGCGAGATCCCGGCGATGGTGCTGCTGGATGCCTGCGTCCGCCTCCTCCCCGGCGTCATGGGCGCCGCGGAGTCCGGGGAGGAGGAATCCTTCACCGACGGCCGCCTGGAATACCCCCACTACACCCGCCCCGCCGAATGGCGCGGGCGCCGCGTCCCCGACGTGCTGCTCTCCGGCCACCACGCCGCGATCACCGCGTGGCGGCGCGAGCAGTCCGAGGCGGTCACCCGCCTCCGCCGCCCCGATCTGATGGTCGAACCCCTTGGCGCGCCGTTGCGCGCCGCGACCGCCTCCGCCTAAACGACACGACGAAGAGGATACCCCGATGAACCTGCTCCAGCAGTTCGAGCACGACCAGATGACGCGCCTCGTCGCCGCGCGCTCCGTCCCGGAGTTCGCCGCCGGCGACACGCTCCGCGTGATGGTGAAGGTGGTGGAGGGCGAGCGCGCCCGCATCCAGGCCTACGAGGGCGTGTGCATCGCCCGCTCCAACCGCGGCCTGAACTCCAACTTCACCGTCCGCAAGCTGTCGTATGGGGAAGGCGTGGAGCGCGTCTTCCCGCTGCACTCCCCCTCCGTCGCGGAGATCGTGGTGGTGCGGCGCGGCAAGGTGCGGCGCGCCAAGCTGTATTACCTGCGCGGACGCACGGGCAAGTCGGCGCGCATCCAGGAGCGCGCGGCGGCGAAGCCCGTCGGTTCCGTCGTGGCGGATACGCCCGCCGCCGCCGCCGAGGTGCTGGACCAGCAGACGGCGTGACGCTTCACGCGGCGGCCTCCGCGCGGGGCCGCCGCTTTCCGATCGAGGGAAGGGAACCATGTCGGCCACCACGCCGCGCACGCTGTTCGACAAGATCTGGGACGCCCACGTCGTCGAGACGCTTCCCGACGGCACGACCCTCCTCTACATCGACAAGCACCTCGTCCACGAGGTGACGTCGCCGCAGGCCTTCGAAGGACTGCGGACCGCCGGGCGCCGCCTCCGCACGCGGACCGGCACGGTCGCGGTGGTGGATCACAATGTCCCGACGGACGTGACGCGCTTCACCGGGATCCAGGAACCCGAGAGCGCGTTGCAGGTCGCGACGCTGGAGCGCAACGTCGAGGAGTTCGACGTCCCCTACATCCCGCTGAACGACAAGCGGCAGGGCATCGTCCACATCATCGGCCCGGAACTCGGCCTGTCGCTTCCGGGCATGACGATCGTCTGCGGCGACAGCCACACCTCTACCCACGGCGCCATGGGCGCGCTCGCCTTCGGCATCGGCACCTCGGAGGTCGAGCACGTCCTCGCCACCCAGACCATCCTGCAACGGCCCGCGAAGAACATGCGGGTGACGATCGATGGCACCCTTGGCTTCGGGTGTTCGGCGAAGGACATCGTCCTCGCGATCATCGGGAAGATCGGCACGGCCGGCGGCACCGGCCACGTCATCGAGTTCGCGGGCGAGACCATCCGCGCCCTCGACATGGCCGGGCGCATGACCGTCTGCAACATGTCCATCGAGGCCGGGGCCCGCGCCGGCATGATCGCGCCGGACGAGACGACCCTCGAGTACGTCCGCGGCCGCCCGCTGGCACCGAAGGGCGAGGCGCTGGAACACGCGATCCGCTGGTGGCGCTCCCTGCCGAGCGACGACGGCGCGCATTTCGACAAGGAGGTCCGCCTCGACGCGGCGGCGATCGTGCCGATGGTTTCCTGGGGCACCTCGCCGGAGGACGTGCTGCCCGTCACCGGCAGCGTGCCCGATCCCGCCGACGCGCCGACGGAGGAGCGTCGCGCCCAGGTGCAGCACATGCTCGACTACATGGGCCTCACCGCCGGCCAGCGGCTGCGGGACGTGCCGGTGGACGTGGTCTTCGTCGGCTCCTGCACCAACGGCCGCATCGAGGACGTGCGCGCCGCCGCCGCCGTCGCCAAGGGCCGCAAGGTGGCGCCGAACGTCCGTGCCCTCGTCGTGCCGGGCTCCGGCCTCGTGAAGGAGCAGGCGGAGGCGGAGGGTCTCGACGTCATCCTGCGCGAGGCGGGGTTCGAGTGGCGCGAGGCCGGCTGCTCCATGTGCCTCGGCATGAACCCCGATCGCCTGACGCCGGGCCAGCGCTGTGCCTCCACCTCCAACCGCAACTTCGAGGGGCGGCAGGGCAAGGGGGGACGCACCCACCTCCTCTCGCCCGCCATGGCCGCGGCGGCGGCGGTCACCGGGCGCCTGACCGACGTGCGGGAGCTGATGTCGTGACCCCGTTCGTCACCCTAACCGGCCTCGCCGCACCGCTGCCCATGGCGAACGTGGACACCGACAAGATCATTCCGGGCCGCTTCCTCAAGACCATCGAGCGCAAAGGGCTCGGCAAGTCGCTCTTCGCCGACATGCGCTACGAGGACGACGGCGCGGAGAAGCCGGACTTCGTCCTCAACCAGCCGCCCTACCGGGGCGCCGAGATCCTCGTCGCCTACGAGAATTTCGGCTGCGGCTCCTCCCGTGAGCACGCGCCCTGGGCGCTGCTGGATTTCGGCATCCGCGCGGTCATCGCGCCGGACTTCGCCGACATCTTCCACAACAACTGCTTCAAGAACGGCGTCCTCCCGATCAGGCTGCCGCACGACGTGTGCGAGCAGCTGATGGCCGACGCCCGCATGGGCCCGAACGCCCGCATCACCGTGGACCTGCCGCGCCAGGTCGTGATCCGCCCGAACGGCGAGGAGATCGCCTTCGAGGTGGACCCGCTCCGCAAGGAACGCCTCCTCCACGGCCTCGACGACATCGGCGAGACCCTGCGCCTCGCCCCCGCGATCGACACCTACGAGGCCCGGCTGAAAACCGAGCGCCCCTGGCTCGACGCCACGCCCTGAAAGGCCGCCGATGCCCGCGAACAAATCCCTTCTCATCCTCCCCGGCGACGGCATCGGCCCGGAGGTGATGCGGGAGGTGCGCCGCGTGGTGGACTGGATGTCCCACCGCCGCAGGGTCTCCTTCAACGTGACGGAGGGCGTCGTCGGCGGGGCCGCGCTGGACGCGACGAACCACCCCTGCCCCGACGAGACGGTGGAGGCGGCGCTCGCCGCCGACGCCGTGCTGTTCGGTTCCGTCGGCGGGCCGAAATGGGACGCCGTTCCCTTCGACCGCCGCCCGGAGATCGGCATCCTGCGGCTCCGCAAGGAGCTTGGCCTGTTCGCCAACCTCCGCCCCGCGCAGGTCTGGGCCCCGCTGGTGGAGGCCTCGTCGCTCAAGCCCGATCTCGTCCGCGGCCTCGACCTGATGATCGTCCGCGAGGCCACCGGCGGCATCTACTTCGGGGAGCCACGCGGCGTGGGCACGCGCCCGGACGGCACGCGCCACGGCTTCGACACGGAGGACTACGGCGAGGACGAGGTGGTGCGCGTCGCCCGCGTCGCCTTCGATCTCGCGCGCAAGCGGTCAGGCAAGCTGACGAGCGTGGACAAGGCCAACGTCATGCGGTCCGGCCTGTTCTGGCGGGAGGTCGTCACCGCCCTCGGCAAGTCCGACTACCCGGACGTCCTCCTTTCCCACATGTACGCCGACAATTGCGCGATGCAGCTGGCGTCCCGGCCGAAGCAGTTCGACGTGATCCTCGCGAGCAACCTGTTCGGCGATCTCCTCTCCGACCTCGCCGCCGCGGTCACCGGCTCCCTCGGCATGCTCCCCTCCGCCACCCTCGGCGCGGTGGATGCGGACGGGCGGCGCCGCGCGCTCTATGAACCGATCCACGGCTCCGCGCCCGACATCGCGGGGAAGGGGATCGCCAACCCCTCCGCCCAGATCCTGTCCTTCGCCATGCTCCTCCGCTGGTCTTTCGGGATGGAGGAGGATGCGCGGATGGTGGAGACGGCCGTGGAGCGCGTGCTGTCCGGCGGCCTTCGCACCGCCGACATCATGGTCCCCGGCTCGGCCCGCGTCGGCACGACGGTGCTGGGCGAGGCGGTGATCCGCGAACTCGACAAGCTCGCGGCGTGACTTGCGCGGTGGGCTGACGGGCGCTATCTCCCGGCCACCCCGCATGCGCTCGTAGCTCAACTGGATAGAGCACTAGACTACGGATCTGGGGGTTAGGGGTTCGAATCCTCTCGAGCGCGCCAGATCCGAGACGTTGCCGTTGCGATGCGCCCGTAGCTCAGCTGGATAGAGCACCAGACTACGAATCTGGGGGTCAGGAGTTCGAATCTCTTCGGGCGCGCCAACCGCCCCGGCCCTCGGCCGGGGGCCGGAGCGTCAGGGACGCTACGGCTCAGGGACGCTACGGCTCAGGGACGCCACGGCTCAGGGACGCTACGGCTCAGGGACGCCACGGCTCAGGGACGCCACGGCAGCGTCCCCGCGGGAAGCCGCCGGCCGGCGATCGTCGCCAGGACCATCAGCGTCGCCACCAGCAGCATCGCCAGCAGCGACACCGCCGCCGCCTGCCCGGACTGCCCCCCGTCCTGCAGGTTGAACACGAGCATCCCGAGGGTCTGCGTTCCCGGGCCGGACAGGAGTGACGACAGGGTCACCTCGTTCACCGCCAGCAGCGCCACCAGCACCACCGCGGCCACGATCGCGGGCGCGAGCGGCGGCAGGTGCACCGAGGCGATGCGCCGCCACGTCCCCGCTCCCAGCCCCCGCGCCGCGTCGTCCAGCGCCGGGTCGAGCCGCCCGGCCGCCGCCGCCACCGGCCGCAGCGCCAGCGCCTGGAACCGGACGAGGTAGGCGAAGAGGATGACGAAGAGCGTCCCGTAGGCCGCGCCGCCGCCCGGCACGCCGAGGACGAGCAGGATCGTCGCCACGGCCATGCAGGCGCCGGGCAGGGCGTAGGCGAGGTCCGTGGCGACGGCTGCCCCCCGCACCAGCCGCCGCCGCAGCGCCAGGGCCACCGGCACGGCCGCCGCGGCGAGGACGGCCGCCGCGACGAACGAGAGCCCGAGGGAGTTCCGCAGCGCGCCCCAGGTCCGCGCCTCGGCGGAGAGGGCGGCGGCGAGGTGCCGGATCGTGACGGTGTCCCACCCCAGCGGCACGCCCGCGGCGGGGGACAGCGCGGTCGCGAGGAGGGAGAGGAGCGGCACCCCCAGGGCCACCGCCGGGAAGGCCCAGAGCAGCCCGGCCGCCAGCCGCCCCGCCCGGCCCGCGGCGACCGGCTGGAACGGCCGTCCCGCCCGCAGCCCCACGCCGCGGGCCGCCAGCACGCCGGCCAGGAGGCCGGGCACGGCGAGCGCGGCGAGCAGCAACGACATGGCCGCCACCGTCGGCAGGGCCGTGGCGCCGCCGGAGCCGAGGCGGGAGAAGATCAGCACCGGCAGCACGGTGTAGCGCCCCGGGATCCCCAGCACCGCCGCGATCCCGAAGTTGCCGAGCGCCGCGACCCAGGCCAGTCCCGCCCCGCCGAGCACTCCCCGCACCAGGACCGGCCACGCCACCGCCCGCAGCGCCGCGCCGGGCGAGGCGCCGAGCCCGCGCGCGGCCAGCACCGCCTCGCCCGGGAGCCGCCGCACCAGCGCGGCGCAGGACAGCAGCACGAGGGGCGCGCCCTGCGCCCCGAGGAGGAGGACCATCCCCTCCACGCCGTGGAAGGGGTTCGGCGTGCCGATCGGCGGCGCGAGGTCGAGCGCCAGCAGGAAGGGCGAGGACGGCGCCCCGGCCGAGGACACCGCGAGGGCCAGCACCTGGGGCGGCACGAGCACCGGCAGGATGCAGAGGAACAGCAGGGCCCGACGGCCCGGCGGATCGCGCAGCAGCAGCGCGGCGGTCATCGCCGTGCCGAGGGCCACCGCCACCGCCGTCGCCCCGGCCGCCACGACGAGGGAGCGCCGGGCGGCGCGCCACAGCGCGGGGTCGTCGCCGATCGCCGCCACGGGCCCCAGCACCGCCTCGGCCGAGAGGCGCAGCAGGGGAAGGATCGAGACGAGCCCGATCCACCCCAGCGCGAAGGCGAGGAGCCCGCCGCCCCCCGGAGTGGTCCCGCCGCCCGCCGCCCGCACGGCTACTCGACGAGCGATCCGAAGCGTCGCAGCACCGCCTCGCTCTCGGCCGCCGCCCGGCGGGCGTCCAGGGGCAGCACGCGGATGGTCGCGGGGTCGGGGAAGCCCTCCGGCGGCCGCACGCCCGGATCGGCCGGGAGGAATCCCTGGCGCGAGGCCAGCTCCTGCCCCTCACGCGACAGGAGGAAGTCCACGAAGGCGACCGCCGCCGCGGGGTTCCTGCTGGTCGAGAGGATCGCGGCCGGCTCCGTGACCGCCGAGACCCCATCCTCCGGGAAGACGAAACGAAGGGGGGCGCCGCGGGCGGCCTCACGGATCGGCAGGTAGTCGATGACGATGCCGAAGGCGCGCTCGCCCCCGGCCACCGCCGTCACCACCGCCCCGTTGCCGCCCCGCGGTTGCAGCCCGCCCCGCGCCAGGGCGGTGAGGTAGTCCCAGCCATGCGCCGCGCTCTGCTGCAGCGTCAGCACGTGGATGGCGGCGGCGCCTGAGACGGCGGGCGCGGGCATCGCGACCTGCCCGCGCGCCCGGGGCTCCAGCAGGTCGGCCCAGCGGCGCGGCACGAAGGGCGCCCGCGCGTTCGCCACGATGCCCGTGGTGATGAGCTTCGTGCCGAAATAGGTGCGGTCCGGGTCCACCCGGTCCGCCGGCACGCCCCCGGGCGAGACTTCCGGGGAGCGGCGCAACCGGCCCTCGGCCTTCAGCCCCTCCATCGTCAGGCTGTCCGCGAGCAGCAGCACGTCGGCGCGGGGGCTGCCGGCGGCGATCTCGGCGCGGAGGCGGGGCATGATCTGGCCGGTCCCGCCGCGCACCCACTCCACCGTCACGCCGGGATGGCGCCGGCGGAAGGCCTCCACCGTCGCCGCCGCGTCCGGCTCCAGCTGGCTCGTGTAGAGCACGAGCGGCCCCGAGACCGCGCCCTGCGCCCGGGCGCGCGGTACCGCGGCGATTGCCGGGATCCCGGCGAGGAGATGGCGACGGCGCATGGGCGTTCCCCCTTGGTCCCCGGGGGCATACCGTCCTCCCGGCCCGTGCGGCAGGGGGGACGGATGACCTTTCGATGACGCGCCGCGCGGCGAGCGGGGGGCGGGGGATGAGGCAGGCCATTCCGACCGCGACGGTCGCCGGCGGTCACGACCGGGAGGGCGCGGAAGGAGGAACACGCGGTTGTCCTCCGGCGCTGCGGCGCCGCAGCGTGCGAGTCCGCGGTAGACGGGCGAACGGGCCGACGCCGCGGGCCAAGCGTGCCTTCACGCTCCGGTCACCCCCGGCCGTCATCCTCTCAAGGTTGGCGGGACCCTTCACCTCGGAGATCGCGATGGAGGCTTGACCACGATGCCCGCGCGCCCGACGCGTCGCGTGAGATGGCGGTGCCGGCGATGTTGGCCTTCGCGGGCACGACCCGGTAAGCCAGGCCGGATGAACGCGCTTGCCCCCTTCAAGGGGGATGGCATCTCACCATCTGGGCGACGCTGACGAACGTGCGCAGCGTCGCGCACGATCCTTCGGCGGAGGCGGAATGCAGGACAAGCGACGGCGTGGCAGCGATGGCGACGTGCTGGATCAGGCGGTGGAGGCGGCGATCACGAGCCTCCTCGCCCACCTGCCGCACGAGACGCGCGTCGAGGTGTTGCGGCGCATCCAGGCCGACCTGGGCGACGTGCTGGCGAACGCTCCGTCGGTGGACGGGAGGATCGTGCCGGATATGGAGATGCGGGTCCGCCTGGCGGCTGCGGTGCGCGTGAGCATGCCGGAACAGCGGACGCGGCACGGCGTGACGCCGATCGCGACCGCTCGCGAAACCGAGGACTGAGGAGACTTTCTTAGAGCGTCAGAAATGATTCGTGATCCGGGATGCATTTCCGGGGCACATGCCTTTCATAATTGCTTTAGTGGTTTAGCCGCGATATCGCACCTATCGCGCGAGACGCGTGTTGGTTTCTTTTTTACAACCGAGACGCGATAGTGACCTCGCGTCGTCGGGAGGTTGGAAACAGGATGTTCAGCGCGCATACCGATCTAGGCCGATCGCCCGTGCGTCCACTGTGCCTTGCCACGGCAGTGGCGGCCATCGAGGACTTCGCGATCTATGCGCGCGAGAAGGGGCTGGAGGAGACGGAGAGACTCCTGACCCTCATCCTCGCGGAACTACACGCCCCGTCTCGCTGACCACCCCGATCCGTAACCGTCGACGGCCGCTGCCGCGCCAGCGTTGGCCAGCGGACTTCGAATGCGGGCGCCCGTACAAGCGCCCCCGCCACCCGGAAGGCCCGCCTTCACGCCCGTAGCGTGACGGACCGTCGGCGGCGTCTCAACCCCGCCCGTCGACGGCGACGTAATCGCGCGTCGTCGCGCCGGTGTAGACCTGACGCGGGCGCCCGATCCGCTGCGACGGATCCTCGATCATCTCCTTCCACTGGCTCACCCAGCCGACGGTGCGGGCCACCGCGAACAGCACAGTGAACATGCTCGTGGGGATGCCCATCGCCTTCAGGATGATGCCGGAATAGAAGTCCACGTTCGGGTACAGCTTGCGCGACACGAAGTAGTCGTCGTGCAGCGCGATCCGCTCCATCTCCATCGCCATGTCGAGCAGCGGCTCGTCCCGGATGCCGAGTTCGGTCAGCACCTCGTGGCAGGTCTCCTTCATGATCTTCGCGCGGGGGTCGAAGTTCTTGTACACCCGGTGGCCGAAGCCCATGAGCTTCACGTGAGAGTTCTTGTCCTTCACCTTCTCGATGAAGCCCGGGATGTTCTCCGGCGAGCCGATCTCGTCGAGCATCTTCAGCACCGCCTCGTTGGCGCCGCCATGCGCGGGCCCCCAGAGGGCGGCGATCCCCGCCGCGATGCAGGCGTAGGGATTGGCGCCCGTCGAGCCCGCGAGCCGGACCGTCGAGGTGGGCGCGTTCTGCTCATGGTCCGCGTGCAGCACGAGGATGCGGTCCATCGCGCGGGCGAGGATCGGGTTGACCTTGTACTCCTCCGCCGGAACGGCGTTGAGCATGTAGAGGAAGTTCTCGGCGTAGGTCAGGTCGTTGCGCGGGTACACGAAGGGCTGGCCGATGGAATACTTGTAGGCCATCGCCGCGAGCGTCGGCACCTTCGCGATGAGACGGAAGGCGGAGATCTCCCGGTGCCGCGGATCGGAGATGTCGAGCGCGTCGTGGTAGAAGGCGGACAGCGCGCCGACCACGCCGCAGAGGATCGCCATGGGGTGCGCGTCGCGGCGGAAGCCGTCGTAGAAGCGCCGGATCTGCTCGTGCACCATCGTGTGCATCGTCACGTGGCGGCGGAAGTCCGCGAGTTCCGCGCCCGTCGGCAGCTCGCCGTTGAGCAGGAGGTAGCAGACCTCGACGAAGTCCGACCCTTCCGCGAGCTGGTCGATGGGATAGCCGCGGTAGAGCAGGATGCCCGCGTCGCCGTCGATGTAGGTGATCTTGCTCTCGCAGGCCGCGGTCATCCCGAAGCCCGGATCGAAGGTGAAGACCCCGAGGTCGCCGTAGAGCTTGCGGATGTCCGCGACCGGCGGCCCGACCGTCGCCGGCACCAGCGGGGCGCGGATCGAGCGGTTCGTGCCGTCGAGGGTGATGGTCAGCGAGCCGGCGCCAGGGGAGCCGGGGCCGGTGGCGGGTCCGTCCGTCATGGAGTGATCCTCTTCCGCCGGGTGGACGGCGGGGGTGGTCGGCGGCGGGCCCGGATCCGCGAACGGGAGCCCGTCATGGTGCGCCGCAAGATAGTCCGGACTTGCGGCTTGTCCATCCGCGCCCGGTCGGTCCTGCCGGGCGTCGCGGTCAGCGGGCCTCGCGCCACCCGGCCGGCGGCGTCGCGAGGGCGGACCAGTAGCCGGCGCCGGCGGACCGCGCGCCGCCCTGCTGGGCGGCGAGGTCGGAACCCGAGGCGAGCGCCCACCCCGCGGAGACGAGGGCGGCGTTCACGTCCACCGGCCCGGTCACGCTGAGGGCGACGCAGCGCCCGAGCGCGCGCCCCGCCCGGTCGTGGCCGGTGATGCGGCACATCACGTCCCGACCGGCCAGGAGGCGGGACAGGGCCTCGGCGGCCCCCGCGCCGCAATCGAGCGACCGGCCCGCCCCGTCCCGGCACGCCTCGCCGCGCGGTGGGGCACCGACGCCGGCGAGCCGCACCACGCGGTCGTCCAGCCGCAGCGTCTCCCCATCGACGACGCGGACTGCGGCGGCGGGCGATGCCCATTCCGGGGCCGCCGGGGACCGCCCGAGGAGCGACCCCGACCCGCCGACGCCGACGAGGACGGCGGCACCGGCGGCGAGCCCGAGCGCGAGCAGAGGCCCGCGCCAGGCACGGGGGGAAGCGGCGGAACGGAAGATGCGACGGCGTGGCAACACGATGGCACGGGGTAGCCCGGGCGGGGGGGCCGTTTCAAGCCGAACCTCCGGGTGCGCTCGCCGCCCAGAAGGGGGCCGCCCGGCGCATGCGCCGCCAAGCCTTCGCCGCCCGGCGCCGTGCCCGGCCGGCGTCGGCGAGGGCCCAGCCCTCGACCAGCCCGGCGGCCCAGGCGCGCCGCGAGTCGCGGGCGACGAGCGAGGATGCGACCTCCCGCGCCACCGCCGCGTCGTTGGCCTCGCCGAGGGCGTCCTGCAGGGCCGACAGGTGGCCCAGGAAGCGCCGGGACGCCTTCGCCGGCCAGAGCGGCGCGAACAGCCGCGCGCCGTAGCGGAGGCCCTTCGCCGCGAGGCGCACCTCGTGCAGCGCCGCCGCGTTCGGCGGATCCCCCAGCCGCTTCGCCCGGCGCCGCGTGCGGCGCCAGGCACGCCCGAGCACCGCGGCGGCATGGGCCTTCGCGGGTGGGGCCGGTTCGCCCGCCCGTCGCCACGGCCGCTCCATCGCCGTCAGCCGCAGGGACCACAGCAGCCGGCGGAACCCCGGCCCGTCGAGCGCCGTCCGCAGCGACGCGTAGGCCTCCGCCCGGCGCACCGCCCCGCGCCGCAGGAGGGAGACGATCCGGGCATCCGGACCGCCCCCGCCGTCGGTCGCGTCGGCGACCGACGCGGCGATGCCGGCGAGGAAGACGTCGAGGTCGCGCGCCGGTCCGAGGAGGCGAGCGAGGGCGGCGGCCTCCCGCGCCAGCGCCTCGGTCTCCCCGCAGTCCGCCACCGGCCGCAGGGCCCGCAGGCCGGCGCGCAGGCGGCGGATCGCGACGCGCATCCGGTGCACCGCCTCGGGGCCCGACTCCACGGCGGCCGTCGCGGCGTGGTGCATCAGGGCGTCCGCCGCCTCGTCCAGCACCGACGCGGCGAGGGAATCGAGGTCCGTCGGGTCCGCCGCGTCCGGCTCCCCGGTCGGCGTCGGCCGTCCGAGCGACAGCGCGAGCCCCTCGGCGGCGAGGGAGGTCGAGACCGGCCTCGCCTCCGCATCCTCCGCCAGCGCCTCCAGGATGCGGCGCAGGGCCGAGGCGGGGCCGTCCAGGCGCAGGCGCGCGTGTTCCGCCTCGGCCGCCGCGGCGCGGACCCGTCCCCAGCGCAAGGTGATCGTCACCGGGCCCTCCGGCGACGCCAGGACACCCTCCCGCCGACGCCCCTCCCACCCCGCGAGGGGTAAGAGGGGCGCGGTTCCGGCCTCTGGCAGGTCACCCGGCCGGACCGGCGCGCCGCGCGCGGAGAGGGTGACGCGGGCCGGCGGACCGTGGCCGGGCCGCTCCTCCAGCACCCCGGCGGCGGCCAGGATCGCGTCGGCCGTGTCGAGCCACAGGACGGTTTCGGGTATCGCGCGTCCCATGACGCAGCCGGCGAGGACGGGCAGCCGGAACAGGCGGGGCACGACGTCCGGACGGATGGCGGCCTCGGCGGCGAAGGTGCCGACCGGGCGGCCCACGTCGGCGGATGCCTCGCCCGGCGTGCTCCCGTCCCCGCCGCGGTGCGGTGCCGCGGCGGCGTCCGGTTCGGCGGACCGGCCAGGGGCGTCATCGGCGGACGGGGCGGCGCCCGCGGGCGCCCCCACCGCCTCCGGCGCCACGCTCGCGACAGGCCCTTCGCCGGCGGCCGGGACGGCGGGCGGGGCCGTTCGTTGCCCCGGTGGTGGTCCCATCCCTGTCCCCGGGCTCACGCGGCCGGTTCGGGAAGGTCGGAGGGGGCGAGGAAACGGGTGAGGCGCGCCCGTCCCGCGCGCAGGCCGCCCCAGGCGCCGGACACCGCGAACTCCGCCATCCCGCAGGTCGGGTAGGCCCCGCGCAAGGCGCCCCCGCCGGAATCGTCCAGCGCGTCGCCGGCCAGCTCCAGCGCCAGGTCGTGCAGGCCGGGATTGTGGGCGATGAGCAGCACGGTGCCGGCGGAGTCCGGGACCTCCCGCAACGCCTCCAGCATGCGGTCCCGGGGGGCGAGGTAGAGGTCGTCCAGCACCTCGATGCGGGCTCCCTCCAGCGGGCCGAGGGCCTCCATCGTCTGCAGCGTCCGGCGGGAGGAGGAGACGACGACGAGGTCCGGCGGCAGCAGCCCGTGCTCCCGCATCGCCGCGGCCATGACGGCGACGGACCGTCGCCCGCGCGCGTTGATCGGGCGCGCGTGGTCCGACAGCGCGGGATCGTCCCAGGTGGACTTCGCGTGCCGCAGGAGGATGAGGCGGTGCATCGGCCGGCATCGTGCCATGCCCCGTCCTGCCCGCAAACGTCCGACTCCCCAAGCGGGCGTGACTTGAGCCGGGCGGCCCGGCCCGGCATGGAGGCGGGATGATGCCACGCGTCCCCCGCCGCCTCCTCCTCGCCGCGCCGGCCCTGGTGGCCTCGTCGGTCCACGACGCCCGGTCCGGCGCGCGGGCGGCGGTGCCCCCGGGCGGGTATAACTGGCGCATCCTGCGCGACGGCACGCCGATCGGCACGCACCGCGTCACCGTCTCCGGCCCGCCGGACGCGCGGGTGGCGGCGAACGAGGTGGAACTGGCGGTCCGGCTCGCGGGGTTCGTGGTGTATCGCTACACCCACAGCTTCACCGAGACCTGGGAGGGCACGCGCCTCGTCGGCCTTCGCTCCCGGTCGGATCGGAACGGCACGCCGGGGACGCTGACGGTGCGGCGCGACGGGAACGGCCTGATCGCCGAGGGTGCCCCCGGCGGGCCGGTCCGCCTGCCGGCGGAGGCGGCGCCGCTGTCGTGGTGGGACCCGACGACCCTCGGGCGGCCCTTGTTCGAGGCCTTCAACGGCCAGCGCCACGTGCCGCTGCGGCAGGAGGCGGCAGGGCCGGGGATCACGCGCTGGCGCATCCCGGAGGCGCCGTATTCGGAATCCCGCTACGACGCGTCCGGCACGTGGCTGGGGTATTCAACGCGCGGGCAGGACGGCAGCACGGTGGCCTACGCGGCGTAGCGGCTCAGCCGACGCTCAGCCCACGCTCTCCGGCACGAAGGCCTCCACCGGCGGGGCGTCGCCGGCGAGGCGGTGCCAGGAGCCGGCGGTCAGGATCTCGCTCGGGAAGAAGCGGGCCTTGTAGGCCATCTTGGCGCTCTGCGGCACCCAGTAGCCGAGGTAGACGTGGGGCAGGCCGAGTTCGCGGGCGCGGTTGACGAGGTGCAGGATCGCTTGGGTGCCGAGGGAGCGCGACGCCATGGCCGGGTCGAAGAAGGAGTAGACGGCGGAGAGGCCGTCCCCGAGCCAGTCGGTGAGGCAGGCGCCGACGAGGCGGTCGGCGGGGTCGCGGAACTCGAGCATCGCGGTTGAGATGGGCGTGTCCTCCACCATCGCGCGGTAGTCGTAGTAGCCCATGGCGGCCATGTCGCCGTCGCCGTGGCGGGCGCGCTGGTAGCGTTGGAAGAGGGAGAATTGTTCCGCGGTGGCGCGGGCCGGGACCTCGTGGACGACGAGGTCGGCGTTCGCCTTCATGATCTTCCGCTGGGTGCGGTTCGGCCGGAACTCGCGGACCACGATGCGGATGGGAACGCAGGCCTGGCAGCCCGGGCAGACGGGGGCGTAGGCGATGTTGTGGGAGCGGCGGAACCCGGCGCGGGAGAGGCGGTCGTGCAGCGCCTCGCCCTCGGCGCCGGAGAGTTCGGTCACGATCTTCCGCTCCGTCCGGCCCGGGAGGTAGGGGCAGGGGAGGGGGGCGGTCGTGTAGAAGAACTGCGGGCGGCGGCCGGCGCGGTGGTGCATCGCGGCGGCATCATCGGCGAGCGCGGGCGGCGCGTCCACGGGGCGCGCGGGATTCGCGGCGGGTTTCGCCGGACCGGGCCGCCACGACGGGCCTCCGAAGCGTCGCATCAGGGGTCCAGGCGGATGCGGGCGTGGACCCGGCCGCCCTCGAGCAGTGATGGCAGGCGGCCCGCGGCCCAGTCGGCGTTCCAGTCGCGCCAGCGACGAGAGAAGGGGTTTCCCGACTGCCCCGTGGCGATGACGGCGCGGATCGCGTCGGGATGATCGGCGGCGCGGCCGAGGTCGGCGACCATCCGGAGGCCGGGGCCGTGGACGTGCGACAGGTCGCGCGCCGCGCCGCCGCGGTTCACCGTCTCGCCGTCGCCGGGGGTCGCGGCCTCGATGCGGAGGGCGGGGCCGATGAGGGGGGCGAGGCGGAGGAGGGGGTGCTCGAACCGGGCGCGGTGGGCGTCGCCCCAGCGCCATTCCGAGGGGCGGCCGCCGTAGCGGGTCATCAGGGTCCCGACGGAGGTTTCGAGCGCGCGGGTGGCGAGGGCGGCGCACCCCGCCTCGCCGCACCAGGGGGCGCCGGCGGGTGTGAGGACGTGGCGGACGAACTCGGCGCCCGGGTTCCAGGAGCCTCGGGGAACGCCGCCGGCCTCCAGGGCGAGGGCACCGAACTCGCGCCACCAGGCGTTGAAGACAAGGGGCTGCGGTGCATCGGGCGTCATCGAGCCGTCCCAGCCGAGGAGGAGGTCGCGGGCGTCCCCGGCGGGCCAGGAGGGGCGGCGGAGGGAGAGAAGGAACGGCAGGGTCTCGCGGGCGAAGAGGGAGAGGGCGTCGACCTGCATCGCCGCCATGTCGCGGGCATCGTGCAGGGAGCGCTGGCGCAGGAGGTCGCCGATGCGCCGGAAACGCCAGTCGCCGAACCAGTCGCGGCCGAGGAAAACCTCGGCACCGGCGGGCTGGACGCGGTTGTTGGCGTTCACCACGGCGCCGGACCCGGGGGAGACGACGTGGGGGAGGGCGTCGAAAGGCACCCAGCCCGTCCAGTCGGCGGCGCCGTCGTGGCCGGCGACGGGAAGGGCGCCGTCGCCGGAGGCGCGGACGGGGGTGCGGCCCGTCAGGATCATCGCGATCCCGCCCTCCGCATCCGCCAGCATGAGGTTCTGCGGCGGGGAGGTGATGAGGGCGGCGGCGGCCCGCGCCTCCGTCACGTCGCGGGCGCGGTTGAGGCGGTGGAGGCCGAGGGCGGCGGTGTCCTCCGGCGCGAGGTTGGCCATGGCGACCGCGATCACGGTGTC
This sequence comes from Roseomonas sp., assembly GCA_964263755.1. Taxonomy (GTDB): domain Bacteria; phylum Pseudomonadota; class Alphaproteobacteria; order Acetobacterales; family Acetobacteraceae; genus Roseomonas. Next base: position 2,173 of record CAXVWQ010000090.1, on the reverse strand, counting down.
GCCGGGCGGGGCGTCGTCGAGGTCGGAGATGACGGGGCCGTGGCGGGTCTCGCGCACCCGCAGCACCTCGTCGGGGCGGCCGCGGACGGGGATGCGTTCCTCCCGCACCGTGAAGGGGCGGGGACCGTCGGGGGTCTCGTAGGCATCGCGGCCGGAGAGGCGTTCGACGAAGGCGTCCTGCGTGTCGGAGTGGGTGGTGGTGAAGCCCCAGGCGAGGCGGTCGTTGCGGCCGATCACGACGAGGGGGACGCCGGGGGCGGTGGCGCCCGCGACGTAGCGGCCGTCCGGAAGTTCGACCCGGGCGAGATACCAGAGGATCGGAGCGGTGAAGCCCAGGTGCGGGTCGGCGGCGAGGAGGGGGGCGCCCGACACGGACCGGGCGCCCGCGATGGCCCAGGCGTTGGAGGCGGAGGGGGGGAAGGGGGCGCCGCTGCCCCAGGCGGGAAGGGCGGCGAGGAGGGTGTCGAGGTGGCGCGCCGGGGGGAGGTCCGCGGCGGCGAGGGCGGACCCATGGCGCGTGGGAGGCAGCGCGGCGAGGTCGGCGCGGCCGGGGGTGTCGTCGGCGGGCCAGAGGTCGGCGAGGCGTTCGGGCGACAGGGTGCGGGCGAGGCGGGCGCGTTCCAGGTCGGTCCGGTACGAGCCGGAGAGCCAAAGGCCCATCACCTTGCCGAAGAGGAGCGAGTCCACCGGTGTCCAGGGCTCCGGCCGGCCGAGGACGAGGAACTCGGGGGCGGCGAAACGGCCGCGGGCGTTCACCCAGGCGTTCACGCCGGCGGCGTAGGCGTCCAGCAGGGCGCGGGTGTCGGCGGGGAGGAACGCCAGGTCGGCCTCGGCGCGGCGGCGGAGGCCGAGGGTGAGGACGGTGCGGTCCAGCCGCAGCGTCGAGGCGCCGGCGATCTCGGACAGGCGGCCGGAGGCGCCGCGGCGCAGCATCTCCATCTGGAACAGGCGGTCGCGGGCGTGCAGAACGCCCATCGCCGCCGCCGCGTCCCGCTCGTTCGCGGCACGGATGGTGGGGACGCCGCGGCCGTCGAACACGACCTCGACGGGGCGGGAGAGGGCGGCGATCCGGAGCGCCGCCTCGGTGCCGGGGAGGGTGGCGTAGATCGCGGCGGCGGCCAGGGCCGCGGCGATGAGGGGAATGGCCACGACCACCGCGAGAGCGCGGCGGAACCAGCGCCAGGGGGAGCGCGCGCGTCGGGGCGGGGCCATGCCCGCGGATAAGGCCGTGCCCGTGCCCCGCCGCAAGGGTCGGGGCCGCGGGGAAACGCCGGTTACGCGGGGTAACACGGCGGCTCCCCGGCCTTGCCGCGCCGGGCGCGACGACAAACATCGCGCGGCACGCGGTATCCTCATGGGGGTGACGGGCGATGCACCGTTCGGTGGTTCTGGCGGGCGTGGCGGTGGCGGCGATCCTGACGGGCTGCGCGGCGCCGGGGGTGGTTTACGAGGCATCCGGTCCCGAGGCGGCCTACGACACGCCGGTTCCGGGGCGGGGCTTCGCGTCCGCGGCGCCCCGCTTCGTGCCCGCCCCGCCGGGCACGGGCGCGGCGATCTCGGCCGGGCCGGGCGCCGGGCCGTCCGGCAAGCCCGCCGCGGGCGGTCCCCTCGTGAGCGCTCCCGTCGCGAGCGGCCCCGTGACCCTGCGGCCGCGCTCCTCCGGCACCGGGTTCCACGTGGCGCCGGGGCGGGTGGTGACGAACGCCCACGTCGTCGCGGGCTGCGCGGCGCTGCAGGACGACCGGGGTGGGGCGCTGACGGTGGTGGCCGCCGACCCCGTCCGCGACCTCGCGCTGCTGCGGGCCGCGCGGCCCTCCTCCACCACGCTGCCGTTCAACGCGCGGGGCACGACGGAACTCGGGGAGAACGTGGTGGTGCTGGGGTATCCCTACGGGGGGTCGCCGCTGTCGACGGGGCTGAACCTGACGGCGGGGATCGTCTCGGCGCAGGCGGGGTTCGGGGGGAGCACGTCGCACTTCCAGATCACGGCGCCGGTGCAGCCGGGGAACTCCGGCGGTCCGGTGCTGGACGATTCCGGCGGGGTGATCGGGGTGGTGCAGGCGCGGGTGAACGACCTGGCGGTGCTGCGGGCGACGGGGACGGTGCCGCAGAACATCAACTTCGCGATCCGCGGGGAGACGGTGGAGGGGTTCCTGCGGGAGAACGGGGTGCC
>CAXVWQ010000089.1:0-27124 GCA_964263755.1 Roseomonas sp. | reverse complement strand
CGTGAGCGTCTTCAGGCCGAGGAAGTCGAACTTCACGAGGCTCGCGTCCTCCACGTATTTCATGGAGTACTGGGTGACGAGCATCTCGGAGCGCGGGTCGCGGTAGAGGGGGACGGTGCCGATCAGCGGCTCCCGCCCGATGACCACGCCAGCCGCGTGGGTGGAGGCGTTTCGGTAGAGGCCTTCGAGGTGCAGCGCGGTGCCGATGAGGCGGTCGACGTTCTCCTCCGCGCGCATCTCGCGGAGGCGGGGTTCGGAGTCCAGCGCTTCCTGGAGGGTGGGGGGCTTCGCGGCGTTGAAGGGGATGAGTTCGGCGATCTTGTTCACCTGCCCGTAGGGCAGGCCCATGACGCGGCCGACGTCGCGCACAACCGCTTTCGCCTGGAGGCGGCCGAAGGTGATGATCTGGGCGACGCGGTCGGCGCCGTATTCCCGCACGACGTACTGGATGACCTCGTCGCGGCGGTCCTGGCAGAAGTCGATGTCGAAGTCCGGCATGGACACGCGATCGGGGTTGAGGAAGCGCTCGAACAGCAGGCCGAAGCGGAGGGGGTCGAGGTCGGTGATCGTCAGCGCCCAGGCGGCGACGGAGCCGGCGCCCGAGCCGCGGCCGGGGCCGACGGGGATGTCGTGCGCCTTCGCCCACTGGATGAAGTCGGCGACGATGAGGAAGTAGCCCGCGAAGCCCATGCCCTCGATCACCGAGAGTTCGAAGGCGAGGCGGTCGCGGTAGGTGAGGCGGTCGGATTGCGGCGTGTTCTGGGCATTCAGGCGACGTTCCAGGCCCTCGACGGCCATTTCGCGGACGGTGTCGGCCTCGGTCATGCCGGGGCGCACCTTCGGGCAGAGGGGCAGCACGGGCTTGCGCTTCTCGGCCATGATGGCGCAGCGGCGCGCGATGGCGAGGGTGTTGTCGGCGGCGTCCGGCAGGTCGGCGAACAGCGCGCGCATGGCCTTGGCGGGCTTGAACCAGTGCTCCGGCGTGACGCGGCGGCGGTCGGGCATCGCGATGGTGCGGCCTTCCGCGATGCACAACAGGGCGTCGTGCGCCTCGTGCATCGCGGCGGTGGCGAAATACACGTCGTTCGCGGCGACGATGGGGAGGGACATCGCCTCGGCCAGCGTGAGCAGCCCGTGCTCGGCGTGGCGGTCGTCGTCGGTGCCGTGGCGGTGGAGTTCGACGGCGAGTCGGTCGCCGAAGGCCTCCCTCAGCGACGCCATCAGGGATTCGGCGGCGGGCTTGCGGCTCTCGAGGAGGAGTTGGCCGACGGCGCCGTGAGTGCCGCCGGTCAGGAGCGTTACCCCGGCCTCGTGGGCGCGGAGCTGGTCGAGGGTGATCGCGGGCTTGTTGCTCGCCTCGCTGTCGAGGAAGCCAAGGGAGGAGAGGCGCTGGACGTTGTCCAGGCCGCGGGCGTCCATCGCCAGGGCGACCACGGGGTCCGGGACGCGCTTGATCGGGTCGCGCTCGTCGTTATCGCGCTTGAGCCAGAGCTGGCAGCCGAGGATGGGCTGCACGCCCTCCTTCGTCGCGTAGCCGGAGAATTCGAGGGCGCCGAAGAGGTTGGCCGTGTCGGTCAGGGCGAGGGCGGGCATGCCGTCCTTGCGCGCGAGGGCCGGTAGCTTGTCGGCCTTGATGGCGCCTTCGGCCATCGAATAGGCGGAGTGGACGTGGAGGTGGACGAAGGACTCGGGCACCTCCCGAATATAGGCGTCTCGGCAGCCCGGCGGCAGTGTCAGGCGGACACGATGCGGCCTTCGTGCAGCGTGACGACCCGGTCCATCCGCGCGGCGAGGGCGGGGTTGTGGGTGGCGATGAGGGCGGCGAGGCCCCTGCCCCGGGCGGCCTCCAGGAGTTGGTCGAAGACGCGGTCCGCGGTGCCGGCGTCGAGGTTCCCCGTGGGCTCGTCGGCGAGGAGGATGCGGGGGGCGTTGGCGAGGGCGCGGGCGATGGCAACGCGCTGCTGCTCGCCGCCGGAGAGGCGCGAGGGGCGGTGATCCAGGCGGGCGGCGAGGCCGAAGGCGGTGAGGATCTCGCGGGCGCGGGCGGCGGCCTCGGCGCGGGGACGGCCGGCGGCGAGTTGCGGGAGGATCACGTTCTCCTCCGCGGTGAACTCGGGGAGGAGGTGGTGGAACTGGTAGACGAAGCCGATGGTGTCGCGGCGGATGGTGGTGCGGGCGTCGTCGTCCAGCGTTCCGGCGTCGCGGCCCTCCACGGTCACGGTGCCCCCGTCGGGGCGTTCCAGCAGGCCGGCGGTATGCAGCAGGGTGGACTTGCCAGTGCCGGAGGGGGCGACGAGGGCGACGATCTCGCCGGCCTCCAGCGTCAGGTCGGCGCCGGAGAGGACGGGGAGGTCGCCGGCCTCGGTGCGGTAGCGGCGCTCGACGCCCCGGAGGACCAGGGGGGCCTCAGGCATTCCGCAGGCCCTCGACGGGATCGAGGCGGGCGGCGCGCCAGGAAGGATAGATCGTCGCCAGGAGCGACAGGCCGAGGCCCATGCCGACGACCTGCGCGACCTCCATCGGGTTCACGACGGCGGGAAGGCGGGTGAGGAAGTAGATTTCGGCGGAGAACAGTTCGGTGCCGGTGAGCGATTGCAGGAACTGCCGGATGTTCTCGATGTTGAGGCAGAAGATGAGGCCGATGAAGAAGCCGATCAGCGTGCCCACCACGCCGATGGATGCGCCGGCGAGGAGGAAGATGCGGAGGATGGCGCCCTTCGTGGCGCCGACGGTCCGCAGCACCGCGATGTCCCGCCCCTTGTCCTTCACGAGCATGATGAGGGACGAGACGATGTTGAAGGCGGCCACGATGATGATGAGGGTGAGGATGAGGAACATCACGTTCCGCTCCACCTGCACCGCGTTGAAGAAGGACGAGTTGCTGTCCTGCCAGTCGAGGATGCGGACGGGGCGGTCGTGCGTGGCGTTCCAGATGGCGCGGGAGACCTCGCGGACGCGAGTGGGGTCGCGGACGAAGACCTCCACCTGCGTCGCGGCGTCCCTCGCCTGGAAGTAGATCTGGGCCGCGGGGAGCGGCAGGAAGACGTAGGTGGAATCGTATTCCTGCATCCCCGCCTCGAACGTCGCGGCCACGGTGTAGGCGCGGAGGCGGGGGATGGTGCCGATCACCGTGGTGCGGCCCTGGGGCGAGACGAGGGTGAGCTTGTCGCCGACGTTGATGTTCATGCGGCGGGCGAGGCGGGCGCCGATGACGATGGCGTCGTCGCCCTGGAAGTTGGCGAGGTCGCCGGCGCGGATGTTGCCGGCGATGAGCGGGCGGGCGCGAAGGTCCTCTGGGCGGATGCCGCGGGCGAGGCCGCCGGCGGCGGCGCCGGACTCGCTCGTGAAGAGAACTTGGCCTTCGACGATGGGGGTGGCGGAGATCACCTCGGGGAGGCGGCGGATGCGGGTGGCGATGTCGTCGAAGTCGGCCAGGTTGCCCTGCGCGGCGGCATAGACGCCGAGGTGGCCGTTGAGGCCGAGGATGCGGCCGAGCAACTCCTGCCGGAAGCCGTTCATCACGGACATGACGATGATGAGGGTGGCGACGCCGAGGGCGATGCCGACGAGGGAGAAGATGGCGATGACGGAGACGAAGCGCTCGCCCTTGCGGGCGCGGAGGTAGCGGAAGGCAATCATGCGCTCGAAGGGGGAGAACATCAGGGAGCCTTGATGCGGGCCAGGGCGTCTTCGAGCGTGAGTTCGACGCGCTCGCCCGTCGCGCGGCGCTTCAGCTCGACCACGCCCTTCGCGGCGCCGCGGGGGCCGATGATGGCTTGCCAGGGGTAGCCGATGAGGTCGGCGTCGGCGAACTTCGCGCCGGCGCGTTCCTCGCGGTCATCCAGCACCGCGTCGTCGGGGAAGGCGTCGTGGACCTGGGCGGCCAGCGCGTCGGTCCTGGCGTCGCCGGCTTTCAGGTTCAGCACCGCGACGCGGTAGGGCGCCACCGCGTCCGGCCAGATGATGCCGTCGTCGTCGTGCCCGGCCTCGATGATCGCGGCGACGAGGCGGGAGACGCCGATACCATAAGAGCCCATCTCCGGGATCACCTGGGTGCCGTCCTGGCCGGCGACGGTCAGGCCCATCGGGGCGGAATACTTCGTGCCGAAGTAGAAGATGTGGCCGACCTCGATGCCGCGGGCGCTCACGCGATCGGTCTCGGGGATGGCGGCCCAGGCCTCCTCGTCGTGCTTCTCGTCGGTGGCGGCGTAACGGGAGGTCCAGAAGTCCATCACGGCGCGGGGGTCGGTGGCGTCCTCCGCCAGCGCGTCGAAGGCCAGCAGGTCGCGGTGGAGGTAGACGACGGATTCGCCGGTCTCCGCGAGGATGATGAACTCGTGCGACAGGTCGCCGCCGATCGGGCCGGTGTCGGCGCGCATGGGGATGGCCTTCAACCCCATGCGGGCGAAGGTGCGGAGGTAGGCGCGGAACATCGCGCGGTAGGAGTCGCGGGCGCCCTCGGCGTCCACGTCGAAGGAATAGGCGTCCTTCATGAGGAACTCGCGGCCGCGCATCACGCCGAAGCGGGGGCGCACCTCGTCCCGGAACTTCCACTGGATGTGGTAGAGGTTGCGCGGCAGGTCGCGGTAGGACTTGGCGTAGGCGCGGAAGATGTCGGTGACCATCTCCTCGTTGGTGGGGCCGTAGAGCATCTCGCGGTCGTGCCGGTCCGTCAGGCGCAGCATCTCCTTGCCGTAACCATCGTAGCGGCCGGAGCGGCGCCAGAGGTCGGCCGACTGGATCGTCGGCATGAGGATCTCCTGGGCCCCTGCCCTGTCCTGCTCCTGGCGCACGATCTCCGCGACCTTGCGGAGCACGCGGTGGCCGAGGGGGAGCCAGGCGTAGATGCCCGCGCTGGTCTGCCGAACGAGGCCGGCGCGGAGCATGAGGCGGTGCGACAGGACCTCCGCCTCGGCGGGCGTCTCCTTCAACGTGGGCAGGAAGGCGCGGGAAAGGCGCACGGGCGATGGGGCTCCGGGTGTGGCGTGGCGCGGGCATAGGCGGGCGCGCGGGCAAAAGAAAGGGCCGCCCCCGAAGGAGCGGCCCGAGTTTAGGGAGGAAACGCCAGTCACACGGCGGAAGGAGGAAGACCTCCTTCCCGAGAGGGAGAATGCGCGGGGGGCGGGGGCGGCGCCATCGTCTTGTCGCGCCGCGCGGGGGGAAAATGCGCGGTCCGGACGGGGTCTGCCGCACGGATGGACAGGGCTTAGCGGCGGGGCCGGAATCCAGCCTATTCGTTGGGCATGGCGAGCCAGCCCGACCGGAAGGACAGGAAGTCGCTGGAGATCACGGCGTGCAGCGAGAGCCAGATGAGGGCCGACAGGGCGGTGTTGAGGAGGACGATTCGCAGGATGCGCACCTGGGTCGGGGCGCCGCGCCAGTTGCCGGGGGCGGCGCCCTCGGCGTCCGGGCGGATGCCGATCGGGAGGACGATGAAGAGCGCCGTCCACCAGACGAGGAAAAAGACGACGATGCCGGAGGTCAGGCCCATCGGAACGTCCTGCTGGATCGGAAGCGGCGCGGCGCGTTACCCGTCGAGCCACGGAGGAACGAACCATGTTGCGACGCCTGATTCCCTTCGCCGCGCCGCTGCTGCTCGGCGGCGCCCTCGCCCCGGCCCCGGCGGCGGCGGATGACGACGACCGGCGGCGCGGACGGCGCCACGCGCACCGCGGCGATGACGGGCATCGTCATCATGGATACCGGCGGGAGCATCACCGAGAGGACGCGTGGCGTCGGGACGAGTGGCAGCGCCGGGAGGCGTGGCGCCGCGACGCGTATCGCCGGGACCGCGGCTACCGCACCGGCCCACCCGTGGCCTACGCGGTGCCGCAGCGTCAGCCGCTGATCCAGTTCAACCTCCGCCAGACCGGCTCTCCGGGATCAGACCCGGAGGAGGTGGAGTTCGACCATCGGGCGCTTCCGCACGCGCCGGCCGACCGCCTTGCGGAGCGCGGTGCGGGCGGCCTCGCGCAGGGCATCGTCCTCACGCCGCAGCGCCGCGGGCATGTCGTTAACGAGGCGGGCGAGGTCGTTGGCGATCTGCGTTGTCTCCTCCCCCGTCTCGAATAGGCCGGGGGCGGAGATGCGGGGGATGCCGCGGACCCGGCCGGACTCGTCCACGGCGAGGGAGCCGACGACGACGCCGTCCGTCAGCATCCGGCGGCGGGCGCCGAGCACGTCGCCGTCGAGCGGGAGGAGGCGGGTGCCGTCGATGGCGAGGCGGCCGGCCTGGACCGATTCGGAGACCTCGACGCGGCCGGGGGCGAGGCGGAGCATGTCGCCATCCTCGATGAGGTGCGGGGTGGAGCCGACCTCCTTCGCCAGCGCGGCATGCTCCTGCAGGTGACGCCATTCGCCGTGCACCGGAATGGCGTGCTTCGGCTTCACGAGGGCGTAGAGGCGACGGAGTTCGTCCTTCGCGGGGTGGCCGGAGACGTGGATCGGTGCATGGTCCGGGGTGATGATGCGGCAGCCGGCACGGGAGAGCTGCGCCTCGACGTTGAGGATGGCGCGCTCGTTGCCGGGGATCTTGCGGGAGGAGAAGACGACGGTGTCGCCCTCGCCGAGCGAGATGTGGGGGTGGGTGTCGGCGGCGATGCGGGCGAGCGCGGAGCGGGGCTCGCCCTGGGAGCCGGTGCAGATGATGAGGAGCTCGTCGTCCGGGAGGTAACCGGCCTCCTCCTCGTCGAGGAACGGATCGATGTTCTTGAGGTAGCCGCATTCGCGCGCGGCGGCCTCGGCGTTGCGGAGGGAGCGGCCGTAGAGGGCGACGCGGCGCCCCGCGGCCTTCGCGGCGAGGCAGACGGACTCGACGCGGGCGACGTTCGTCGCGAAGCAGGCGACGGCGACGCGGCCGGACAGGCCGGCGATGAGTTCGGTCAGGGCGCGCCGGACGTCCGCCTCGGAGCCGGAATGGCCGTCCACGAGGGCGTTGGTGCTGTCGCAGACCATCGCGAGGACGCCCTCCTCGCCGAGGGCGGCGAAGGCGGCCTCGTCGGTCGGGGGGCCGAGGAGGGGTTCGGGGTCCAGCTTCCAGTCGCCGGTGTGCAGGATGACGCCGTGCCGCGTGCGGATCGCCAGCGCCTGGGATTCCGGGACGGAGTGGGCGACGCGGAGGAACTGGAGGTCGAAGGGCGCGAGGTTGAAGCGGCCGCCGAGCGGGATGGTGTGGATGTCGGCCTCGCGGAGGAGGCCGGCCTCGCCGAGCTTGCGGCGGAGCACGACGCTGGCGAAGGGCGAGGCGTAGATCGGGCAGCGCAGCAATGGCCACAGGTGGGCGACGGCGCCGACGTGGTCCTCGTGCGCGTGGGTGATGACGAGGCCAACGAGGCGGTCCCGTCGCTCGGACAGCCAGGCGGGGTCGGGGACCTGGATCTCGGCCTCCGGCGCGCCGGGGCCGCCGAAGCCGATGCCGCAGTCGACTGCGAGGAGGGAGCCATCGAGGCGATAGACGTTGAGGTTCATCCCGATCTCCCCCGTGCCACCGAGGGGGAGAAAGGCGAGATCGCCGGTCGTGACCAAAGGTTATTCCGATTCAGGCTTCAGGAGGTCGGGTAGCGTTGTCCGATGGAAGATGGGGTTGGGGTTGCGCGCCGCCAACAGGCGCAGGCCTTCGAGGGTGATGTCGGGGTCGGTCTTCTCGATGATCGTCGTGCCCTCGGCGAAGAGCGGGGCGAGGCCGCCGGTGGCGACGACCTTCAGCGGGGCGCCGTGCTCGCCGCGGATGCGGGAGACAAGGCCCTCGATGAGGCCGACATAGCCCCAGAAGATGCCGGACTGCATCGCGGGGACGGTGTCGCGGCCGATCACGGCCTGGGGGCGGCCGATGCCGATGCGCGGGAGGCGGGCGGCGGCGCGGTGCAGCGCCTCGATGGAGAGGTTGATGCCGGGGGCGATGACGCCGCCGACGTAGTCGCCGTTCGCGCCCACCACGTCGAAGGTCGTGGCGGTGCCGAAGTCTATGACGATGAGGCCGCCGCCGTGGTGGTGGAAGGCGCCGAGGGTGTTGAGGAGGCGGTCGGCGCCGACCTCGTTCGGGCGGTCCACGTCGATGCGGAAGCCCCAGTCGAGGGAGGCGCGGGCGACGATGGGCTCGCAGTCGAACCACTCGCGGGCGAGGCGGCGGAGGTTGTAGAGCGCGGCGGGGACCACCGTGCCGACGGCACAGCGGGTGATCTGGGCGGGGCGCATCCCGCAATGGCTCAGCAGGGCGAGGAGCCAGACGGCGTATTCATCGCTCGTGCGGTCGGGGCGGGTGGCGATGCGCCAGCGGCCGCGCCATTCCTCGCCGTCATGGACGGCGAAGACGACGTTCGTGTTGCCGGCGTCCACGGCCAGGAGCATCGGTCGCCTCCCCTCTCTCGTTGCGCCGGCGGTTAGCGGGGCGCGGCGGCGCGGTCTAGGCGCGGACCTCGCCGGCGTGGATGGCGTGGACCCGGCCGCCGGTGCGGAGGAGGAGGGCACCGTCATCGGCGAGGCCGTCGTAGAGGCCTGCGAGGGTGCGGCCTGCTGCGGAAACGGCGAGGGTGGTGCCGTGGCGCGGGCCGCGGGCGAGCCAGGCGGTGCGGATGGCCGCGAAGCCTTCGGTGAGGCGGGTGCGGCGCCACGCCGTCAGGGCGCAGAGGACGCCGGCGGCGACGGCAGCGGCATCCGGTGCGGGGGACGGAAGACGGGCGGTCGGGCGATCCGGCAGGTCCGGGGCTTGGGTGAGGTTGGCGCCGATGCCGAGGCAGAGCCAGCGGAGGGTGGCGTCCGGGGCGGCCTCGGCCTCGGCCTCGACGAGGAGGCCGGCGATCTTGGCGCCGTCAAGCAGGATGTCGTTCGGCCATTTCAGCGTCAGGGCCGATCGCGCGGGGACGTATGGCGAGAGGGCGTCGTGAACGGCCAGCGCGGTCAGGAGCGACCATTGCGGCAGGGTCCGCGCGGGCTCGGATGGCCGCAGCAGGACGGAGAGGTGGAGGTTGCCGGCGGGAGACGACCAGGACCGGGCGGACGTGCCGCGGCCGGCGGTCTGGCGGGTGGCGAGGACGACGAGGCCTTCCGGCTCGCCGGCTTCGGCCAGACGGCGGACGAGATCGGAGGTGCTGGGGATCTCGGCGAAGGCGTGGAGGCGCCATCCCTCCGGCAGGGCGGTGACCGTCGCGCCGTTCATCGCGGCGGCATCACCCGCCCAACGCAGCGACGGCGGCGCCCGCGGCGGCGACGAGCGGGGCGGGGAAGACGAAGAACAACACGTTGAACAGGCCGGAAACGGCCAGCACGGCGGACACCGGCGCGGCACGGGGGTCCAGGGCACCGGTCCCCTCGTCGAAATACATCACCTTGATGATCCGCAGGTAGTAGTAGGCGCCGACGACGGAGGTGAGGACGCCGACCGTCGCGAGCACCCAGAACCCGCCCTGAACCGCGGCGAGGAAGACGTAGAGCTTGCCGAAGAAGCCCGCGAGCGGCGGGATTCCGGCCATCGAGAACATGAAGATCGCCATCGCCAGCGCCATCGCCGGATCGGTGCGGCCGAGGCCGGCGAGGTCGTCCACCCCCTCCAGCGCGCGGCCGTCGCGGCGCATGGCGACGAGGACGGCGAAGGTGCCGGCGTTCATGACGAGGTAGATCGCCATGTAAAGCAGCGTGCCGCGGAGGCCGGCGTCATCCGCCACCGCGAGGCCCATCAGGGCGTAGCCGACATGGCCGATGGAGGAATAGGCCATGAGGCGCTTGATGTTGCGCTGGTTCAGCGCGGCGAAGGCGCCGAGCACCATGGAACCGAGGGAGGCGAGGACGATGACGTTCGTCCATTCCGAGGCGAGGTTCGCGAAGGGGTCGGCGAGGACGCGGACGAGCAGCGCGACGGCGGCGACCTTCGGGGCGGAGGCGAAGAAGGCGGTCACGGGCGTCGGCGCACCCTCGTAGACGTCGGGCGTCCACATGTGGAACGGCACGGCGCTGATCTTGAAGGCGAGCGCGGCGGTGACGAAGGTCAGGCCGACGATGAGGCCGGCGGAGGGGTCCGACCCGTCGCCCACCGCGGCGGCGATGGCGGAGAAGGAGGTGGCGCCGGAGAAGCCGTAGGTCAGGCTGGCGCCGTAGAGGTATAGGCCGGAGGCGAGGGCGCCGAGGACGAAATACTTCAGGCCGGCCTCGGAGGAGCGCTCGTTGTCGCGATCGAAGGCGGCGACGACGTAGAGGGAGAGCGAGAGGAGTTCGAGGCCGAGGTAGAGGGTGATGAGGTCGTTCGCCGAGACCATCACCATCATGCCGAGGGTGGCGTAGAGGATGAGGATCGCGAACTCGAAGCGGGCGATGCCCTGACGCTCGTTCCAGTCCATCGCGAGGAGGAGGCCGGCAGCGGCGCCGAGCAGGATCAGCAGCTTCGCGAAGCGGGCGAAGGCGTCGGAGATGAACTGGTTCGAGAAGGCGGTGCCGTCGGGCGTGCCGATGACCAGGACGGCGGCGACGAGGAGGATACCGCAGGCGCCGATGGTGACGGGACGCGTCATGTCGCGGCGGGGAATCACGCCGAGCATGAGGAGAGCGAGGCCGGCGACGGCAACCGCGATCTCCGGGAGGGCGAGGGTCCAGTTCATGGTCTAGAGGCCCGCGAGACGGGGGGCGGCGAGGGCCGCTTCGTGGCGCTGCACGAGGGCGGCAACGGACGCTTCCCAGACGTTCGTGAAGGAGGAGGGGTAGAGGCCCATCCAGAGGGTGACGAGGATGAGGGGGGCGAAGATCGCGACCTCCCGCACCGAGAGGTCGGGGAGGCGGCGGATGTCGTCGCGGTCGATCTTCGAGAAGATCACGCGGCGGTAGAGGTAGAGCATGTAGGCGGCGCCAAGGATCATGCCCATCGCGGCGCCGAGGGCGACCCAGGCGGAGGAGCGCCAGGCGCCGGTGATGACGAGGAACTCGCCGGGGAAGCCGGCGGTGCCGGGGAGCGCGACGCTCGCCATGGTGAAGAGCATGAAGACGAGGGCGTAGATCGGCATGATCTTCGCGACCCCGCCGTAGCGCGCGATCTCCCGCGAGTGCACGCGGTCATACAGCACGCCGACGCAGAGGAAGAGGGCGCCGGAGACGATGCCGTGCGAGAGCATCGTGAACATCGCGCCGGAGATGCCCTGCTGGTTGAAGGTGAAGAGGCCGAGGGTGACGATGCCCATGTGCGCGACTGAGGAGTAGGCGATGAGCTTCTTCATGTCCTCCTGCGCCAGCGCGACGAGGGAGGTGTAGATCACGGCGATGACCGACAGCGCGAAGATGTAGGGGGCGAAGAAGGCCGCGGCTTCCGGGAAGAGCGGGATGGAGAAGCGGATGAAGCCGTAGCCGCCCATCTTCAGCAGCACGCCCGCGAGTATGACGGAGCCGGCGGTCGGGGCCTCCACGTGCGCGTCGGGGAGCCAGGTGTGGACGGGCCACATCGGCACCTTCACGGCGAAGGAGGCGAAGAAGGCGAGGAACATCCAATACTGCCACGCCGGCGGGACGGGCGCGTCCAGCAGGGCGGCGATGTCGGTGGAGCCGGCGCGATACCAGAGCGCGAGGATGGCCAGCAGCATCAGCACGGAGCCGAGGAGGGTGTAGAGGAAGAACTTGAAGGCGGCGTACACCCGCCGCGCGCCGCCCCACACGCCGATGATGAGGAACATCGGGATCAGCACCGCCTCGAAGAACACGTAGAACACGATGAGGTCGAGGGCGCAGAACATGCCGACCATCATCGTCTCCAAGACGAGGAAGGCGATCATGTATTCCCGCACGCGCGTCCGGATGGAGTCCCAGGAGGCGAGGATGCAGATCGGCGTCAGCAGGGTGGAGAGGAGGACGAACAGCATGGAGATGCCGTCCACGCCCATGTGGTAGGCGACGCCGAACTCCGGCAGCCATTCCGCGCGGTCCACGAACTGCGGCGCCGTCACCGAGGCGTCGAAGCGGACCCAGAGGATGAGGGAGAGGACGAAGACGATGAGGCTCGTCCAGAGGGCGGTCCAGCGGGCATTGGAGGCGATGGTCGCTTCGTCCCCGCGCACCGCGAGGATGGCGGCGACGCCGGCGAGCGGAAGGAAGGTGAGGAGCGAGAGGAGCGGGAAGCCGGCGGCGTTCATCGGACGAAACCGATCAGGATGACGGAGACGAAGACGACGAGACCCGCGATCATCGTGAAGGCGTAGTTGGCGACGCGGCCGGTCTGGAGGCGGGTGGCGCCGCGGGCGGTGCTGACGCTGATCGCGGCGAGGCCGTTCGGCATCCCGTCGATGATCCGGGCGTCGCCGGTGCGCCAGAGGAGTTGCGCGAGGCGGCGGGCGGGGCGGACGAAGATCGCGTCGTAGAGTTCGTCGAAATACCACTTGTTCAGGAGGAAGCGGTACACGGCGGGGAAGGTGTTCGCGAGGCGTCCCGGGAGAGACGGGACGAACATGTACATGACGTAGGCCAACGAGATGCCGGACAGCGCCATGACGAGCGGCGCGAGGCCGACCCAGGCCGGCGCCTCGTGCGCGTGGTGCAGGACGTGGTTCGTGGAGGCGGTGAAGATGGAACCGTGCCAGAACTCGGCCTCGTGGTGGCCGACGAACAGCTCCTCGAAGGCGGCGCCGGCGAAGAGGGCGCCGAGGGCGAGGACGACGAGTGCCAGGAGCATCACGGGCGGGGATTCGTGCACGTGCTCCATCACGTGGTGGTCGGCGCGCGGGCGGCCGTGGAAGACCATGATGAGGAGACGCCACGAGTAAAAGGCCGTGAGGAAGGCGGCGGCGAGTCCGAGGACGAAGGCGATCGTGCCCTGAATGGTGTGCGCGGCGAAGGCGCTCTCCAGGATGATGTCCTTCGAATAATAGCCGGCGAAGAACGGGATGCCCGCGAGGGCGAGGGAGCCGATCCACATGACGGCGTAGGTCACGGGGATCTTCGTCCAGATCCCGCCCATGCGGCGAAGATCCTGCTCGTCCGACATGGCGTGGATGACGGAGCCGGCGGAGAGGAACAGCAGCGCCTTGAAGAACGCATGGGTGAAGAGGTGGAAGATCGCGGCCTGGTAGGCGCCGACGCCGATGGCGAAGAACATGTAACCGAGTTGCGAGCAGGTGGAGTAGGCGATCACGCGCTTGATGTCGTTCTGCACGCAGCCGACGGTCGCGGCGAAGATGGCGGTCGCGGCGCCGACGAGGGTGACGAGGACGAGGGCGTTCGGCGCGAACTCCGTGACCGGCGACATGCGGGCCATGAGGAAGACGCCGGCCGTCACCATCGTCGCGGCGTGGATGAGGGCGGAGACGGGGGTCGGGCCCTCCATCGCGTCGGGCAGCCAGGTATGCAGGCCGAGCTGCGCGGACTTGCCGCAGGCGCCGAGGAAGAGGAGGACGGCGATCACCTCCAGCGTCGGCAGGCCGGCGAAGGTGGCGGCACGCGCGGCTTCGACGCCGGAGAAGATGCCGGTGAAGGTGAGCTCGCCGAAGGTCCAGAAGGTCAGCGCCATGCCGAGCATGAAGAACACGTCGCCGACGCGGTTGACGATGAAGGCCTTCATCGCCGCGCGGTTCGCGCTCTCCTTCTCATACCAGTAGCCGATGAGGAGGTAGCTCGCGAGCCCTACGCCTTCCCAGCCGAAGAAGAGTTGGACGAGATTGTCGGCGGTGACGAGCATCAGCATCATGAAGGTGAAGAGCGAGAGGTAGGCGAAGAAGCGCGGCGGCGTCGCGTCGTGCGACATGTAGCCGACGGAGTAAATGTGGATGAGCGTCGAGATGAAGGTGACCATCCCGACCATCACCGCACTCAACGTGTCGTAGCGGAGCGCCCACTGCACGGTGAGGTCGCCGACGGCGATCCAGTCGGTGATGACGATCGTGCGGGGGGAGGCCTGGAGCGCGACCTCGACAAAGGCGGAGACGCCGCAGATGGCGGCGAGGACCATGCAGGCGACGGTGACCCATTGCGCCGGCTTGTCGCCGAGCCAGCGGCCGAACAGGCCCGCGAGGGTGGCCCCGAGGAGGGGGAAGAAGACGGCGCCGACGAACACCGGTCTAGCCCTTCAGGGTGGAGACGTCGTCCACCTCGATGCTGCCGCGGTTGCGGAAGTAGATGACGACGACGGCGAGGCCGATGGCGGCCTCCGCGGCGGCGACGGTGAGGATGAACATCGCGAAGATCTGCCCGGTGAGGTCGTTCAACGCGGCCGAGAAGGCTACGAGGTTCAGGTTCACCGAGAGGAGGATGAGTTCCACCGACATGAGGATGACGATGACGTTCTTGCGGTTCAGCACGACGCCGAGGATGCCGAGGACGAAGAGAATGGCGCCGACGGTGAGGTAGTGGCCGAGGCCGACCGCGCCCATCAGTGGTGCCCCCCGTGGGCGGGCTCGTGCGTCACGGCCTTCGGCGCCTCAGGCCCCGGCGGGCGAAGGATGCCGAGTTGGCCGATGGAGGCGCCGACCGGCACGTCCTGCATGTCCAGGCGGGTGCGGCGGGAGACCTGGGCGGCGATGTCCTGGCGGCGGCTGCGGACGCGGTCGCGATGGGTCAGGACGATGGCGCCGATCATCGCGACGAGGAGGATGAGGCCGGACGCCTGGAAGATGAAGATGTAGTCCGTGTAGAGGATGCGGCCGATCGCCTCGGTGTTGCTCACGCCCGCCGGCCGCGGGGCGCCGCGCAGGGTGGTGGCGGTGTCGCCGAAGCGCCAGGCGCCGAGGACGAAGAGCAGTTCGAGGAACAGCACGCCGCCGACGGTCGCGCCGATCGGGAGGTAGCGCTGGAAGCCCTCCCGCAGCCGCGCGAAGTCGATGTCCAGCATCATCACGACGAAGAGGAACAGCACGGCGACGGCGCCGACGTAGACGATGACGAGGATCATCGCGAGGAACTCGGCGCCGGCGATGAGGAACAGCGCGGCGGCGTTGAAGAAGGCGAGGATGAGGAAGAGCACGGAATGCACGGGATTGCGGCTCGTCACCACCATGGCGGCGGAGGCGACGAGGACCGTGGCGAAGAGATAGAAGGCGAGGGTCGGAATCATCGGTAGGGCGCATCCGCCTTCAGGCGAGCGGCCAGGATGGGCTCCCAGCGGTCGCCGTTATCGAGCAACTTGTCCTTGTGGTAGATCAGCTCTTCGCGCGTCTCGGTCGCGAATTCGAGGTTCGGGCCCTCGACGATGGCGTCCACGGGGCAGGATTCCTCGCAGAGGCCGCAGTAGATGCACTTCGTCATGTCGATGTCGTAGCGCGTCGTGCGACGCGACCCGTCCTCGCGCGGTTCGGCCTCGATGGTGATGGCGAGCGCCGGACAAACCGCCTCGCAGAGCTTGCAGGCGATGCAGCGTTCCTCGCCGTTGGGGTAGCGGCGCAGCGCATGCTCGCCCTTGAAGCGCGGGGAGAGGGGGGCGCGCTCGTTCGGGTAGTTCAGCGTGGCCTTCGGCTTGAAGAAGGCGCGCAGGGTCAGCCACATGCCGCCGAGGAGTTCGATGAGGAGCAGGCTCCTCGCGGCGCGATCGAGCGTCGCCATCTATCGGGATTCCATGAGGCCGGTCACGCGGGAAGCCAGCCGAAGATCTTGAGGACCGCCGCGGTCAGCACGAGCCAGAAAAGGCTGATCGGCAGGAACACCTTCCAGCCCAGGCGCATCAACTGGTCGTAGCGGTAGCGGGGGAAGGTCGCGCGGACCCAGACGAAGACGAAGAGGCAGAAGCAGATCTTGAGGATGAACCACAGCGGCCCCGGGATCCAGTTCAGCGGCGCGACGTCGAAGGGAGGGAGCCAGCCGCCGAGGAAGAGGATCGTCGTCAGCGCGGACATGAGGATCATGTTCGCGTATTCGCCGAGGAAGAAGAGGGCGAAGGTCATCGCGGAATACTCGACGAAGAATCCTGCGACGAGTTCCGACTCGCCTTCCGGCAGGTCGAAAGGCGCGCGGTTCGTCTCGGCGAGCGTCGAGATGAAGAAGATGACGAACATCGGGAAGAGCGGGATGACGAACCACAGCCCGGCCTGGGCGCGCACCACCTCCGTCAGGTTCAGCGAGCCGACGCAGAGGAGGACGGTGACGATCACGAAGCCCATCGAGACCTCGTAGGACACCATCTGCGCGGCGGAGCGGAGGGCGCCGAGGAAGGCGTATTTCGAGTTCGACGCCCAACCGGCGATGATGATACCGTAGACCCCGAGGGATGAGATGGCGAAGAGGTAGAGGACGCCGACGTTGATGTCGGCGATGGCCCAGCCATCGCCCACCGGGATCACGGCCCAGGCGATCATCGCGAGGGTGAAGGTGAGCATCGGCGCGAGGATGAAGAGGGCGCGGGAGGCGCCGGCCGGGATGATCGTCTCCTTCATCAGCATCTTGCCGGCGTCGGCGAAGGGCTGGAGGAGGCCGAAGGGGCCGACGACGTTCGGGCCCTTCCGCAACTGCATCGCGCCGAGGATCTTGCGCTCGGCCCAGGTGAGGTAGGCAACGAAGAGCAGCAGCGGGACGAGGAGCGCGAGCGTCTGCGCGACGGTGAGCGACAGGATGCCGAGCGGGGTTTCGAGGAAGCCGGACACGGCGCTACTCCGCGGCCATCGCGGGCACCGGCGCGGCGCGGGCGGCGGAACATTCGGCCATGACGTCGCTCATGCGGCCGAAGGTGTCGGCGCGGTAGTAGTCGGTGATGGCCTCGGTGAAAGGGGCGTCGGCGAGTGCGCCGCCGGCCCTCGGGGCGCCCGTGACGGCGGCATGGGCCGGAGTGCGGTCCGCCTCGCCGAAGATCGGGTTCACGGCGGCGAGGCGAGCGCGGATGGCGGTCAGGTCGTCGTAGGGCAACGGCTGGCCGATCACTTCCGAGAAGGCGCGGAGGATGCGCCAGTCCTCGCGCGCTTCGCCCGGCGGGAAGACGGCGCGGCGGGCGCGCTGCACGCGGCCCTCCGTGTTCACGTAGGTGCCGTCCTTCTCCAGGTAGGTGGCGCCGGGGAGGATGACGTCGGCGCGGGCGGCGGCGCGGTCGCCGTGGTGGCCCTGGTAGGTGACGAAGGTGCCGGGGGCGATGAGCGCCGGGTCGAAGGCGTCGGCGCCGAGGAGCCAGAGGGCGTCCACGCCGCCGTTCAGCATGGCGCCGAGGTCGAGACCCCCCTCCCCCGGGACGAAGCCGAGGTCGAGCGCGGCGACCTGACCGCCGGCGTGGTGCAGGATGTTGAAGCCGTTCCAGTCATCTCGGATCGCGTTCAGCGAGGTCGCCAAGGACCACGCCTCGGCCAGGATCGCGGCGCCATCGGGGCGGGCGAGGGCGCCGCGGCCAACGAGGACCATCGGGTTCTTCGCGTTCCGCAGGATCTCGCCGAAGCGGCTGTTGGCGAGCGCGGAGATGGTCTGCGGCCCGTCTCCCAAAGCGCGGACCGGGTAGGTCAGGTCCGCCCTAGGGCCGATCATGCCGACGGGCACCCCGCTGTTCATCACGCGGCGGCGGATGCGGGCATTCAGCACGGGGGCTTCGAGGCGCGGATTGGCGCCGATGATGAGGAGAGCGTCGGCGCGGTCGATGCCGGCTATGGTCGTGTTGAACAGGTAGAAGGGACGTTGGGAGGTGTCGAGCGCGGCGCCGTCCTCACGGCAGTCCAGATTGGTGGAGCCGAGCGACGCCATGAGGTCCTTCAGGGCGACGATGCTCTCCGCGTCCGCCAGCCCCCCGGCGATGGCGCCGACACGGGCGTTGCGCAGGCGTGCGGCGATGGTGGTGAAGGCTTCCGGCCACGTCGCGGCGCGCAAGCGGCCGTTTTCCCGCACCCACGGACGGTCGAGGCGACGCTTCTTCAGCGCGTCGTGCGCAAAGCGCGGTCGGTCGGCGAGCCACTCCTCGTTCACGTCCTCATGCGTGCGCGGGAGGATGCGGATGACGTCGGGGCCGCGGCTGTCCACGCGGATGTTGGCGCCGGTGGCGTCCAGCACGTCCACGCTGTCGGTCTTCGCCAATTCCCAGGGGCGGTACATGTAGGCGTGCGGCCGGTAGGTCAGCGCGCCGACGGGGCAGATGTCCACGAGGTTGCCTGCAAGTTCCGTGGACAGCGCCCCTTCGACGTAACTCGTGATCTCCATCGCCTCGCCGCGGCCGACGGCGCCGAGTTCCGGGACGCCGGCGACCTCGGTGGCGAAGCGGACGCAGCGAGTGCACTGGATGCAGCGCGTCATGATCGTCTTGACGAGCGGGCCGAGATACTTGTCGGCGACGGCACGCTTGTTCTCGGCGTAGCGGCTGGAATCGCCGCCGTAGGCCATCGCCTGATCCTGCAGGTCGCACTCGCCGCCCTGGTCACAGATGGGGCAGTCCAGCGGATGGTTGACGAGGAGGAACTCCATCACCGAACGGCGTGCGGCGCGGACGCCGGGCGTGTCGGTGAAGATCTTCATGCCCTCCATGACCGGGAAGGCGCAGGACGCCACCGGCTTCGGCGACTTCTCGACCTCCATGAGGCACATGCGGCAGTTGCCGGCGACGGAGAGGCGTTCGTGGTAGCAGAAGCGCGGCACCTCGCGGCCAGCGATCTCGGCGGCCTGGAGGGCGGTGGCGCCGGCGGGCACCTCGACCTCCTGGTCGTCCACGAAGACCTTCAGCATCTTCACGTCGGACACGGCGCTACTCCGCGACCATGGCGAGGGGCGCGACGCGTCCGCGCTTGTAGGCGGCGATGCGCTCCTCCATCACCGGTCGGAAGTGGCGGATGAGGCCCTGCACGGGCCAGACGCCGCCGTCGGCGAGGGCGCAGATGGTGTGGCCCTCGATCCGCTTCGTCACGTCCTCCAGGACGTCGATCTCCTCGATCTCGGCGCGCCCCTCGACCATGCGGTTCATCACGCGCGAGACCCAGCCCATGCCCTCGCGGCAGGGCGTGCACTGGCCGCAGGATTCGTGCTTGTAGAAGGCCGAGAGGCGGGCGATCGCGCGGATGATGTCGGTGGACTTGTCCATCACGATCACCCCTGCCGTGCCGAGGCCGGTCTTGTGCTCCCGCAGCGCGTCGAAGTCCATCAGCACGTCGTCGCAGACAAGCTTGGGGATGAGCGGCGTGGAGGAGCCGCCGGGGATAACGCAGAGGAGGTTGTCCCAGCCGCCGCGCACGCCGCCGGCGTGGCGCTCGATGAGTTCCCGGAGGGGAATGCTCATCTCCTCCTCCACGTTGCACGGCGTGTTCACGTGGCCCTGGAGGCAGAAGATCTTCGTGCCGGAGTTCTTCGCGCGGCCGAAGCCGGCGAACCAGGCGCCGCCGCGGCGCAGGATCTCCGGGACGACCGCGATCGTCTCGACGTTGTTCACCGTGGTGGGGCAGCCGTAGAGGCCGACCGCCGCGGGGAACGGCGGCTTGAGCCGCGGCATCCCCTTCTTGCCCTCAAGTGATTCGATGAGGGCGGTGTCCTCGCCGCAGATGTAGGCGCCGGCGCCGCGGTGGACGTAGAGCTCGAAATCGTAGCCCGATCCGGCGGCGTTCTTGCCGAGGAGACCGGCGTCGTAGGCCTCATCGATCGCGGATTGCAGGACGAGGTGTTCGTTGTAGTACTCGCCGCGCACGTAGATGTAGCCTGCGGAGGCGTTCATCGCGACGGCGGCGAGGAGACAGCCCTCGATCAGCGTGTGCGGATCGTGCCGCAGGATGTCGCGGTCCTTGCAGGTGCCCGGCTCGGACTCGTCGGAGTTGACGACGAGGTAGGAGGGGCGACCGTCCGGGCTGGACTTCGGCATGAAGGACCACTTCAGGCCGGTCGGGAAGCCAGCGCCGCCACGGCCGCGGAGGCCGGACTGCTTCACCTCCTCGATGATCCAATCGCGACCCTTGGCGATCAGCCCCGCCGTCCCGTCCCAGTTGCCGCGCTTGCGCGCCCCGTCCAGCCCCGCGGGATGCAGCCCGTAGAGGTTGGTGAAGATGCGGTCCTTGTCCTGCAACGCCATGGCGTCAGGCCCTCACGGGGATGTCGAGGAGGGTGAGCGGACCGCCCTCCGGCGCGGAGGTCTGGCGGCCGATGGTGCTGCCATGCGCCGGGCGCTCGCCGCGGCGGAAGGCGTCCAGCAGCGCCACCGTGCGGTGGTAGTCCAGATCCTCATAGTAGTCGTCGTCCACCTGCAACACGGGCGCGTTCACGCAGGCGCCGAGGCATTCAACCTCGGTCAGCGTGAACAGTCCGTCGGCGGAGGTGTCGCCGTAACCTTTCAGGCGGCCCGCATCCCTGCAGGCGCGCAGCACATCGTCCGATCCACGCAACATGCACGGCGTGGTGCCGCAGACCTGAAGGTGATGCCGACCGATCGGCTTCATGTTGAACATGAAGTAGAAGGATGCGACCTCCCGCACGCGGATCGGCGCCATGCCGAGACGTGCCGCGACGGCCTCTATCGCCACCTTCGGCACCCAGGCGCTGCCGGTGGCGCGGCCCATCTGCTTCTGCACGACGTAGAGGATGGGGATGACGCCCGATGCCTTCTTCGCCTCGGGGTAGCGCGCGAGGATCTTCGTGACGAGCGCCTCGCTCTCCGCATCGAACGCGAAGCCGTGCGGCTCCTCCCGCGCGTTGCCGCGCGTCGGGTCGAGGTGGTTGATCGCCCCCTCGGTCGTCACCGGTCGATCTCCCCGAAGACGATGTCGAGCGAGCCGATGACGGCCACGGCGTCGGCCAGCATGTGCCCCTTCGAGAGCTTCTCCATCGCCTGGAGATGCGCGAAGCCCGGCGCGCGGATCTTGCAGCGATACGGACGGTTGGTGCCGTCGGCGACGAGATACACGCCGAACTCGCCCTTCGGCGCCTCGACCACCGTGTAGGTCTCGCCGGCGGGTACGTGGTATCCCTCGGTGTAGAGCTTGAAGTGGTGGATCAGCGCTTCCATCGAGCGCTTCATCTCGGCGCGCGGCGGCGGCGTGATCTTGTGGTCGTCCACCTTGATCGGCCCGCCCGGCATCTGATCGAGACATTGATGGATGATCTTCAGGCTCTCCCGCATCTCGGCCATGCGAACGAGGTAGCGGTCGTAGCAGTCGCCGTGGCGTCCGACCGGGATCTCGAACTTCATGCGGTCGTAGACGTCATAAGGCTGCTGGCGCCGCAGGTCCCACGGCACGCCGGAGGCGCGGAGGCAGGGGCCGGAGAAGCCCCACTCCATCGCCTCCTCCGCCGTCATCACGCCGATGTCCACGGTGCGCTGCTTGAAGATGCGATTGTCGGTCAGCAGGCCTTCGAGTTCATCGATGAAGTTCGGGAATTCCGTCGCCCAGCCGCGGATCCGCTCGGTCAGGCCGGCAGGCATGTCCTTCGCGACGCCGCCGGGACGGAAATAATTGGCATGGTAATGGCTGCCCGACACCGCCTCGTAGAACTCCAGCAGCACCTCGCGCTGCTCGAAGCCCCAGAGGCTCGGCGTGATGGCGCCGCAATCCAGCGCGTAGGTCGTGATGTTGAGGAGATGGTTGGCGATCCGCGTGATCTCCGAGAACAGCACGCGGATGTATTGCGCCCGCTCCGGCGGCGTGATGCCGAGAAGCCGTTCCGTCGCGAGCGCGAAGGCGTGCTCCATGCACATCGGCGAGACGTAGTCGAGGCGGTCGAAGTAGGGCAGCGCCTGGAGGTAGGTCTTGTGCTCGATCAGCTTCTCGGTGCCGCGGTGCAGCAACCCGATATGCGGGTCGGCGCGCTCCACCACCTCGCCCTTCATCTCCAGGATGAGGCGCAGGACGCCGTGGGCCGCGGGGTGCTGTGGCCCGAAGTTGATCGTGTGGCTGTCCACCTCGACGCGACGGGTTTTCGCTTCGGTCCGTGAGTCCAGAGGGACGGCATCGCCGGCGGTGAGGCTCATGGCTGGTCCCCGATCAGGCGCTGCTCCGGCGGCGCCACGCGGTTCAGGTGAACCTTCTCGTCGCCGGGCAGCGTCGTCATGCCTTCCCAGGGTGAGAGGAAGTCGAAGTTGCGGAAGTCCTGCTGGAGCTTCACGGGTTCATAGACGACCTCGCGCCTGTCCGCGTCGTAACGCAGTTCGACATGGCCCGTGAGCGGGAAGTCCTTGCGAAGCGGATGCCCCTCGAAACCGTAATCCGTCAGCAGGCGGCGCAGGTCTTCCTGGCCGTCGAACGCGATGCCGTACATGTCCCAGGCCTCTCGCTCGAACCACGTCGCCGTCGGCCAGATCGGCGCGGTGCTGGGGACGGCGTTGTCGACATCGGTGGTAGTGACGACGCGGACACGATGGTTGTGCGTGAGGGAGAGCAGGTTCCACACCACGTCGAAGCGCTCCGGCCGCTCCGGGTGGTCCACGCCGCAAAGGTCCATCAGCTGCTCGAAGGCGAAGCGCGGGTCGGCGCGCAGGATGGTCATCACCGGCCGCACCGCGTCGCGCCGGATGCGAAGCACGAGTTCGACGCCGCGCGCGACCACCGCATCCTCCACCGCACCGGTGGGCATGGCAGCGACGATGTCGGCGCCGAGGCGAGCGAGATCAGCCACGAAGGATGGTCCCCGTCCGCCGTATCTTCTTCTGGAGCTGCATGATGCCGTAGACCAGCGCCTCGGCCGTCGGCGGGCAGCCCGGGACGTAGACGTCCACCGGAACGATGCGATCGCAGCCGCGCACGACCGAATACGAGTAATGATAGTAGCCGCCGCCGTTGGCGCAGGAGCCCATGGAGATCACCCAGCGCGGCTCGCTCATCTGGTCGTAGACCCGGCGCAGGGCCGGCGCCATCTTGTTCGTCAGCGTGCCCGCGACGATCATCACGTCGGACTGCCGTGGCGAGCCGCGCGGGATCACGCCGAAGCGGTCGAGGTCGTAGCGCGCCATGTAGGCATGGATCATCGGCACCGCGCAGCACGCCAGCCCGAAGGTCATCGGCCACAGCGAACCGGTGCGCGCCCAGTTCACGATCTTGTCGAGGTTGGCGACGACGAACCCCTTCTCCTCCACCTCGCCCGTCACGGCGTCGATGGCGGCGTCCTGCGCCGGGCCGGGGGGCAGGTGGTCCTTGTTCCAGGCGAGGGTGTCGTTCACGCCGCTCATGTCATTCCCAATCCAACGCGCCCTTACGCCACTCGTAGATGAAGCCGACCGTGAGGACGCCGAGGAAGCCCATCATGGACAGGAATCCCGTCCAGCCGATCTGCCCGAGCGAGACGGCCCAGGGAAACAGGAAGGCCACTTCCAGGTCGAAGATGATGAAGAGGATGGCGACGAGGTAGAACCGCACGTCGAAGCGGCGCCGCGTATCGTCGAAGGGCTCGAAACCGCACTCGTAGGTCGAGAGCTTCTCCGCGTCCGGCTTCTGCCGCGCGACGAGCACGGAGCCGCCGACCATCGCCGCGGAGATCGCCGCGGCGATGCCGAGGAAGACCAGGATCGGGACGTATCCCGCGAGCAGCGCACCCTCGCCCATCGAGCCCTCTCGTCCGACCGCAGCGCAGCATAGGCCGTGTCCGCGCGCGTTGCCATACGCTGAACAGATGGGCAACACACCCGTGCCGTAAAGTCGTCGAGGCACGAAAAAGCCGCTCGTCCGGGGCCTCCGGGGAGCGGCGTTTCGCGTCGCGCGTGGCGCGAGTGACGGGGCTCGAACCCGCGACCTCCGGCGTGACAGGCCGGCGCTCTAACCAACTGAGCTACACCCGCACGCGACGCCGGGGCCGTGTATGGGGGCGGTCGGGGCCTGTCAACCGTTCGGCGGCGGCGGCCTCAGTTCCTGCGGCGACGGCTGCCCGGCGCCTCGCGCGCCCGCTGATCCTGCAGGCCGGACACCGCCTTGTTGTAGGCATCAACGAACGCCGCCACCGCCGCCTGACCCGCGGACGTGCGGCCGTAGTCGGCCAGGATCTCGGCGGCCCCCGGCTCCAGTCCCACGACGGCCGACGGGTAGCTGGACTCGGTGGCGGACCCCTCGGACGCGGCGACCTGGACCCCGGAGCGGACATCGAAGATGGACATGGTCACCGACGTCGAGGAGGTCGGCATCGCGGCGCCCGCCAAGCCCAGCCCGCGGCCGATCAGCCTCCCCAGGTCGACATCCTCGGTGGACTCTTCCCCCGCGACGAGGATGACCGGCTCCAGCACGTACTGCGGGACCTGGCGCGGGCCGCGCCGGGCCGGGGCGGAGGGGCGAGCGGCCGCAGGCGCCACGCCGCCGCCGTGGACCGTCACGACGAAGCAGTTGGACCGCTGCACGACGAGACGCAGCATCGGTTCGATCGTCGTGACCCGTGTGCGGGCGCTGAACGGGCCCCACCAAGCGGCCTCCCGGCCATCATCCACGGCGAGGGTGCCAAGGGTCTCTGGGCACCGGACGACGCCGCCGACGGGGGGCGACGCGTCGGCGGGCGGGGACGCGCAACCGGCCTGGCACATGGCGGAGGCGACCACGGCTGCAAGGATGATCCGGTTCACGCCCGCGCTCTCCCAATACGTTCGAGCCGAGCGCCGGCGCGGGGATGATGTCAGCCCGGCGATTCCCCGACAACATGGCTGGAATGGGCGCTGAGGGATTCGAACCCCCGGCATCCTCGGTGTAAACGAGGCGCTCTACCGCTGAGCTAAGCGCCCGCGCCGCCGCGGGTCAGTTCACCGCGTCCTTCAGGCCCTTGCCGGCCTTGAACCGCACGGTGGTGGTCGCCGCGATCCTGATCGCCTCGCCCGTGCGGGGGTTGCGACCCTTCGACGCCTCCCTGCGTGAGGTGGAGAAGGTGCCGAAGCCGACGAGCCGGACGGATTGCTTCTTCTTCAGGGACTTCTGGATGGCGGTGAACAAGGCGTCCACCACCTCCGCGGCGCGGGAGCGGGAGAGTTCGGCCGTCTCGGCCACGACCATCACGAGATCCTGCTTGTTCACCGGGCGATCCCCCCTTCACGACATCTGCGCCATGACGGGGCTCCCCCCCGCTGCTCACGGTCACGTTACCGGCGGTGTTCCCGTCGCGTCAACGGCCGGGTGACCAGGGCGCCGCCAAGTCGGCGGCGCCCCGGACGGGCTCAGTGAGTGAGGCTGGGGGAGGCGGGATCGACGACCGGCTTGACCGACGCGACCTCCTCCGGCTCCGCCCAGTCGATCGCCTCCGGCGCGCGGATGAGGGCCTGAACGATCACCTCGTCCACGTGGGCGACGGGGATGACCTTGATGGTCCTCGTCACGCTCTCCGGAATGTCGGCGAGGTCCTTCTCGTTCTCCTTCGGGATGAACACCGTGGTGATCCCCGCGCGGAGGGCCGCGAGCAGCTTCTCCTTCAGACCGCCGATCGGCAGCACCCGCCCGCGCAGGGTGATCTCCCCCGTCATTGCGACGTCCCGGCGGACCGCGATGCCCGTGAGGATGGAGACCATGGAGGTCGCCATCGCGATGCCGGCGGAAGGCCCGTCCTTCGGCGTCGCGCCCTCCGGCACGTGCACGTGGATGTCCCGCTTCTCGAACAGCGTGGGCTTGATCCCGAAGGTCGTGGAGCGGCTGCGGACGTAGGACAGCGCGGCCGACACGCTTTCCTGCATCACGTCGCCGAGCTTGCCCGTGTGCTTCACGTTGCCCTTGCCGGGCAGCAACACGGATTCGATCGTCAGGATCTCACCGCCGACCTCGGTCCAGGCGAGGCCGGTGACGGCGCCCACCATGTCCTCCGCCTCCGCCTCGCCGTAGCGGAACTTCCGGATGCCCGCGAAGTCGCCGAGGTTCTCCGCCGTGATCTCGACGGTCTTGGCGTCACCCGTGACGATCCGTCGGACGCACTTCCGGGCGAGCCCGCCGATCTCCCGCTCCAGGCTCCGCACGCCCGCTTCCCGCGTGTAGTAGCGGATGAGGTCGCGGATCGCCTCGTCGTTCACCGACCATTCGCCGGCCTTGAGGCCGTTCGCCTCGCTCACCTTCGCGACGAGGTGCCGGCGCGCGATGCCGATCTTCTCGTCCTCGGTGTAGCCGGCGATGCGGATGATCTCCATCCGGTCCAGCAGCGGCTGGGGCATCTTCAACGAGTTGGCGGTCGTGATGAACATCACGTCCGACAGGTCGTAGTCCACCTCCAGGTAATGGTCGTTGAAGGTCGCGTTCTGCTCGGGGTCCAGCACCTCCAGCAGGGCGGAGGACGGGTCGCCGCGCCAGTCGGCGCCGAGCTTGTCGATCTCGTCCAGCAGGAAGAGCGGGTTGGAGGACTTCGCCTTCTTCATGCCCTGGATGACCTTGCCGGGCATGGAGCCGATGTAGGTCCGCCGGTGGCCGCGCACCTCCGCCTCGTCCCGCACGCCGCCGAGCGACATGCGCACGAAGTTCCGGTTCGTCGCCTTGGCGATGGACTTGCCGAGCGTGGTCTTGCCGACGCCGGGCGGGCCGACGAGGCAGAGGATGGGACCGCGGAGCTTCTTGGAACGGCTCTGGACGGCGAGGTACTCGATGATCCGCTCCTTCACCTTCTCCAGCCCGTAGTGGTCGGCGTCCAGCACCTCCTGGGCCGCCTTCAGGTCGATGCGGACCTGGGTGCGCTTCTTCCAGGGGATGGTGACCATCCAGTCGAGGTAGTTGCGGACGACGGTGGCCTCCGCGGACATGGGCGACATGGAGCGGAGCTTCTTCAGCTCGCCCATCGCCTTCTCCCGCGCCTCGGGCGAGAGCTTCGTCGCCTTGATCTTGGCCTCCAGCTCCGCGATCTCGTCCTTGCCGTCCTCGCCCTCGCCGAGTTCCTTCTGGATCGCCTTCATCTGCTCGTTGAGGTAGTACTCGCGCTGCGTCTTCTCCATCTGCCGCTTCACGCGGTTCCGGATGCGCTTCTCCACCTGCAGGACGCCGATCTCGCTCTCCATGTGGGCGAAGACGCGCTCGAGGCGCTCCCCGACACCGGCGATCTCCAGCAGCTCCTGCTTCTCGTTCACCTTCAGGTTGAGGTGCGCCGCCACGGTATCCGCGAGCTTCGCCGAGTCCTCAATGCCGTTGACCGACACCAGCACTTCCGGAGCGATCTTCTTGTTCAGCTTGATGTAATTCTCGAACTGCCCGACGACGGAGCGGCCGAGCGCCTCCGCCTCCTGCGGGTTGGCCGGCGGCTCCTCGATGGCCTCGGCGAACGCCTCGAAATGCGTGCCGGTCTCCTTCCAGCCGGTGACGCGGGCGCGACGGCCGCCCTCGACCAGCACCTTCACGGTGCCGTCGGGCAGCTTGAGGAGCTGGAGCACGGT
>CAXVWQ010000088.1:0-14062 GCA_964263755.1 Roseomonas sp. | reverse complement strand
AGCGGGCGGAGGCGGCGCGGGCGGCGCGGGCGGCCGACCTCGCCGCGGCGCGGGCGGCGGAGCGGCTGGTGGAGGAGGCGCTGGCCCGGCGCGCGGCGGAGCGGCGGGCGGCGGGGTTCCGGCGGGAGGGGCGGGTGATGGACGACCTCGCGGCGCGTCGGCGGGGCGATCGGTTGTCGGGGGCGGGTGCGGGCGGCTAGACCCGTTTCAGGCCGACTGTCGTCGGCATGGACGGGTCCAGCATTCGTCGAGGACCCGATTTACCGCTCCTGCCGATTCCAGCCTACGCGGATCGGGTCTAGCGTCGGCGCGGCATGGCCGACCTCGATGATGCCGCCTTGCTGCGGCGCGCCTTCTCCGTCGCGCGGCGGGCGCGGGAGAACGGCAACCACCCGTTCGGGGCGATCCTCGTCGGGCCGGACGGGGCGGTGCTGATGGAGCAGGAGAACGCCTTCCTGCCGGACCACGACATGACGGGGCACGCGGAGCGGGTGCTGATGACGCGGGCGAGCCGCGCCCACGGGGCGGCGGTCCTGCGGGGATGCACGATGGTGACCTCGGCGGAGCCCTGCGCGATGTGCGCGGGGGCGGCCTACTGGGCGGGGATCGGGCGCGTGGTGTTCGGGCTGAGCGAGCGGCGGCTGCGCGCGATCACCGGGAACCATCCGGAGAACCCGACGCTCGACCTGCCCTGCGCGGTGGTGTTCGCGGCGGGGCAGCGGCGGGTGGAGGTGGTGGGGCCGCTGCTGGAGGAGGAGGCGGCGGCGCTGCACGAGGGGGCGTGGGGCGGCTGACCGGCGCGCCTCGCGGTGGTGGCATCGCGGGCGCGGTTGCGCGAGGCTGCGGCGGGCGGGGCGAGCGTCGCGACGCGGGGAGGACGAATGAACGACATGGCCGAAGCGGGCGTGCCGAGCGGCAGCGCCTACCACCACCGGACCGGGACGCATGATGCGCGGCTGACGGAGGTCGGGCGCGGGACGCCGATGGGCGAATTGCTGCGGCGGTACTGGCATCCGGTGGGGAAGGTGGAGGACGCCACCGCCACGCCGCGCGTGGTGAAGGCGCTGGGGGAGGAGCTGATCCTGTTCCGCGACGGGCGCGGGCGGGCGGGGCTGCTGCACCCGCGGTGCTGCCACCGGGGGACGACGCTCTACTACGGCCGCGTCGAGGAGGAGGGCATCCGCTGCTGCTACCACGGCTGGCTGTTCGATCCGGAAGGGCGGTGCCTCGACCAGCCCTGCGAGCCGGAGGGCGGGCGGCACAAGGAGCGGTTCCGGCAACCGTGGTATCCGCTGGAGGAGCGCTACGGGCTGATCTTCGCCTACCTGGGGCCGCCGGAGCGCCGGCCGGTGCTGCCGCGCTACGAGTGCCTGGAGGTGCTGGAGGAGGGGGAGTTCGTCCTCGCGGACGACACCTCCATCGGCGGCGGCGGGCCGGCCATCATCCCCTGCAACTGGCTGCAGCACTTCGAGAACGTGGTGGACCCCTACCACGTGCCGATCCTGCACGGGTCGTTCTCCGGCGTGCAGTTCACGAACGCCCTCGCCGCGATGCCGCAGGGCACGTTCGAGCCGACGGGGACGGGGGTGAAGTTCGTCTCGACGCGGCCGCTGCCGGACGGGCGCATCCTGCACCGCACGTCGGAGGCGGCGCTGCCGACGCTGCGGGTGGTGCCGAACCCCCGCGTGGACGGGTTCGGTCGCGTCGAGAGCCTCGGCTGGGTGCTGCCGATGGATGACGTGGCGTTCCGCATCTACGTCGCAGGAAGGGTGCGGAGCGCGGACGGGCTGAACTTCCGCTCCAAGTTCAACGGCAAGTTCTGGTGGGACATGACGGAGGACGAGCACCGCCGGTACCCCGGGGATTACGAGGCGCAGGTGGGGCAGGGACCGATCACGGTGCACGCGGACGAGCACCTCGCCTCCTCCGACGGCGGGGTGGCGATGCTGCGGCGGGTGCTGCGGCGGGCGGTGACGGCGGTGGAGGAGGGGCGCGACCCGCCGGGGGTGTCCTTCGATCCGGACGCGCCAATGGTGGTCTTCGCGGCGGGACAGCACGCGCGGGAGGCGTGACGGGACGGTTCGGGACGGGGCGATCCAAGGCGGGGCAACGGAACGTCGCCCGGAGAGGCGGCGCGGAGGAGGAGGCGGGCATGACGAGGATCACGCGACGGGGCGCCGCGGCGCTCGGGGCCGGGCTGGTGGGTGTCGTGGCCGGGGCGCGGGCGCAGGGAACGGCGGGCGCGGTCGCGCGGCCGGTCCGGATCATCTCCCCCTTCGCGCCGGGCGGGGCGGTGGACGTGCTGGCGCGCCTCATCGCGGAGCGGCTGTCCGTGCAGATGGGCGGGCAGCCCGTGGTGGTGGACGCGCGGCCCGGGGCGAACGGGATCGTCGGGACGGAGGCCTTCGTGCGGGCGGTGCCGGACGGGCTGACGATCATGATCACGACGTCGGGGACGGTGATGAACAACCCCGCGCTGTATCCGTCCCTGCCCTACGATCCGGTGCGGGACCTCGTTCCCGTCACGATGCTCTCGGTGGGGAGCGTGCTGCTGACGGCGCCGGCCGCCGCGCCGTATGCCGACATGCGGGGTTTCTTGGACTGGGCTCGGGGGCGGTCGCGCGTGACCTACGGGTCCTGGGGCGTCGGTTCCTCCGCGCACCTCTACGGGGAATTGCTGAAGCGTGAGTACGGGGTGCCGCTGGAGCACGTGCCGTATCGCGGGGAGCAGGCGGCGATCCTCGACGTGCTCGGCGGGCGGCTGGACACCACCTTCTGCTCGCCCGTGGGGGCGAAGCCGCAGGTGGCGGCGGGCGGGCTGCGGGCGCTGGGGATGGTCGGGGACCGGCGGTCCGCCGCGATGCCGGAGGTGCCGACCTTCGGGGAGCAGGGGCTGGACGGGTTCGACCTGCTGATCTTCATCGCGGTCTACGCGCCCGGCGGGACGCCGCGGCCGGTGATCGAGCGCTTCAACGCGGCGCTGCGGGCGGTGGCGGCGGAGCCGGAGATCCGGGCGAGGATGCTGGAACAGGGACAGACGCCCGTGGCGTCCTCCGCGGACGAACTGGCGGCGATCCAGCTGCGGGACGCGCCGCGCTGGGCGGCGCTGATCCGGCAGGCGGGGGCGCGGGTGGAGTAGCGCGGGCGGCGGTGCCCATGTCCGCGCGCGGGGAGATCGGGTGTAGGATGCCGCGATGGACATGCCGGAGGCGGGCGTCGTCCGACGGGCGCGCCGCGCGCGCGATCCGGAGGCGACGCGGCGCGACATCCTCGACGTGGCGGAGGGAGAGTTCGCGGAGCACGGGCTGACGGGCGCGCGCGTGGACGCCATCGCGGCGCGGACGCGCTCCACCGTGCGGATGATCTACTACTATTTCGGGTCGAAGGAGGGGCTGTACCGCGCGGCCCTGGAGCGCGCCTATTCGGCGATGCGCGCGGCGGAGGCGGCGCTCGGCCTGGAGGCGATGGCGCCGGAGGACGCGGTGCGGCGGCTCGTGGAGTTCGTGTTCGACTACCACGAGGCGCACCCGGCCTATAACCGCCTCGTCTCCATCGAGAACATCCACCGCGCGGCGCATCTCGGGCGATCCGGGACGATCGCGGCGGCGAACGCGACGGTGATCGAGACGCTCGACGCGATCCTGGCGCGGGGGCGGGAGGACGGGGTGTTCCGGGGGGATGCGGACGCGGTGTCGGTGCACCTGCTGATGACGGCCTTCCCGTTCTTCCGGGTGGCCAACCGTCACACCCTCGGCGTGCTGTTCGGGCGCGATCCGCTGGACCCGGCCTTGCGGGCGGATCAGCGGCGGATGTGCGCGGAAGCGGTGCTGGGTTACCTCGGGGCGGGGGCGCCGGTCGTCAGGGGGTGACGGTGGCCCCGGACCCGGCGGAGCGGGTGACGGCGAGGGTGGTGCGGAGGGTGGCGAGGCCTTCGGCGGCGTCGGGATAGGGGGCGGCCTCGCCGCGGACGACCCGCACGAAATGGGCGAGCTGGGCCGTCAGCGGATCGGCGTCGGGGGTGGTGCGCCGGTCGCGGTGGATCGGGGTCCACCAGTGGCCCCCTTCGCCGTGCGACCAGACTTCGAGGCGGGGGATGGAGAGCGACGCCGCGGTGCCGGCGATGAGGGTGCAGGCCTCGTCGGTGCGGGGGTAGGCAGGGTTCTCGCCGCTCGTCAGTTCCCAGGACCAGGGGGAGGCGGCGGCATCCGAGATGTTGACCGTGCCGAGGGCGCCGTTGCGGAAACGCAGGAGGATGGCCGCGGTGTCCTCCACGTCGAAGCCGCGGGTGGCGTTGGACGTGAGCGCCGTCACCGATTCCACGTCGCCGCAGAGGGTCCGCAGGTCGTCCACGAGGTGGATGAGGTTGATGAGGATGGGACCGCCGCCCGGCTTCGTGCGCCAGGCGCCGGGGCCCCCGAAGTAGTCGTCGGGCTTGCGGAACCAGGTGAGGGCGTTGACGGCGACGATGCGGCCGAGGCGGCCGGAGGCGACGATCTCCGCGGCGCCGCGGAGGAAGGCGGAGTGGCGGTGGTGGTGGCCGACCTGGACGGGGATGCCGGTGCGGGCCGCGGCGTCCACGAGGCGTTCGGCGTCCTCGACGGTGTCGGCGACGGGTTTCTCCACGAGGCAGGGGATGCCGGCGTCGAGGCAGGCGAGGGCGTCGGGGACGTGGCGGCGGTTGGGGGTGGCGGCGATGGCGGCGTCCGGGCGCGCGGCGGCGAGGATCGCGGCCATGCCGGGGGCGTGCGGGACGCCGTGGGCGGCGGCGAGGGCGGCGCCTTCGGGCGAGGGATCGGCGATGCCGGCGAGGGCGGCGTCCGGCGAGGCGAGGATGCGGGCGACGTGGGCGCGGCCGATGAGGCCGGCGCCGGCGACGGCGATGCGGACGGGCTGCGGCATCCGAGGGGGCCTTCCCGCGTTCCGAGGGGGGCGGATCGCGCTTGCGCCACAATGTAGCGAACGTTTAACAGGGGCAAGGGACGCCGGTCGGTCGGCGCCGGGAGGAAACAGGCAAATGGTCCAGGGCATCTCGCGCCGCGCGTTCGGGTCGGCGGCGATCGGTTCGGTGGCGACGGCGGGCGGGGCCCGGGCCCAAGCGCAGACCGGCGCGCGCTACCCCACGCGGACGGTGACGGTGATCGTGCCCTACGCGCCCGGCGGGTCGACGGACTTCGCGGCGCGGCTGCTGGCCGCGGGGCTGTCGCAGGAGTTCGGGCAGCAGTTCGTCATCGACAACCGGGCCGGCGCGGTGGGGACCAGCGGCGTGAACGGCGCGGCGCGGGCGCGGCCCGACGGCTACACGCTGCTGGTGATGCCGAACACGAACTACGCGATGGTGCCGCACATGATGCGGCTGCCCTACGAGCCGGCGATGCTCACGCCCGTGTCGCTGCTCGCGACGAACGGCCAGTTCCTCTGCGTCGCGCCGAACGTGCGGGCGACCAACGTCCAGGAGTTCATCGCGCTGGCGAAGGCGGAGCCGGGCAAGCTGACCTACTCCTCCTCCGGCGCCGGGTCGTCGGCGCACCTCGCGGCGGAGCTGTTCATCGCGCAGGCGGGGCTCGACCTGATCCACGTGCCCTACCGCGGCGGCGCGCCGGCGGCGCAGGCGCTCATCTCGAACGAGGTGCAGATGTCGCTCGTGGACGCGGTGACGGCGCTGCCCTTCATCCAGGCCAACAACTTCAAGGCGCTCGCCTTCACGGGCGCCGAGCGGTCGCGCCAGGCGCCGAACGTGCCGACGGTGGGTGAGGCGGGGTTGCAGGGCTTCACGTCGTCCACGGACTTCGCGCTCTTCGCGCCGGCCAACACGCCGGTGGACATCCTGAATCAGCTCGCGGCGGCGTCCGCGCGGGTGATGCGGGCGCCGGAGGCGCGCACCCGGATGGAGCCGCTGGCCATCGAGCCCGTCGGGTCCACGCCGCAGGAGTTCGTCGCCTACAACGAGCGCGAGAATGCCAAGTGGCGCGGCGTGATCACCTCCCGGAACATCCGGCTGGACTGAGGCGCGGCGGGCCGGGGCGTCGTGCCCCGGCCCGGCATCTCGTCCGGAACCTCCGGG
Source organism: Roseomonas sp. (assembly GCA_964263755.1). Lineage (GTDB taxonomy): Bacteria > Pseudomonadota > Alphaproteobacteria > Acetobacterales > Acetobacteraceae > Roseomonas. The sequence goes on along the minus strand of CAXVWQ010000088.1, from coordinate 8,001 downwards.
CCGATGCGGGCGTTCATCGGTGCCCCTTCACCGGATGACGCCGCCATGACGCTGCGACTGACCGAGATCCATCCTTCCACCGTGCACCTGCCGATCACACTGCTGCCGGCTGCGCTCGCGCTGGACGCGCTGGCGCTCGCGACCGGCAGCCGCGGGATGGCGGATGCCGGGCGGCTCGCCATCGGGGCGGCCTTCGGCAGCGCCGTGCTCGCGGGCGTGACGGGGGCGCTGGCGCAGGGCGCGGCGCGCATCGAGGAGGGCGAGCCCCGCGCGCTGATGACGACGCACCGGACGATGAACGTGACCCTGACGCTCGCGCTGGCGGGGATGGCCGCGCACCGCGCGGGGCGGCGCTGGCCGGGGGCGGGCTACTTCGCGGTCGGCCTCGGGGCGCTCGGGGCGATGGGGTACTCGGCCTATCTCGGCGGGCGCCTGCCCTACGAGCACGGGGTGGGCGTGGCGAAGGCGGACGGGCTGCGGGAAACGGCGGAGATCGGGCGCGACTCGATCGGGGATGTGATCGCGGCGGCCGTGCGGGCGGTGGAGCGCGCGGTGCGGGAATCGATCGGAGAGATGATGCGCGGAAGCTTCCTGCCCGCGCTGCTGCCGGGCCACCGCGCGGCCGAGGCATCGCGGCGGGCCCGGCAAGGCTGATACCGACCTGCTCTCATCCTGGCCTTCCCGGGGGTTGGCACTCGTGGGCCGGAGAAGGGCTTTGCCCTCCTCCGGACCTCCACCCACCAGGAGGCTGAGCCTCCTGGACCTGCATCCGTAAGAAGAAGAACGCCGTCGTCGGGAGGTTGGTCGCCGAACGCGCTTGCGCCGTTCGGCGACCAGCCTCCCGACGACGGCATTGCTTTTACAGAGGTGGGGTCCAGGGGACTCAGTCCCCTGGCGGATGAGGGTCTGGGCGAAGGCAGCGCCATTTCCCAGGGCCACAAGCGCACCCCCGGGAAGGTCAGGACCAGGGCGGGTTGGTCCAAGGCCGTCCCGGGTCGCCGGTTCACTCGGTGGCGGGCTGCAGGACGCCGCGGCGGATCTGGTCGAGTTCGATGGACTCGAACAGGGCGCGGAAGTTGCCCTCGCCGAAGCCCTGGTCGCCTTCGCGCTGGATGAGTTCGAAGAAGATCGGGCCGATGACGGTGCCGGTGAAGATCTGGAGGAGGCGGCCGCCTTCGGGGGTGGGGGCGCCGTCGGTGAGGATGCGGGTTTTCGCGAGGCGGGCGATCCTCTCCGGCGTCAGGTCGGGCATGCGGCGGTTGAGGAGTTCGTAGTAGGTGTCGGGCGTGTCGAGGAACCGGATGCCGGCCGACTTCATGCCCTCGACGCTCGCGAAGATGTCGGTCGTGCCCATGGCGATGTGCTGGATGCCCTCGCCGTTGTAGGCGCGGAGGTATTCCTCGATCTGGGACTTGTCGTCGCTGCTCTCGTTGATGGGGATGCGGATCTGGCCGCAGGGGGACGTCAGGGCACGGGACTTCAGGCCGGTGTGCTTGCCCTCGATGTCGAAGTAGCGGATCTCCTTGAAGTTGAAGAGCCGCTCGTAGAAGCCCCACCACACGTCCATGCGGCCGCGGTGGACGTTGTGCGTGAGGTGGTCGATCACCGTCAGGCCGTGGCCGGTGGGCTTGGCGTTGGCCTCGCCGTCCCACACGAAGTCCACGTCGTAGATGGAGCCCCCATTGCTTTTCGGATGGGCGCCGTAGCGGTCCACGAAATACAGCAGCGAGCCGCCGATGCCCTCGATGGCCGGGATGTTGAGTTCCATCGGGCCGACCTTGCCGGTGACGGGCTTGGCGCCGAGGGAGATGGCGCGGTCGTAGGCGGCGCGGGCGTCGGCGACGCGGAAGGCCATGGCGCAGGCGCAGGGGCCGTGCACCTTCTGGAAGGCCTGGGCGAAGGAATCGGGCTCGGCGTTGAGGATGAAGTTCACGTCGCCCTGGCGCCAGAGCGTGACGGCCTTGGAGCGGTGCCGCGCGACGCGGGAGAAGCCGAGCGTGCCGAAGAGGGTCTCCAGCGCGGGCAGGTCGGGGCCGGTGAACTCGACGAACTCGAAGCCGTCGGTGCCCATGGGGTTCTCGGGGGAGATCACGCCGGCGAAGGCGGTCTTGTCGGGCGGGATGTCCATGGCGGGTCAGGCCTTCCAGTGGCTGTCGGAGGGGTCGGAGCCGCCGGGCGGGATCGGTGCGGCGGCGAGGGCGGCATCGAGCATCACCGGGGCGGATTCGATGGCGGCGAACAGGTCGTCGTAATCGCGGATGACGAAGTAGGTGGGTTGCAGGTCGTCGATCCGGTAGAGCGAGCGGAGGACGCGGGACATGTCGAAGGCAAGGCGGTTCGGCGTGCCCTCCAGCGCGTGCAGCGTCTCCGTGCGCGACGACAGGATGCCGGCGCCGTAGGCGCGGAGGCCGTCGGACTGCTGGATCAGCCCGAATTCGACCATGTGCCAGTAGAAGCGGGCGAGCGGGGCGAGCTGCCCGCGTGCGTGCGCCGCGCGGCCGATGTGGCCATAGGCTTCGAGGAAGCGGGCATAGGCCGGGTCGGTCAGCAGCGGCACGTGGCCGAGGTAATCGTGGAAGATGTCGGGCTCGACGATGTAGTCCAGCTCGTCCGGCGTCCTGATCCACGACGTCACGGGGAAGCGGCGGGCGGCGAGGAGGGCGAAGAACTCGGCGTCCGGGATCAGCCCGGGGCAGGGGACGATGGACCAGCCGGTGGCGTCGTTCAGGATGTCGGAGGTGCGGGCGAAATCCGGGGCCGCGTCGTCGCAACGCAGGCGGTCGAGGCCGGTGAGCCAGGCGGTCGCGGCGCGGCCGGGGAAGATGGCGCGCTGGCGGCGGACGAGGGTGCGCCAGGTCTCGTGGTCGGCGGCGGTGAAGCGGATGGCGTCGTCGGGGAGGGTGCCGTCGGCGCGGGCGGCGGCGTAGTCGCCGCGGAGGCCCGTGGGGAGGGTGGCGGTGCCGAGGATGCCCTCCGGCTTCAGGTTCGATGGGGGGGCGATGGTGCCGTCCATGGTCGCGTCTCCTCCGATTTCCTGACGAAGCCGATCGTAGCCGTGACGTTCCGGTGGATTCCGGCGAAGATGGCTCCCGGCGGCGCCGTATGGAGTGGAAGTCGCCACGAAAGGCCGATCCGTTGGCGAAAGACGCTCCCATCCTCGATGCGACCGACCGGCGCATCCTCCGCGCGCTCCAGCGGGACGGGCGGATGTCCGTCGTGGCGCTGGCGGAGTCCGTCGGGCTGTCGGCCACCCCCTGCCTCCGGCGCGTGCGGCGGCTGGAGGAGGAGGGCGTCATCGCCCGCTACGCCGCGGTGCTCGACACGGCGCGGGTGGGGCTGCCGATCCAGGCCTTCGTGATGGTGGCGCTGCAATCCCACGCGGAGGACGTGGTGGCGGGCTTCCACACGGCGCTCTCCGCCCGGCCGGAGGTGCTGGCGGCCTACGCGATGTCGGGGGAGATGGATTACCTCCTCCACGTCCTCGCGCGGGACTTCGAGCACTACGCGGAGTTCGCGCTGAAGGCCCTGCTGCGGATGCCCGGGGTGAAGGAGACGCGGTCCTCCTTCGTGTTGACGGCGCTGAAGCCGCCGGGGGAGGTTCCGGTATGAACTCGGTGGATCGCCACATCCTCGACCTGTCGCGGCGCGGGTTGCTGACGGGGGCGGTGGCGATGGCGGCGCTGCGGGCGGTGACGCCGGCGCGGGCGCAGGGCGGCGGTGCGGCACCGCGCTTCGCGGCCGACCCCTTCCCCCTCGGCGTCGCGTCCGGCGACCCGGCGCCGGACGGCTTCGTGATCTGGACGCGGCCGGGGCCGGACCCGCTGGGCGGCGGCGACCTGCCGCCGCACGACGTGGAGGTGGCCTGGGAGGTCGCGGAGGACGACGCCTTCGCCCACGTCGCGGCGCGCGGGACGGCGACGGCACGCGCCGCGCTGAACCACGCCGTCCACGTCGAGGTCACGGGGCTGCGGCCAGGGCGGTTCTACCATTACCGCTTCGTCGCGGGCGGCGTGGCGAGCCCCGTCGGGCGGTCCTGCACCGCGCCGGCGCCGGATGCGAGGCCGGGGCGGCTGCGGCTGGGGATCGGCGGGTGCCAGCACTACGAACAGGGCTGGTTCACCGCGTGGCGTCACGTCGCCGAGGAGGACCTCGACCTCGTCTTCCACTACGGCGACTACATCTACGAGTACGAAGTGAGCCCGGCGCGTGCCGTGCGGCGGCACGGGGTGGACCCCGATGTCCGCACCCTCGACGCCTATCGCCGTCGCCACGCGCTGTATCGCCTCGACCCGGACCTGCGGGCGGCGCACGCGGCGCACCCCTTCGCCGTGTCCTTCGACGACCACGAGCTGGAGAACAACTGGTCGGAGAGCAGCGGTCCCCGCACGCCGGACCCCGTGGCCTTCGCGCTCCGAAGGGCCGCCGCGCTCAGGGCGTGGTACGAGGCGATGCCGGTGCGGCGGGCGGCGATGCCGCAAGGGCCGGGGATCACCGCGTGGCGCGCCCTCGGCTGGGGGCGGCTCGCGGACCTCGCGGTGCTCGACACGCGGAGCGCGCGCACGGTGCAGCCCTGCGGCGACGGGGTGCGCGCGGTGTGCGACGCGGTGGCCGATCCCGCGGCCGGGCTGCTCGGTGCGGCGCAGGAGGCGTGGCTCCTGCGGCGGCTGACGGCGCCGGGGCCGACGTGGCGGCTGCTGGGGCAGCAGGTGATGATGATGGGGCGGGACTTCGGGAATTCGCCGACCGTTCCCGGGCCGCGCTTCAACATGGACTACTGGGACGGCTACCCGGCGGCCCGCGCCCGCCTGCTCGGCGCCGTGCGGGAGGCGGGGACGCGCAACCTCGTCGTCCTCACGGGCGACGTGCACGCGGCCTGGGCGGGGACGCTGCGCGACGGGGGCCGCGACGTGGGCGTGGAGATCGTCTCGACCTCCGCGACCTCCGGCTACGACGGGGCGGAGATCACGCCCGCCGGCACGCGGGCCCTCGCGCTAAACCCGCACATCGCGTTCCACAACAACCGGCGCGGCTACACGGTGCTGGAGGCGACGGAGGCGCGGCTGGCCGCGACCTTCCGCGCGGTGCCGGCGGTGACGCGGCAGGGAGTGGGTGTCGAGGACCGGGCGACCTTCGTGGTGGAGGAGGGGCAGGCGGCGCTGCACCGCGCCTGACCTCCCGGCGTTCGCCGCTCCGGCGTAGGGTGTCGGAAACGGGAGGGGTGGCGATGGCGCGGATCGGGTTCGTCGGCTTGGGCAACATGGGCGCGCCGATGGCGCGGAACCTCGTGGGGGCGGGACACGAGGTCGCGGTGTTCGACCTCTCGGCCGAGGCGATGGGGCGGGTGGAGGGGGCGCGGGCGGCGTCCGGCGCGGCGGATGCAGCGCAGGGAGCGGACTTCGTCGTGACGATGCTGCCGGCGGGGCGGCACGTGCGGGACGCGGTGCTGGGTGACGGCGGGATCGCGGCGGCGATGCCGGCGGACGGCGTGCTGGTGGACTGTTCCACCATCGACGTGACGACGGCGCGGGAGGTCGCGGCGGGCGCCGGGCGGGCGGTGCTGGACGCGCCGGTGTCCGGCGGCGTGATGGGGGCGGAGGCGGGGACGCTCACCTTCATGGTCGGCGGCGCGGCGGACGCCTTCGCGCGGGCGGAACCCGTGCTGCGGGCGATGGGGAAGACCGTCGTGCATTGCGGCGAGGCCGGCGCGGGGCAGGCGGCGAAGGCGTGCAACAACATGCTGCTGGCCGTGAGCATGATCGGCACCTGCGAGGCGTTCGTGCTGGCGGAGAAGCTCGGGCTCTCGCACGAGGCGCTGTTCGAGGTGGCATCGAAGTCCTCGGGGCAGTGCTGGTCGCTCACGACCTACTGTCCCGTCCCCGGGCCGGTGCCGGGATCGCCGGCGAACCGGGACTACAAGCCGGGGTTCGCGGCGGAGCTGATGGTGAAGGACCTGGGGCTGGCGCAGGAGGCGGCGGCGGCGAGCGGGGCGGCGACGCCGATGGGGGCGCGGGCGCTGGAACTCTACCGGCGCTTCCTCGAGGAGGGCGGGTCGGGGGCGGACTTCTCCGGCATCATCCGGATGCTCCGGGGATGAGGTGGGCTCTCGTCGCTCTCGTCGGGGCGGGCTTCGCGGCGTCGGTGACGATGGCGGTCGTGGCGGCGGCGGACGTCCTGCCGCTCGCGCCCGGCACCGATCCGGCGCGCCGAGGCGGCGGGCTGCGCGCCGCGTCGGCCGCACTCGCGATGGTGGTGGTGCTCGCCGTCGCCGGGCCGGGGATGCTGGCGGCGCGTGCCTGGGCGGGCCGGGCGGCCGGAGAAACGCGGGGCCGCGCACTGATCCAGGGCGCGATCCTGGCGGGGTCGGTCTCCGCCGCCTGCTTCGTCGTGACGGTGCTCGGGTGGGAACTGACGACGGGCGGCGGGATCGCGGTGCAACTCGCGGCGGCGGTCGTCACGGTGCTGGCCACCGCGGCGCCGGCCGCGGCGATCCTGCGTCACGGCCTCCGCGCGGTGCGGCGGAACGGGGCGTTGCGCCCCACGCGGGGAGAGGCGACGGCCTTCGCCACCGGCGCGGGCCTCGTCCTCCTCGTCGGGTTCACAGGGATGGGCGGCCTTCTCGCCCCCCTCTGACCCCCCGGCCTCACCGCCAGCGGCGGTGCATCCAGAGCCAGTCGCCGGGGTGTTCTCGGACCCAGCCCGCGATGACGTCGTTCACGGCCTGGGTGGCGGCGGGGACGTCCACCAGCCCTTCCGCGTCGCGCGGGAGGGCGATGGGGTCGGTCAGTTCCAGGCGGAAGCGACCGTTCGGGAGGCGGATGGCGCGGGCACCGCGCACCTCGCAGGGATGGCGCCGGGCGAGGTTGGCGAGGAGCGGATTGGCCTGGGCGGGGCGGCCGAGGAAATCGACCGTCGGGCCGCGGCCGAAGCGTTGGTCCACGATCATGCCGACGATGGCGCCGCGTTCGAGGGCCTTGGAGAGCCGCGCGGGGGCCATGAGGCCGGCGGGGATGAGTTCGCCCATGAGGTCGCGGCGCATCGCGAGGATCGTCTCGGCCACGGGCTTGGCGTTGGGGGTGCGGTAGAGGACGGAGGCGTCCAGCCCATGGCGCGCGGCGGCGACGGCGGGAAGTTCCCAGTTCGCGAGGTGGGCGGCGAAGACGAGGGTGGGGCGGGGGTTCGCGACGAGGTCGTTGAAGCGGGCGATCGTCGCGTCGTCCGCGGTGATGCGGGCGTTCGGGCGCGGCGGGTCGGCGAGGTCCCAGATGCGGGCGATGTGGACGTACTCGCCGACGGTGCGGCCGAGGTTGTCCCAGGCGCGGTCGGCGACGTCGCGGTGCCAGGCGGCGTCGCGGTCCGGGAAGGAGGCGGCGATGTTCGCCATCGCGATGCGGTGGGCGGAGGTGAGGGGGCCGAGGCGGCGCAGCAGGGCGGAGCCGGCGCGCGGGCCGCGGTCCGGGCCGAGGGTGCGGACGGAGGCGAAGGCGGCGCGGGTGAGGGCGCCGAGGGCGGTGTCGGCGACGCTCACCGGGGGCTCAGATCGTCACCACGATCTTGCCGAAGACGCGGCGGGATTCGAGGCGGTCGAGGCCCTCCGCGAAGTCCTCCAGCGGGATGACGCGGTCCAGCACGGGGGTCATGCCGCCGGCGATCTTGGCGAGGCCGTCGGCGACGTTGCGCATGGAGGCGCCGAAGGAGCCGAAGATCCGGAGTTGCCGCTGGAAGATCATCATGAGGTTCGTCTCGGCGGCGACGCCGGAGGTGGAGCCGCAGGTGACGAGGCGGCCGCCGATGCGGAGCGAGAGGAGGGAGCCGGCCCAGGTGGTGGCGCCGACGTGCTCGAACACCACGTCCACGCCGCGCTTGTCGGTGATGCGGCGGGCGGCGGAGGCGAAGTTCTTCTCGCTGTAGTTCACGACGTGGTCGGCGCCGAGCTCCTTCGCCTTCGCGCATTTCTCGTCGTCGCCGGCCGTTGCGATCACTGTGCAGCCGAGCGCCTTGGCT
>CAXVWQ010000087.1:0-19188 GCA_964263755.1 Roseomonas sp. | reverse complement strand
AGGCCCTCCGGCATGGCGGCGCCCCAACCCGGCCCGTCCGGGAGGGCGGCGGCCCAGGCGGAGCCGGGTTCGGGACGGCCGTCGGCGGGGAGGCCGAGGCGGAAGGTGCGGGCGGGCGGCAGGCTGCCGAGAGGACGGGCGCCGAGGGGCCGGGCGCCGAGGAGACGGGCGGGGGCGGCCGGCGCGCCCGACGCGGCGGCGAGGGCGCGGGCGGCCGCGAGGAGGGAGGCCGCGACGTCGGACCAGGGGCGGAGGCCCCCGCCGGGGGGAATGGCGGCCTCGGCGTCCTCGCGGGCGTGGGGATCCAGGAGGGCCTCGACCGTCGCGGCGAGGGACTCGGCGCGCCCCTGGGCGAACCAGGCCGCCACCCCGGCGCCGGATTGCAGCATGGCCGAGGTGCGGGCGACGACCGGCACCTTCCCGTAGGCCAGCGCCTCTGAGACCGGCAGTCCCCAGCCCTCGTGGCTGCTGGGGTAGAGGGTGAAGAGGCAGGCCGGGTAGAGGCGCGCGAGGGTCGCGTCGTCCACGTCGTGCAGCAGGCGCACGCGGGCGGCGAGGGCGGGGTCGGCGTCCAGCAGGGCGAGGGCCGCGTCGTCGCCCTCCGCGCGGCGGCCGACGCGGAGGAGGGGGGGGACCGCCGCCGCACCGCGGCGGGCGATGAGGGCGGACCATGCCCTGAACGCCAGGGCGTGACCCTTCCGTGGCTCCAGGCTGGAGACGAACAGGACGAACGGCTCCGCGGGGGCTGCCGCACCGCCGGCCGGGTCGGGCAGGCGGGTGGCGCCGTCCATCGGGACGACGCGGATCGGCGGGTGCGGCAGGCCGGGGAGGTGGCGGGCCATGCCGGCGCGGGCCTCGGCGGCCGTGGCCTCCGACACCGCGATCACCCCGTCGGCCAGGGCCGGCAGGGAGGAGAACCACCGGGCGAAGTCGGGGGCCGCGGGGGAGCCGGGGACGGTGATCGGGCCGACGTCGTGCAGGACGGGAACGTGGCGGGCCCCCTCCGCCCGCGCCGCGCGGAGGGCGGCGGTCATGCCCGGGAAGGCCCAGGCCGACCCGGGGTTGAGGAGGAGGGCGCCGGGGGCGAAGCGCAGGTCCGGCCCGCGGGCGAGGAGGGCGGCGATGTCGGCCACGGTGTCCTCCCAGCCCGGGAGTCCGGCGTGGCGGGAGAGGTGGCGGAGGCGGAGGAGGGCCGTAGGGGCGATGGGACGCCAGCCGGCGCCGTCGCGCGGCATCGCGCAGAAGGTCGCCTCGCCGTCCGGCAGGGCCGCGACGATCTCCCACTGCACGCGCTGGATCCCCGTGGGGGCGCGGCGCTGGGCGTGCCAGGCGATGAGGTCCGACAGGTCGAGGACGAGGCCGGCGATGCGGCCCGGGGGGGAAAGGCGGCGCGCCAGATCGACCCATTGCCGCCAGGGGTCCGGCGCGGCGGGGTCCAGCGCCACCCCCTCCGCGTAGCTCGCCAGGGCCGCGAGGGAGCGGCCGGTCAGCTTGAGGGCGTGGCCGATCTGCACGCGGGCGTCGGCGTCCCCGGGCCGGAGGGCGGCGGCGCGGCGGTAGAGGTCCAGTGCCGCCCCCGGGTCGCCCGCCTCCTTCACCGCGTGCCCCGCCTGGACGAGGATGGGCGCGTCGTCCGGATGATGGTCGAGGTAGGCGAGGTAGGCGCGGGCGGCGTCGGGCCAGCGGCGGGCCTCGCGGGCGGCGTCGCCGGCGGCCCGGAAGGCGTCGGCGCGGGCATCGGCGCGGGCGTCGGGGTCGGTCATGCGGTCCCCCTCTTACCGGAGCGCGGCGGCGCGGGGACGGGAGGGCGGTCAAAATCCTGCGGGGGGCCTCCGCGGGCGCCCGATCCACCGCCGCACCACGCGACGGCGCGTCCCTCGTAGGCTAAGCCCGGCCGATGGCGCCCCGCATCCTCCTCGACGGCATGAACCTCGCGCTGGAGCACGGGACGGGCGTCACGACCTACGCCCGCAACCTCGCGGCCCGCCTCGGCTCGCTCGGGGCGGAGGTCGAGATCCTCTACGGCCAGCACATCTCCCCCCGGTGGACGCCGATGATGCGGGAGATCGCGTTCTTCGACGATCCGGGCATCGAGCGGATGACCTTCCGCCGGCGGATGCGGCGCCTGCGGCGCACGCTCATGGCCGGGGTGAACGAACGCGCCGTCGAGATCCCCGTCACCGGGAACGTCGTGACGACGACCTACGCGGGGCGGATGCCGCACTTCGACCGGCTGTGGAACATCGAGGACATCTTCAACCGGTCCCACAACCGTTTCAAATGGTCCCCGAAGATCGTGCCGGTGCGGGCCGGGGCGCCGCAGGACCTCGTCCACTGGACCTACCCCCTGCCGCTGCGCGTCCCCGGCGCGCGCAACATCGTCACGATGCACGACCTCGTGCCCCTGCGCCTGCCCTTCACGACGCTGGACCACAAGCGCCGCTACTACCGCATGTGCCGGATGCTGGCGGAAACCGCGGACCACATCGTCACGGTGAGCGAATGCGCGCGCACCGACATCATCAACCTCCTCGGCGTGCCGCCGGAGAAGGTGACGAACACCTACCAGTCCGTCGAACTGCCGCCGGGCCTCGCGAACAAGCCGCTGGACGCGGCGCGGGACGAGATCATGGGCGCCTTCGGGCTGCCCTGGGGCGGCTACCACCTGTTCTTCGGGGCGATCGAGCCGAAGAAGAACCTCGCCCGCCTGATCGAGGCCCACCTCGTCTCCGGCATCCGGACGCCGCTCGTCATCCTCGGCAAGCAGGCGTGGAAGAGCGAGTTCGAGCTCCGCCTCCTCTACGAGGACCACCAGCGCTGGATGCAGCCGGGCGCGGGGGCGACGCCGCTGCTGCAGCGGCGGCTGCGGGAGCAGGTGATCCTGCTGGACTACGCGCCGTTCCGGCTGCTGGTGTCGATCATCCGTGGCGCGAAGTCCGTGCTGTTCCCCTCCCTCTACGAGGGCTTCGGGCTGCCGGCGCTGGAGGCGATGAGCCTCGGGACGCCCGTCCTCACCTCCAACACCTCCTCCCTCCCCGAGGTCGTGGGGGACGCGGCGATCCGGGTGGACCCCTACGACGTGCGGGCGATGGCGGAGGGGCTGCGGGCGATGGAGGACGACGCGGAACTGCGGGCGCACCTGTCGGCCGCCGGGCGGGCGCGTGCGGCGCTGTTCTCGGGCGAGGCCTACGAGAAGCGCCTGACCGATCTGTACGGGCGGCTGGGGGTGCGGCTGGGGGAGGGCTGACGCCCTACGCCGCGGCGTCCGGCGGCGGCTCACGCGCCGGCGGTTCACGGGAAGGGGGCGCGAAGCGCTCGGCCAGCGCGCGCCGGCCGCGCGACACCCGCGCCTTCACCGTCCCCACCGCCACCCCCGCGACCTTCGCCGCCTCCTCGGACGACAGGCCGAGGGCGCCGACGAGGACGATCGCCTCCGCCTGTTCCCGCGGCAGCGTGGCGAGGGCGCGCTCCAGGCCCGCCACCTCCATCCGCCCCTCCTGGCGGGCCGGGGTCGCCTCGGTGATCACCACCGAATCCAGGGCGCGCTTCTCCGCCCCGGCCCGGCGCCTGGTCTCGAGGAAGGCGTTGCGGAGGATGGTAAAGGTCCAGGCCTTCAGGCTCGTCCCCGGCTCCCACTGGGCCTCGCTCCGCAGGGCGCGCAGCAGCGCGTCCTGCACGAGGTCGTCGGCGGAGGAGGGGTCGCGCGTCAGGAACCGCGCGAAGGCCCGCAGGTCGGGGAGGAGCCGGATGAGGGATGGCCGGAAACCATTTCGGTCCTCCGTCATTCACCGGTTCGCGAGGATGCGGTTTGCCGGGCGGTCGGACCGTTGGCCATCGCCCACGCCATGCCAAGGTTGCGGGCGGCCGGCAATGCGCCCCGCCCCCTTTCCGGCGGGGGCTACGGAGGGTTGATCGGGATGGACGCTTCACGGCACGCCGAGCTGGTGCGGGCCATGCCCTACGCCCGCCGCTACGCGCGCGCCCTGACGGGCAGCCAGGGCCGCGGCGACGCCCTCGTCGCCCAGGCCATCCGCAACGGGCTGCCGGAGGACGTGGCGCCGGGCCTCGCGCTCTACGCCGCGGTGAGCCGCACGGCGCCGGATGCCGGCACCCACGCCATCCCGCAGCGCCAGCGCCAGTTGCTGCTGCTGACGGCGCTGGAGGACCTGCCGATCTCGGATGCCGCGGAGGCCGTCGGGGTGCCGGTGGCCGATGCCCGGCGCGAACTGCTTGCGGCGCACGAGGCGCTTCGCTCGATCTCGGCGACCGACGTGCTGGTGATCGAGGACGAGCCGATCATCGCGATGGACATCCGCCAGCTGGTGGAGCGCTGCGGCCACAACGTGGTCGGCGTCGCGTCCGACGAGGCGGAGGCGGTGCGGCTGGCGCGGGAGCTGCGGCCCGGCCTCATCCTCGCCGACGTGAACCTCGGCCCGGGCGGCGACGGCATCTCCGCCGTGGAGCGCATCCTGAAGGACGGGCACGTGCCGGTGATCTTCGTCACCGCCTACCCGGAGCGGCTCCTGACGGCGGAGCGGGTCGAGCCGGCCTTCGTCATCTCCAAGCCGTTCGAGCCTTTGGCGCTGGCCATCGCCACCTACCAGGCGGTCTCCGGCGGGCTGACGCTGGCCGAGATGGGGGCCTGAGCGCGCAACCCGCCTTTCGGCGCCCCGTTGACCCCGCGCGAACAGAGGGAGGCGGGCCATGGCCGAGCGTGAGGTGAAGGGCGACTGGAAAGGCGCCGCGGCGAAGGCGAAGCAGACCTGGAGCAACGGCGACCCCGCCGGGCCGAAGGACGGCCGGGACACGCGCCTGGAACAGACGCGCGAGCGCTACGGCCAGGCGCACGACGCCGAGGGCCGCGGGCACCCCGAGGATCAGCCGATGGGCGACGGGAAACCCGCCTGAACGGGGTGGCCGCTCCGCCACGGTCTGTTGCGAACCGGCAACCGCGAACGGCGGGCCGCGTTCCCCGGGGGCACCGCACCGAAAGGGTCGTCCCGTGCTGTACTGGACCGTCATCTTCCTCGTCATCGCGTTGATCGCGGGCGTGCTGGGGTTCGGCGGCATCTCCACCGCCGCCGCGGGCATCGCGAAGATCATGTTCGTGATCTTCATCATCCTCTTCCTCGTGTCCCTCGTCGCGGGGCGCGGGTGGATCTGACCGCGACCCGGCGCCTCGCCCTCGGCACGGGGTTGGGGCTCCTCCTCGCAGGGCGCGCGCGGGCCCAGGGCGGTGCGGGCCGGTTGTGGTTCGACCCGACGCAGCTCCCGTCCTTCACCGGCGTGGTGGAGCGCTACCTCGTCAACCCGGAGGGCAGGACGGATCGGCTGCTGTTCCGGGACGGGCCGCAAATCATCTTCCCGGAACACGTCGCGGAGGGCATCGAGGCGGGGTCGCCGGTCGGGCGGAACATCGTCGTCTACGGCATCCGCGCCCGGCGCGCCCCGGCCATCACGATGCTCGCCTGGACGAAGGACGGCGATACGCCCGTCCAGTTCGTGGACCGCCCGGCCTGGACCTTTCCCGAATACCGCGCCGGCGACCAGCAGCTGGAGGTGGAGGGCGAGGTGCGCGCCCCGCTGCTCTCCGCCCAGGGCGACGCGATCGGGGCGATCCTCGACGATTTCACCGTCGTGCGCGTGCCGCTCGGCGTCGCGACGGCCCTGGGGGATCGGCTCGGCGCCGGGCGTCGTCTCGCCGCCGTCGGCCGCGGCGCGACCGTGGCGAACAAGGGGCGCTCGCTCGATGCCGAACGCATCGGCGAGGCGCGCAACCGGCTGGAAGCCTTGCCGCCCGCGGTGGAGCGGCCGGCAGATCGTTAGGACAGGACGAACAGCGGCGTGAGCGAATCCAACCCCGCCGCCGGACAGCAGATCCAGACGGGCGCCTTCATGGCGTTCATCCGGCTCGCCGGCGGCTACTTCGTGCGAGAGAAGAGCGCCAAGTGGCTCGGCATCGGCCTGATCGGCCTGACGCTGCTGCAGATCCTCATCCAGATCGCGTTCAACCTGTGGAACCGCGACTTCTTCAACGCGCTGGAGAACCGCGACCGCAACGCCTTCCTGTGGCAGATGGTCTACTTCTGCGGGCTCGCGCTCGCCTCCATGGTCACCGCGGTCTACCAGCTCTACGTCAAGCAGCTCGTGCAGCTGCGCTGGCGGCAGTGGCTGACGGACCGGATGCTCGGTCACTGGATGACCGATGCGCGGCACTACCAGCTGGAGCGCGCGGGCGAGGCGGACAACCCGGATCAGCGGATCTCCGAGGACATCCGGGAATCCGTGGATCTCGCGGTGGACTTCGCGACGGGCATCTTCAACTCGGTGGTGATGCTGTTCGCCTTCATCGGCATCCTGTGGACCATCTCGCCCGCACTGAACTTCACGCTGTTCGGCAACGCGGTGACCATTCCCGGCTACATGGTCTGGGCGGCGTTGATCTACGCGCTCGTCGGCTCCGCGCTGACCTACTGGGTGGGCAAGCCGATGGTGGCGCTGAACTTCCGCCGCACGGCGATGGAGGCCGATTTCCGCTTCGGCCTCGTCCGCGCGCGGGAGAGCAGCGAGGGCATCGCCCTCATCGGCGGCGAGACGGATGAGCGACGCGGGCTGTCCGGCCTGTTCGCCCGGGTGGCCAACGCGGTGACGGACCTGATGCGGAGCCAGCGGCGGCTGATGTGGCTCACCTCCGCCTACGGGATGCTCACCTCCGTCTTCCCCACCGTGGTCGCGGCGCCGTCCTATTTCTCCGGCGCCATCACCCTCGGCGGGTTGATGCAGATCGGCTCGGCCTTCGGGTCGGTGCAGGGCGCGCTCAACTGGTTCGTGGACAACTTCCCCCGCCTCGCCATGTGGCGCTCCAGCGTGGAACGGCTGCTGACCTTCCGCGAGGCGATGCGCGCCATCGAGGCGATGGTGGAGCAGCCGGACCAGCCGACCATCAGCCGCGTGGAGGGCGCGCCGGGCGAGGAGGAGCGGATCTCCTTCCGCGACGTGCAGGTGGCCTTCGCCAACGGCTCCGTCGTCATCGCGGAGGCGTCGGCCGAGATCAAGGCGGGGGAGCGCGTGCTGCTGAAGGGGGAGTCGGGGACGGGCAAGTCCACCCTGTTCCGCGCCTTCGCCGGCATCTGGCCATGGGGGTCCGGGGAGATCCGGATGCCGCCGCGCGAGGCGACCATGTTCATGCCGCAGCGGCCCTACATCCCGCTCGGCACGCTGCGGGGCGCACTATCCTACCCGAACGCGCCGGACACCGTGGCGGATGAGGGCGCGCAGGCGGCGCTGGGCCGCGTCGGCCTGTCGCACCTCGACGCGAAGCTGGACGAGGACGACCGCTGGGACCAGGTGCTCTCGCTCGGGGAGCAGCAGCGCCTCGCCTTCGCGCGGCTGCTGCTGCAGCGCCCGCGCTGGATCTTCATGGACGAGGCGACGGCGGCGCTCGACGAGGAGAACCAGGACGGCATGATGCGGCTCATCCTCGACGAGTTGCCGGAAAGCGCCCTCGTCTCCATCGGCCACCGCCCGGGGCTCGACGCGTTCCACGAGCGCACGTTGCACCTGCAACGCGGGCCGGAGGGGGCGCGGCTGGCGGTGCGGGCGCGGCAGCGCGTGCTGAAGCCCAAGCGGCAGCGGCGGAACCCCTTCAAGAACATCCGGTTCAAGCGACGCCCGCGGCAACCGATTTGAGGCTTCGCTTGCGGGAGCCCGGTTCGCCGGATACGACGGGGGCAACGAACGGGGGAAACATCCATGGGATCGGTAGGCCGCCGTCGCCTGATCGCCGCATCCGTCGCGGCGGTCGCGGCCCCCGCCATCGCCCAGGTGGACTCCTGGCCGGCGCGACCGATCCGCGTCATCGTCCCCTATCCCGCGGGCGGCACGTCCGACCTCCTGATCCGCCTCGTCGCCGGACCGCTCGGCGCGCGCTTCGGGCAGCAGTTCATCGTCGACAACCGCGGCGGGGCGGGCGGCGTCACCGGCACCCGCGCCATCGCCGCCGCGCGGCCGGACGGCTACACCCTCGGCGTCTCGGGCATCCCCACGCACGTCATCGCGCCGATCATGAACCGGGAAGCGGATTTCGACCCGCTGCGCGACTTCGCCCACATCGCCTTCCTCGGCGGGCCACCGAACGTGTGGGTGGTCCACCCGTCGCTCGGCGTGACGGACTTCCCCGGACTGCTGGCCCTCGCGCGGGCGGAGCGTGAGCCGCTGCGCTACGTCTCCTCGGGCATCGGGACGATCGGCAACCTCGCCGCGGAATACCTCGCGCGGAAGGAACGCTTCGCGCTGGAACACGTCGCCTACCGCGGCGGCAACCCGGCGATGGCCGACCTCGGCGCGGGGCACGTGATGGTCGGCAGCATGGCCTGGATCACGGCGCGCGCCTTCGTGGGGAACGGCACGGTGCGGGCCCTCGCGCAGTCGGGCGAGGAGCGGATGGCCGAACTGCCCGCCGTGCCGACCCTGCGCGAACTCGGGCACCCCGAACTCGTCACCACGACGTGGTTCTCCCTCTCCGCCCCCGCCGGCACGCCGCCCGAGATCGTGTCGGCGCTGAACCGCGCGGTGATCGAGGCGCAGGCCCTGCCGGAGGTCCGCCGCCAGATCGAGGCGGAATCGGTGCAGGTCCGACCGATGACTCCCGCCGAACTCACCGCCTTCATGCACGACGAGATCGCGAAGTGGGGCCCGATCGCGCGAATGGCCGGCACGCAAGGCTGAACCCGGCCGCCGACCGCGGCGCCAAGGACATCCCATGACCACGAAGACGATCGAATCCGGCACGGTCGCCGACGCCTACCTCGCGCTGCTGGCGGACCGCGGCATCGAGTATTTCTTCGCCAACGCCGGGACCGACTTCGCGCCGCTGATCGAGGCGATGGCGAAGGCCGAGGCCCTCGGGCTGCCCTTCCCGAAGCCGGTGCTGGTGCCGCACGAGAACGTCGCGATCGCCATGGCGCAGGGCTACTACCTCCGCACCGGGCGCCCGCAGCTCGTCATGGTCCACGTCAACGTCGGCACGGCGAACGCGGTGTGCGGGCTGCTGAACGCGTGGCGCGGCAACATCCCCGTGCTGTTCTCCGCCGGCCGCACGCCGTTCAGCGAGGAGGGAGACCTGCCGGGCAAGCGCTCCGGCGAGATCCACTGGCCGCAGGAGATGCGGGACCAGCGCGCGATGGTGCGCGAGATGGTGAAGTGGGACTACGAATTGCCGAACGGCGCGGTGCTGGAAGCCACCGTGGACCGCGCGATCAACATCGCGATGAGCGAGCCGAAGGGCCCGGTCTACCTCACCCTGCCGCGGGAGGTGCTCGCGGCGCCCGTGGCGAACTTCGCCTACGCCTCCCCGGGGCGGCACCGCACGCCCTCCGCACCCTTCCCGGACCTCGCCGCGGTGGACGAGGCGGCGGAGATGATCGCCAGCGCCGAACGGCCGCTGATCATCACCGCGAGCGCGGGGCGGGATGGCGGGGACGTCGCGCACCTCGCGGCGCTCGCGGACCTGTTCGCCATCCCCGTGACGCAGCGCAAGCCCCGCTACATGTGCCTGCCGGGCGACCACCCGATGCACCTGGGCTACGACCCCGACGCCGAGGTGCGGGACGCCGACCTCGTCCTCGTCATCGAGTGCGACGTGCCCTGGATTCCCGGTCGGGTCGCGCCCCCGACCGACGCGAAGGTCATCCACCTCGGCGTCGACCCGATCTTCTCCGACTACCCGATGCGCGGCTTTCCCTGCGACCTCGGGATCACCGGCGTGCTCGGTGCCACGCTGCCGGCGCTGACCCGGGCGCTGTCCACGCGGCTGGCGAGGGCACGGGACCGCGTTGAGGCGCGACGGCGCCGCGTCGCGGAACGGCGGGCGGCGCAGCGGGACGCGTGGGCGGCATCGCTGGAGAGGAGCCGGAACGACGGCCCGATGCACCCGGCCTGGATCACGCACTGCCTCGATCAGGTGCGGGGCCCGGGGGACGTGGTGGTGCGCGAGTCGCCGCTGATGCCGGAACACCTGACGATGTCGGAGCCGGGCACTTACTTCTTCACGGGCGCCGCGGGCGGGCTCGGCTACGGCCTCGGCACCGCCCTCGGCGTGAAGGCCGCGTCGCCCGACCGGTTGGTGATGTGCACCGTCGGCGACGGCGCCTACATGTTCGGCAACCCGATCCCCGCGCACTACGTCGCGGCGGCGGAGAAATTGCCGATCCTGACGGTGGTGTTCAACAACGCCATGTGGGGTGCGGTGAAGCGCAACACGCGGGAGGTCTATCCGAAGGGCTTCGCCGCACGAAGCAACCGCGAGCCGCTGACCTATTTCGACGTGCCCATGGCCTTCGAGAAGGCCGTGCAGGTGGTGGACGGCCACGGCGAGAGCGTCGAGGACCCCGCCGCGCTGCCTGCCGCGATCGAGCGGGCGATGACGGCGATCACGCGCGACAACCGGCAGGCCTTGCTGAACGTGACGTGCCGGGGACCGTGACGCCCGCGACCGGCGCGGCACGGCGGTGCCGGTTGCTTGACGCGGGGGTGATGCGTATCCACGATCCCGACGGGTCGTGAGAACCCGTTCCGAAGCGCGACGATCGCTCATTCCCGGGGAAACGTGCCGCCGATGACGTCGCAACCGCCCGTCTCCTTGCGCGTCGGGGACGGCGTCGCCGTCCTCACGATCGCCAACCCGCCGGTGAACGCCCTTTCCGCCGCCGTGCGCGCCGGGTTGGTGGACGCGCTGCGTGGGGCGGTCGCCGATCCCGCGGTGCGCGCGGTCGTGCTCTCGGCGGAAGGACGCAGCTTCATCGCGGGCGCGGACATCACCGAGTTCGGCAAGCCGCCCGTGCCGCCGGGCCTGGGGGAGGTGGTGGACGCGTTCGAATCCTCCCCCAAGCCCGTCGTCGCGGCGATCCACGGCGCGGCGCTCGGCGGCGGGCTGGAGGTGGCGCTGGGCTGCCACGGCCGCGTCGCGACACCGGGCGCGACTTTCGGGTTGCCGGAGGTGAAGCTCGGGCTGCTGCCCGGCGCCGGCGGCACGCAGCGCCTGCCACGGCTGATCGGCGCCGCGGACGCGCTGCGGATCATGACGACGGGCGAGCCGATCGGGGCAGAGGAAGCGTCGCGCCTCGGCCTTGTGGACGAGGTCGCGACGGGCGACTTGCTGGCGGCGGCGAAGGCGCACGCCCTGTCCCTTGCCGCGGCCGGCGCACCGCGACCCTTGCGCGACCGCACCGACGCGCTCGGCCCGCGCGAGGCGTTCGAGCAGGCTGCCGGTGCCATCCTGAAACGCGGGGGCGACAACCCATCGGTGGCCGCCTGCGCCGACGCCGTGCGCGCAGCCTTCGAGAAACCCTTCGCGGAGGGCCTGGCGCTGGAGCGCGCGCACTTCGTCCGCCTGCGTGACGACCCGCGCAGCAAGGCGATGCGCCACGCCTTCTTCGCGGAACGCGCGGCGGCCCGCATCCCCGGCCAGCCGAAGGATGCCGGTCCCCGCCCGGTCGCGCGCGCCGCGGTGATCGGCGGCGGCACGATGGGCGGCGGGATCGCCATGTGCTTCGCCAATGCCGGCATCCCCGTGACGCTGATCGAGACGGGCGAGGACGCGCTGAGGGCGGGCCTCGCCCGCGTCGCCGGGAACTACGACACCTCCGTCAGGCGCGGCTCGCTGACGCAGGAGCGGCGCGACGTGCGGATGGCGTTGATCGAGGGCAAGGTCGGCCTCGACGCCGTGGCGGACGCGGACGTGGTCGTGGAAGCGGTGTTCGAGGAGATGGGGCTGAAGAAGGAGATCTTCGGCGCCCTCGACCGCCTCGCCAAGCCCGGCGCGGTGCTGGCGACGAACACCTCCTACCTCGACGTGGACGAGATCGCCGCCGCGACGTCGCGCCCGGGGGACGTGCTGGGGATGCACTTCTTCTCCCCCGCGAACGTCATGCGGCTGCTGGAGGTGGTGCGCGGGCGGGACACCGCGCCCGATGCGCTCGCCACCGCGATGGACCTCGGGCGCCGGCTCGGGAAGGTCTCCGTCGTGTCCGGCGTCTGCTACGGCTTCATCGGCAACCGCATGCTCGCTCGCCGCACGGCGCAGGCCGAACGGCTGCTGCTGGAAGGCGCGCTGCCGGAGGAGGTGGACGGCGCGCTGCAAGCCTTCGGCTTCCGCATGGGGCCGTTCCGGATGGGCGACCTCGCGGGCCTCGACATCGGCTGGCGCATCCGCAAGGCCACCGGCAAGACCGCGCCGATCGCCGACGCGCTGTGCGAGGCCGGGCGGCTCGGCCAGAAGACGGGACGCGGCTACTACGACTACGCCGGCGGCGCGCGCGACGGCACGCCAGACCCGGAGGTGCGCGCTCTGATCGAGCGCGTCTCCGCCGAACAGGGTGTTGCACGTCGGGCCATCCCGCGGGAGGAGATCACGGAGCGCCTCCTCTACCCCATGATCAACGAAGGGGCGCGCATCCTGGAGGAGGGGATCGCCGCCCGGCCCGGCGACGTGGACGTGGTCTGGCTGCACGGCTACGGCTGGCCCGCCGCGACGGGCGGGCCGATGTTCCACGCCGATACGGTCGGGCTCGCTCGCATCGTCGAGCGACTGGATGCCCTCGCCGCCGCGTCGGGTGACGAGAGCCTGAAGCCCTCCCCGCTCCTCGCGCGGCTGGCGGCGGAAGGTCGCGGCTTCGGGTCGGCCGCATCCGCGTGACACCCTGGGCGCCGCACCCCTGGGAGGCGTCCTACCCGCCGGGCTGCCGCTGGGACGCGCCGCTGGAGATCACGACCGTGCCGGACCTGCTGGACCGGGCCGCGGCGCGGTGGGAGGACCGCCGCGCGCTGGAATACCGCGGAAGGGTGATCGCCTACGCCCAACTTCGCGCCGTCGCGGACCGCGTGGCGGTGGGGCTGCTGGCGGAGGGGATCGGCGCTGGCTCGACCGTCGCGCTCCTCCTCCCCAACACGCCGTGGCATCCCGTGCTGTTCTTCGCCCTCGCCCGGACCGGCGCGCGGATCGTGCATCTCTCCTCTCTCGATGCCCGCCGGGAACTCGCGCACAAGCTGGCGGACAGCGGGGCGCGAACGGTCATCACGACGGACTTCGCGCCGTTGCTGGAGAACGCGGCGTGGCTGGCCGGGACCGGCGCCGCGTCGCGCGTGATCGTCGCACCGGACGGATTCTGGGGACCGTCGCCCACCGCCGCGACGCCCGCGGGGTTCGAGGCGCTGACGCCGCTGCTCGACGCGACCCCGCCGTCCGCTTGGCCCGCCCTCTCGGCCGACGACGTGCTGCTGCTGCAATACACCGGCGGCACCACGGGCCGGCCGAAGGGCGCGATGCTGACCCACGCCAACATCACCGCCGCCGTCTCCATCTACCGCAGCTGGGTAGGCGACCGCACGTCGCTGGAACCCGGCGTGCAACGCGTCCTTCTCGTCCTCCCGCTGTTCCACATCTACGCGCTGACGGCGGTGCTGCTGCGCCACCTCGCCGACGGCAATGAACTCCTGCTCCGCCCCCGCTTCGACCCCGCCGCCGCGCTGGACGACATCGAGCGCCGCCGCGTCACCGTCTTTCCCGGCGTGCCGACGATGTGGATCGGCCTGCTGAACCAGCCGGGCGCCGCGGCGCGCGACCTCTCCTCCCTCCGCGCCGTCTCCTCCGGCGGCGCCCCCCTGCCCTTCGAGGTGAAGACGCGGCTGGAGGCGCTGCTCGGCCAGCCCGTCGGCGGCGGCTGGGGCATGACGGAGACGGGCCCCGCCGGCACCCGCGTCACGCCCGACGCGCCCCGGGATGATCGGCCTTCCCCTGCCGGGCGTGGAGATGCGGATCGTCGCGCTGGACGACCCCTCCCGCCCCCTGCCTACCGGCGAGACCGGCGAGATCGCCGTCCGCGGCCCCAACGTCTTCGGCGGCTACTGGAACGCGCCGGAGGCGAACGCCACGGCCTTCCGCGACGGCTTCTTCCTCACCGGCGACATCGGCTGGATGGACCCGGGCGGCTACGTCACCCTCGTGGACCGGCGGGGGAACATGATCATCTCCGGCGGCTTCAACGTGTATCCCAACGCCATCGAGGGCGCGATCTACGAACACCCCGACGTGACGGAATGCGTCGTCATCGGCCTGCCCGATGCCTACCGCGGGGAGGCGGCCAAGGCCTACGTCACCCTCCGCCCCGGCGCGCCGACGCTGACGTTGGAGGCGCTGCACGACTTCCTCCGCGACCGTCTCGGCCGCCACGAGATGCCGGCGGCGCTGGAACTCCGCGACGCCCTGCCCCGTAGCGCCACCGGCAAGCTCCTCGCGAGCGCCCTGCGCGCCGAGGCCGCCGCGGAGGCGCCCCATGACTGACGCCCCCTTCGATCCGGCCGCCGCGGGCTGGGAACGGCGCGGGACCGGGAACTTCTCCGAACTCACCGGCCCGTTCTGGACGAAGCGCGACGGCGACCATCGGCTCTTCGGCCTGCTCGTCGAGGAGAAGCACGCCAACGGCCACGGCATCGCCCATGGCGGCCTCCTCGTCACCCTCGCCGACAACGCCCTCGGCCTGACGGTATGGGAGGCAGGGGGCTGGAGGCCCTGCGTGACGGTGCAGCTCAACACGCAGTTCATCTCCGCGGTCCACCCCGGCGAGTTCGTCGAGGTGCGGACGGAGATCCTGCGCGGCTCCGGCTCCACCGTGTTCGTGCGCGCCACGCTGACCGTCGACGATCGCATCGTCGCTGCGGCGGACGGCGTGTGGAAGCGCCTTACCGCCCCGCCGCGGCGCGGTCCGAAGGAGGGCGCGGGATGAGGGGCGCCGTCACCGCCTCCACCGTCCGGGCACCGAAGGACCGCTGGCCATGTCCGCTCCCGGATCCCCGGTAGGCGCATCGCCGACGGGAACCGACGCGGGGGGAAGGTTCAGGCCTTTGACAAGGCCGAGGCACAGGTGCGACCCTTCTCATCCCATACCGGGATCACGGGTATGACCTTCAGGCTGCCCGGCCTCCGACGCTCGTTGGATGGAGCGCGACGGCTGGTCCCCCGTGGCATCAGCGCCGAAGCCGTGACCTGGGCGATGCGCCTGTTCATCGGCCGGGAACCGCACGACGAAGCGGAACTGCGGTTTCACCGCGGGCATCGCAGCCTGCACTCGCTGCGCGTCGCCTTCGCCCGAACCCACGAGTTCCGCGCCTTCCTCGATGCCCACGGAGGGGAGAAGCCGCGGGAATACGCTGCGCCACTCTGGCTCTTGCGGCCGCCGGCGGACCCGGCCCTGGTCTGGCGGTTCGAGCCGCCCACCCTGGCGCAACCGATCTGCCAGCTCTGCACCGTGGAGCAGTTCGCGGAGCCCGCCTACGCCGCGTGGTGCGAGACGCTGGGCGTGACGCCCGTGCAGCATCGCAAGCAGTGGGAGTTCTGCTGGGTCCTGGCGTCCATGGAGGCGTCCGGCCTGCTGCGTCCCGGCGCCCGCGCGCTGGGCTTCGGTCTTGGGAAGGAGAGCATCCCCTCCGTCCTCGCCGCGCGCGGCCTGGAGGTGGTGGCGAGCGATGCCCCGACAGAACTGATCGAGGGCCAGGGCTGGACGAACACGAACCAGCACAGCCATGACGTGATGGACCTGCACGTCCCCGCCCTCGTGGACGAGGCGGCCTTCCGCCGGCAGGTCTCCTTCCGCCCGGTGGACATGAACGCCATCCCGGACGACCTTCGGGGCTTCGACCTCTGCTGGTCCTCCTGCTCCTTCGAGCATCTCGGCTCCATCGAGCACGGGCTGCGCTTCGTCGAGAACAGCCTCCGGACGCTGCGCCCCGGCGGCGTGGCGGTGCACACGACCGAGTTCAACCTGTCGTCCAACGACGCGACGGTGAACGAACCGACCCTGTGCCTGTTCCGCCGCCGCGACATCGAGGTCCTGCTGTCGCGGCTTCGGGCCGCGGGGCATGAGGTGTGGCCGATCAACCTGCACCCCGGCTACGCCGAGCTGGATGCCTTCATCGACACGCCGCCCTACGCGCTGCCGCACCTCAAGCTCACCGTGGCCGAGTACGTCACGACGTCCATCGGGCTGGTGATCCGGCGTACCGGTTGACGCCGGGCGTGGGAGCGATGAAGCCGGACGTGGGCGGCATGGTCATGGACCACAGCGGCGGCCCCGGCGCCACCACCCCGTTCGAGGGATCGTGACATGGACCTGCGCTACACCACCGAGGAACGCGCCTTCCGTCAGGAGGTGCGCGCCTTCATCGCGGCCGAACTCCCGCGCGAAACGGAGGAGCGGCTGATCCAGGGCCGCCACCCGTCCAAGGGGGAGGTCGTGGACTGGCAGCGCAAGCTGAACGCCCGCGGCTGGGCCGTGCCGCACTGGCCCCGTGAATGGGGCGGCTCCGACCTCACGCCCACCCAGCGCTTCATCCTGACGGAGGAGCTGCAGCGCGCCCCCGCCCCGCTGCCGCTCGCCTTCAACACGATGATGGTCGGCCCCGTCATCGCCGCCTTCGGGACGGAGGCGCAGAAGCGCCGCTTCCTGCCGCCCACCGCCAACCTCGACATCTGGTGGTGCCAGGGTTTCTCCGAGCCCGGCGCGGGGTCGGACCTCGCCTCGCTCAAGATGACGGCGGAGCGGCGCGACGATGCCTACGTCGTCAACGGCCAGAAGACTTGGACGACGCTGGCGCAGCACGCCGACTGGATCTTCTGCCTCGTCCGCACGGACCGCGCAGCGAAGAAGCAGGAGGGCATCTCCTTCCTCCTCATCGACATGACCCTTCCCGGCGTCACCGTCCGCCCGATCATCACGATCGACGGGGCACACGAGGTGAACGAGGTGTTCTTCGACGACGTGGCGGTGCCGGCGGACTGCCTTGTCGGCGAGGAGAACAAGGGCTGGGAGTGCGCCAAGTTCCTCCTCGGCAACGAGCGCGCGGGGCAGGCGCGAGTCGGCACGAGCCAGGAGCGGCTTCGGCGCCTCAAGGGCATCGCCGCCCGCACGCGGCGCGGCGGCCGCCCGCTGATCGAGGACATCCGCTTCCGCGACCGCGTCGCGGAGGTCGAGGTGCAGTTGAAGGCGCTGGAGATGACGACGCTCCGGGTGGTGGCGAAAGCCGCGGGGGGCGACCGCAAGCCGGACCCCGCCTCCTCCATCCTCAAGGTCCGGGGATCGGAGATCCTGCAATCCATCACCGAACTCTACCTCGAGGCCGCCGGCCCCTACGCGCTGCCCGTCGTGGCGGAAGGATCGAACGCGCCGGAAGTCGCGCCGGATTGGGCGACGACGGTGGCGCCGACCTACCTCAACTGGCGCAAGCTCTCGATCTACGGCGGGTCCAACGAGATCCAGCGGCAGATCATGGCCAAAGCCTTCCTCGGACTCTGACGCGATGGACTTCGAACTCTCCGACGAGCAGCGGATGCTGGGGGACAGCGTCACGCGCCTGCTCGCCGACCGCACCGGCTTCGAGGAGCGCCGCCGCCTCGCCGCCTCGCCGGACGGGTGGAGCCGCGAGACCTGGGCTGCTTACGCCGAACTCGGCCTCCTCGGCCTGCCCTTCGCGGAGGAGGAGGGCGGCTTCGGCGGTGGCCCCGTCGAGACGATGATCGTGATGGAGGCGATCGGCGGCGCGCTGGCGCCCGAACCCTATCTCTCCACCGTCGTAATGGGCGGCGCCTTCCTTCGCCACGGCGCGAACGCCGCGCTGCGCGCCGACCTCGTGTCGAAGGTCGCGGAAGGGTCGCTCCTCCTCGCCTTCGCGCAGGTGGAGCCGCAGGGCGGTGACGACCTGGCGGAAGTCCATACCACTGCGCGACGCGACGGCTCGGGCTGGGTGCTGGACGGCCGCAAGGGCGTGGTGATCCACGGTGATTCCGCCGACACGCTCATCGTCACCGCCCGCACCGCCGGCGGCCCGCGCGACCGGCGCGGTATCGGAGTGTTCCTCGTGGATGCGCGCGGTGAGGGTGTCGCACGCCACGGCTATCCCACGATGGATGGCGGACGCGCCGCCGAGATCCTCCTGACCGGCGCCCGCGCCGAGGTGGTGCTGGGCGACCCGGAGGGCGGGTTGCCGCTGGCGGAGCGCGCCGTGGACGAGGCCATCGCCGCCCTCGCGGCCGAGGCGGTCGGGGCGATGGCGGCGGCGCAGGCCCTCACCCTCGACTACCTCCGCACCCGCAAGCAGTTCGGCGTCGCCATCGGTTCCTTCCAGGCCGTGCAGCACCGCGCCGCCGACATGATGGTGCATCTGGAGCAGACCCGCTCCATGGCGATGTACGCCGCGATGATGGCGGGCGAGGAGGATGCGGCGGAGCGCCGCCGCGCGATGCACGCCGTGAAGGTCCAGGTCGGCCGCGCCGCGCGCCGCCTGGGGCAGGAGGCGATCCAGTTGCACGGCGGCATCGGCATGACGATGGAATACGCTGTCGGCCACTACTTCGCGCGCCTCACCGCGATCGACGTGCTGCTCGGCGACGCCGACCGCCACTTGCGGCAACTCTCCGATGCCGGGGGCCTGATCGCCGCGGCGTGACGTCCTGACGAGAACGCACGGCCGCGAAGACGGCCGAACGGGAAGAACGAGACCATGGCCGATCGCACGACCCCACGCCGGCACGTCCTCGCCGCCGGCGCGGCACTTCTCGCGCCGGCGGTCGCCCGCGCGCAGGGCCGCTTCCCCGACCGTCCCATCCGCCTCCTCGTCCCCTGGCCACCCGGCGGCTCGGCCGACGCCCAACTCCGCTCCCTCGGCGAGATCGGTGGGCGCGCCCTCGGCCAGCCCGTGGTGATCGAGAACCGCCCCGGCGCCGGCGGCACGATCCACGCGCCGATCCTCGCGCGGGAAGCACGGCCGGACGGCTACACACTCGGCCAGATGCACCTCTCGGTCATCCGCCGAGCCTTCATGGTGAGGAACGCGGGGTGGGATCCTGTGGCGGACTTCACGCCGATCATCGGCCTCACCGGCTGGCTCTTCGGCATCGCGGTGCGCGACGACAGCCCGATCCGCGATTGGGCGGGCTTCGTCGCCTTCGCGAAGGCCAACCCGGGCCGCTTGTCCTACTCCTCCTCCGGCATCGCCACATCCAACCACATCGCGATGGAGGACATCGCCTCGAAGGAGGGCATCGAACTCCTGCACGTCCCCTTCCGTGGCACGAACGAGGGGGTAACGGCGGTGCTGTCCGGGCAGGTGATGTGCGTCGCCGATTCCTCGGCCTGGGCG
>CAXVWQ010000086.1:0-7878 GCA_964263755.1 Roseomonas sp. | reverse complement strand
GGCGCTCCAGAGGGGACCGGCGCGGCCGGAGGGCGCCGTCAGTGTCCTGGCGCCGCCGTCCCGCGCCGGATCGGACTACCGGGCAAGCGTCGCTCCTGCCGCCCTGGTAACGCCGAGCGCCGCAAGGCCTCCGAGGATCGCTCCGGTCGCGACGGGCTTCTCCAAGAGAGGCGCCGCGTCATGGCCCAGCCGGTCGCAGGTGGAGGGGTAGCCCGTCGAGTACACGAACGGCACGCCCGACGCGGCGAGGCGATCGGCGACGAGGGTCACCCACTCTCCACGGAGATTCATATCGAGGATGGCCGCGGTGATCCCGCCGTCCTTCGCGGCAGCGCGGATTGCTTCCAGGGCGTCGGGCACGGTGCCGACGGGGCCGAGCACCTCGACACCCGCGGCGCGCAGCTCCTCCTCGATCTCGACCGCGAGGAACCACTCGTCCTCGACGACGAGGATGCGGGGCGTCAGGGCGGACGACCGTGCGTCGCCGCCCGTCGCGTCGGTGGGGACGGGGCGGTTCGCGTGCGGCTCCCGCGACGTCCGGCTCTCGTATTCGTGTTCCACGGACCCTGTCTCGCGCTCCGATTCGCGGCGCGGCGTATAGGCCGGTTCGCGACACGCGACTGTCCGGCAGCGAACCTCCTTCACGCAGCTGTCACCGTCTCGTCGCGACGGATCGCCGCCATGGCTTCGGATCCCTCGTCGGCCGCGAGGGAGGTCCGCCCGGCTCACCTTGCCGATCCCGCGGGCGCCGATCCCGCGGGCGCCGATCCCGCGGTTGCCGATCCCGCGGGCGGACGGACCGTGCATGCCACGAGGAACGACCGGCGTTCCGACGGCCCGCGGGCGTCGTCACTCCGGCTGCCCCTCGCCGACCCCTCGCATGAAGGCCGCGTCGCGGAGGTATGTGCCGCTACCGGGACCCGATCCGGGCCGCGCCTTCCTCCGCGGCCGCCATCGCCGCCGCGACGCTCTCACGGTAGCCCGAGAGCAGGGGGCAACGGCTTCCGCCACTCATCGCGCGATCCTCCACGACGAAGCGAACCGTGGACGGCGCCTCCGCCTTCATCACGACGAGCCGCAAGCCCGGGGACATCTCCGACTCGAGCGCCTCGCCTGGAATCGTCCGCCATACCGCACGTCCCATGTCGTTCCTTTCGCGTCGGGACGGCGCGGGTAGGCGCGGACGGGGCATGGGTCACTAACCCCGGATAGGATGTCGGGATTTCCCCCGGACCCCGGGGTTGGGGCCCCATGTGCTCGCCGCCCCTGCTGTCGCGGACAGCGCGCGTGCCACCGCGATCCTCCGCGCGAGGGCACGGTTGGATCGCTCGCGAAGCAGCCGGGGTATCGGGACGAGGCGGGATCGCGGCGCGGCGCGCGCCGCGGGACGGACGCCCGCGCCGATCAGGGTCGGCCCGACGCGCCCGGCGAGGGGGCGCGGCCCGACCTAACACACGCTAGTGCGGAAAATCCCACCGAGGGTAGGTTCCCCGTGGAGCGGC
This sequence comes from Roseomonas sp., assembly GCA_964263755.1. Taxonomy (GTDB): domain Bacteria; phylum Pseudomonadota; class Alphaproteobacteria; order Acetobacterales; family Acetobacteraceae; genus Roseomonas. The sequence goes on along the minus strand of CAXVWQ010000086.1, from coordinate 6,376 downwards.
CCGGCTTCCCTGCCTCGTTCGTGCCGACCCGCGCGTCCTCATCTCGGGGATGGCGACAGACGTCTTCCACGAAGGGAATGCCGGGATGTCTCGCGCACGATGGTTCCCCGCCTTCGGGACGGAGGCCCACCCTGCCGCATGCCAAGGAACGCCGACGGAGCCGCCCGGATGAATGAACTCCCGGCGTGCGGGAGCGCGTCGACCCCCGCGACCGCCGCTCTCGTCGAGGCGTCCCTGCCCCGCCGCCCGACGCCCATCCACCGTCCGCTCCGGGTGGTGACGCTCTCGACGCTGTTCCCGAACGCGCGGCAGCCCACCTTCGGCGTGTTCGTGGAGAACCAGACCCTCGCGCTCGCCGCGCGGGACGGGGTGGAACTCCGCGTCCTCAACCCGCTCGCCGCGCCGGTGCCGCCGCTCGACCTCCACCCGCGCTACCGTTCCGTCCGGGACCATCCGGAGGAAGAGGAATGGCGCGGGCTCCGCGTGGCGCGGCCGCGCTTCGCCGTGGTCCCGGCGCTCTCAGGCCCGATCAACCCGGCGATGCTCGCGCGCGCCGCGCGCCCCGTGCTGCGGCGCTGGCAGGAGGAGGGCTTCTTCTTCGACGTGCTCGACGCCCAGTTCTTCTATCCCGACGGCCCGGCGGCCATGCGGCTCGCGGCGGAATTCGGCGTGCCGTTCTCCATCAAGGCGCGGGGCGCCGACATCCACTACTGGGGCCGTCGCGCGGGGTGCCGAGGGCAGATCCTCCGGGCGGCGGCGGCGGCGCGGGGAATGCTCGCGGTATCCGCCTCGCTCCGCCGCGACATGATGGCGATGGGGATGGAGGGGGAGAAGATCGCCGTCCACTACACCGGCGCCGACCTCGCGCGCTTCCGCCCGGCCGACCGCGCGGCGGCGAAGGCGCGGCTCGGCGTCGCGGGGCCGCTCGTCGTCGGCCTCGGCGCGCTCATCCCGCGCAAGGCGCATCACCTCGTGATCGGGGCGATGCCGATGCTGCCGGGCGTGTCCCTCTGGATCGCGGGTGCCGGGCCGGAACGCGGGAGGCTGGAGGCGCTGATCCGGAAGCATGGCCTCGGGGATCGCGTCCGCCTCCTCGACAACCTGCCGCACGCGCGTCTGCCGGACCTTCTCGGCGCCGCGGACGTGATGGCGCTGGCGTCCGAGAGCGAGGGGCTGGCGAACGCGTGGGTGGAGGCGATGGCGTGCGGCGTGCCCGTCGTCACCCCGGACGTGGACGGCGCGCCCGAGGCGCTCGACCGCCCCGCCGCGGGCCGTCTGTTGCGGGAGCGGACGCCTGTCGCCATTGCCGCGGCGATCCGCGACCTCCTCGAAGACCCGCCCGCGCCGGAAGCGGTGCGGGCGAGCGCCGAGCGGTTCAGCTGGGAACGTAATGCCCGGCAACTGCACGAGCACCTGACGCGGCTCGTGCGATAGGCGTCGGCGCGTCGCCCGCGGGGCGGAGCGCGGCGTGCCAAGCCTGGAACACCAGCAGGTTCCAGATGACGCGGTTGAAGCCCGCGCGCCCGGTCGCGAAGCCTTCCCACAGGGCGCGGCACGCCTCGACGTCCAGCATCCCGTGGGCGGCGAGGGCGGGGCGGCTCATCAGCGCCTCCGCCCAGTCGCGCAGCTCGTTCCTGAGCCAGACCTCGACGGGAGCACCGAAACCGCGCTTCGGGCGGTCGGTCAGCGTGCGGGGCACGCGGCGCTCCAGAGCGGCGCGGAGCGGGCGCTTGCCGACGCCGTCCCGCAGCTTCTCCCCCGACGGGTAGCGCCAGGAGTATTCGATGAGGCGGTAGTCGAGGAGCGGGCAGCGCACCTCCAGCGAGGTGGACATGCTCGCGCGGTCCACCTTCGCGAGGATGTCCTCCACGAGGTAGGAGCCGAGGTCCATGAAGGTCATCCGGTCCACCGGGGTCGAGGTCCCGAGGTCGAAGGCCGGGTTCTCCAGCGGGTGCGGCGTGCCCGGCGCGGCCGCGAGGAACGCGCCGGGATCGAGGGTCTGCGACAGGATCATGCGCTGGACCCGTTCGGCGCCGCCACCGCGCAGGAGGGTGCCGAGGAGCCGGAAGCGGCGGCCGAGCCGCATCTGCCCGGCGCGCATGGCGGGACCCGCGAGGGCATCCACGACGCGCCTGCCGACGCCCCGGATCGGGCCGGGAAGCCGGTCCCGGCGTGCGAGCCAGCCGTCCACGGCGGCGTAGCGCGCGTAGCCCGCGAAGAGTTCGTCCCCGCCGTCGCCCGACAGCGCGACCGTTACGCGGCGCTGGGCGAGGCGGCAGAGGAGGGTCGTGGGGATGATGGAATCGTCGGCCATCGGCTCGTCGCAGATCTCGCCGAGGTCGGCCACCAAGTCGCGCACGTCGGCGCCGCCGACGTATTGCTCCTCGTGCCGCGTCCCGAGATGGGCCGCGACGGCGCGGGCGTGCGGGGCCTCGTCCCAATCCTTCACCGGGAAGCCGATGGAGAAGGAGTGCACCGTGCCGCCCGCGACCTCCGCCATGAGGGCCGTCGTCAGGCTGGAGTCGATCCCGCCGGAAAGGAAGGCGCCGACCGGGACGTCCGAGGTCAGCCGGCGCGCGACGGCGTCGCGCAGCAGCGCCTCGAACTCGTCGGGATCGGGCGTGCGTCCGGCGGCCTGGGCCTCCAGCCCCGCGAGCGCGGCGCCGCGGAGGTCCCAGTAGGGTTTCGGCTCCGGCGTTTCCAGCCGCGCGGCGGAGGCCGGATCGAGACGCAGGAGATGGCCCGGCGGGAGCTTCGCGATGCCCGCGTAGATGGACCGCGAGCCCGGGACGTAGCCGACGTGGAGGTAGTCCGACATCGCGTCCGGCGACACCGTGGCATCGAAGCCCGGGTGCGCGCGCAGGGCCTTCAGTTCCGAGGCGAAGAGGAAGGTGCCGCCGGCCCAGCCATGGAAGAGCGGTTTCTTGCCGATGCGGTCGCGCGCGAGCCAGAGGGTGCGGTCCGCCCGATCCCAGAGGGCGAGCGCGAACATGCCGTTGGCGCGGCGGAGCGCGGCCTCGACCCCCCAGAGGGCGATGGCCTCGACGAGGACCTCGGTGTCGGAATGGCCACGCCAGGGGTGGCCGCCCTTCGCGGCCTCGACCTCGGCTGCGATCTCGCGGTGATTGTAGATCTCGCCGTTGTAGGCCAGCACGTAACGGCCGTCCGCCGACACCATGGGCTGATGGCCGGCCGCGGAAAGATCGATGATCGAGAGGCGACGGAAGCCGAGCCCAATGCCCGCCGCCGGGTCCACCCAATCCCCATGGTCGTCGGGACCGCGATGCACGAGGCTGTCGCGCATCCGCGCGACGGCCCGCCGCGTCCCCTCTTCGTCTCGCGTGCCGCCGGGGGTCAGGAGGCCGGCCAGACCACACATCCGCTGAGTCTCCCAAGGGGGGCGTGACGAAACGGCCCGAGGCACGCGCGCAGCGTCGAAACAAGGAACGGCGATCCCACGCGCCGGGGGCTCCGACAAGCACTTAAGTTAGAAAGCGGGCACGCCGGGCCTGAGACGGGCACGACGAAACTGTGAGTTATTCCGACAAGGCCAGATTACCGTTTCGATGGTTCCCGACCCGAGTCGTTCCACGGCCGAGACCGGGTCCGGGCAAACGGGGGGCCCAGGACGGCGAATCCTCCCTCGAATCACAATCTTCGTTTTTATCTCGCGTGGCTGCACCGTACGAGATTATTTCGACTAAAACTCGAAATCCGAGAAGTTGCGTGGTGCCAACTGGTTAAAAACCGATATGTGAACTTATGTTGTAGCCTCGCGCCACGACGGTGATGCAACTCCACCGGATAGGCCAATTCGAAAAAACAATCGGCCTCCGATACCATTACGGAAAGGGAAACATCGGAGCAATCGTAAAAACTAACTTGTGTTAGTCGCACCTCCGGGCTTGGCTCACGCATCCGTGAGCGGGATGACATCCCGTTCACCCAACAACGTGGCGAAGCGCCCCGAGGAGATGTCAACGATGCCGACAGCGAGCTTTCCCCATACGATGACGCGCCAGGCCGGGGACGTCGTCGGCGTCATCCTCGACGCCGCGACCGCGAGGCAGGCTGCGCCGATGACCTTCGGCCAGGGCTTCGCCTCCGGCGCGGTCAAGGCGTCCGACGCGCTCGTGCTGCGCACCGCGACCGGAACGACCGCGGTCCAGATGGACGTGAAGACGACCCACCCCGACGGCTCCGTGGCGACGGCCGTGCTGACGGCCACCGCGCCCCCGATCGGCGCCGCCGCGATGGTCCAGGGTATGATCGCGGTCGGGAGCGCGCCCGCCGGGGCCGCGGTGGACCTCGGCCGCGCGCTGTCGGGCTACTCCCTCTTCGCCGACGTCGCGATGGAGGGCGGGGGCACGGTCCGCCTCGACCTCGCGGGCGCGATGCGCGACGCGCTCGCCGCGGGCAAGGCCTCCTTCTGGATGAAGGGTTCGCTCGCGTCGGAGGCGCGGGTGGACGTGAAGGTTTCCGGCTCCTTCCACGTCACGCTCGACCTCACGGCCCACGCGGACGGCCAGATCGAGGCGGGGATCGGGTTCAACAACGACCTCGCCATGGGGGCGACCGGCGGCACGGTCCGCTACGCCGCGACGGTGACCGAGAACGGCGGCGTGGTCCACCGGACGGGCGACCTGACGCAGTATCAGTATCAGAACCACCACGTATCCCTCGGCGAGGTCGCCGCGCCGAACCTCCGCCACGACGTGGCCTACCTCCAGGCAGCGGGCTTCGTCCCGGATTTCGACTTCTCCGGCGGCGTGAGCGGCGGCTACCTCGCCTCCATCAAGGCGACGATGGCCGGGAGCGGCTGGGACGCGGCGTTCGGCTCGAACGGCCTCCAGAAGTTCATGCCGAACACCGGCGGGCGCGCGGACATCGGGCCGACGACCCTCGGGAACTGGGCGTGGCTCGCGAATCAGGACGCGACGACGGCGGCCTATGCGCTGGGGCAGGCGGACGCGGCGGACGGCATCCCCTGGCACTTCCGCGACGTGAAGACCGGCACCTGGATCACGACGGACAAGCACCCGAAGCTCTGGACCGATGGCCGCGGCGGCGACGGCGACACGACCGGCCTGACGCAGAGGGTCGATGGGAACAACAACGGCTGGACCCCCGACACCGCCCACCAGCCCAACCTGTCCTCCATCCCCTACCTCCTGACGGGCGAGCGCCGCTACCTCGACGAACTCAACGCCCAGGCGTCCCACGACATCGTCTCGGTGTGGTCAGTGCGGCGGGGGGACGCCGCGGACCTGCTCCTGCCCGCCGACCAGATCCGCGGCGCGGCGTGGAGCCTCCGGGAGATCGGGCTCGCCGCGCAGCTCAACCCCGAAGGGTCGCCGGAGAAGGCGTATTTCAAGGCCGCGGAGGCGGGCAACTGGGCGTGGCTCGTGAAACAGACCAAGACCTGGACGAAGGAACAGGGCGAGGTGTTCGGCCGCCTCGGCTCAGGGTATGACGAGCACCCCGGCAACGGCTATGTCATGACGACGTGGCAGGAGGACTTCTTCGCGATCGTCGCGGCGGAGGCGGCGGGTCGCGGGAACAGGGACGCGAAGGCGTTCCTCGAATGGCAATCGAACTGGCTCGTCGGGCGGTTCCTCCACGCGGCGGAAGGCTTCAACCCGCGCGACGGCATCGCCTACGAGGTCGCACGGCGCGGGTCGAACGGGGAGATGCTCACGACCTGGGACGCGATCGGGGACGCGCAGGTCGCGCGCGGCATCTCCAACGGGGACGGCTGGGCGACGAGCGACGGCTACTACGGGCAGGTCGCGGCGGCGGCGCTCGCGGGCGTCATCTCCGTCACCGGCTCGACCGACGCGATGAAGGCCTACGCTTGGCTCATCACCTCCGGCGCGCCCTTCGTGCAGGGGGGCGCGGACACCCAGTTCGACATCGCGCCCCGGATGCGCGACGGGACCCTCCTCACCTCCGATCGCATCAAGACGGCGGCGAGCGGCGCGACGGCGACCGGCACCGGCGCTTCCGACCTCATCGTCGGCGGGGCCGGGAACGAGCGGCTTCTCGGCGGCGGCGGGTCGGACATCCTCGCGGCGGGGGCGGGGCGCGACACCCTTCTCGGCGGCGCTGGGGACGATGTCCTGTTCGGGAGCGGCGGCACGGCCGTCCTCGCGGGCGGAACGGGACGGAACCACCTGGAGGCCGGGTCCGGGGGGACGGTCTTCGCCTTGAAGGTGGCCGAGGCCGCGTCCGACACGGTCAAGGGCTACCGTCCGGGCACCGACACGATCCGGCTGCTCGACGCGAACGGGGCCGACATCTCGGCGAACGCCGCCAGCACCATCCTCGCCTCGGCGAAGACGGACGCGGCGGGCAACACCGTCCTCCGCCTCTCGGC
>CAXVWQ010000085.1:0-5745 GCA_964263755.1 Roseomonas sp. | reverse complement strand
TGGCACCGGTGGCCCTGGAGGATGGCGCTGCCTCCCCCCAGACCTCCCGCCGCCAGGAGCCAGGGGCCCCTGCACCCCCTTCGGTAAAAAGCAAGCCCGTCGTCGGAGGGTTGGGATCCTAACGCGCTTGCGCCGTTCGGAGACCAACCCTCCGACGACGGCATTGCTTCTACGGAAGTGGGGTCCAGGGGGCTCAGTCCCCTGGCGGATGGAGGTCTGGAGGAAGGCAGCGCCTTCCTCCAGGGCCACCGGCGCCACCCCCCGGGAAGGCCAGGACGAGCACCCGTCGGTATCAGCGGCGCCAAGAACCCGTGAAGGCGCCGTTGACGCCGCAGAACGAGGCGGGATCGGTCGTGGAGACCGTCAGCCCCGCGCCGTCGCGCCGCAGGAGGATCGTCGGGCCCGTGCCGCCCTCGGCGCGGCCGACGAGGGCGCCGTCGGACATCGGCTCGGCGAGCCAGTCGCCCTCGCAGGTCGGGTTGGGCGGTCTGTCGCGCGCGGTGGAGAGTCGGGCGTCCCAGCGGCCGTCCGCGCGGCGACGGAGCGTGAGGTCGCCGGAGAGGCCCGGGGTGGCGGGGCGCCACGCGCCCTCCCAGCCCGGCGCGACGGGCCCGGCGGGCGCGGCGGTCCCCGCGGTGCGGAGCGCCGCGAGGCGTTCGGCGTAGAGGCGGCCGAGGCAGGCCTCGCGCTCGGCGCCGGTCGCCTTCGTCATCGCCGTGCCGCAACGGCGGTCGCGCTCCGCCCGCCACGCGCGCTGGGAGTCCGCGACGCCGGGAAGGCCGCCGATGGAGAGGAAGGCGGCGCCCATCTCCCGGTCCTGGAGCGAGAGGGCGGGGGAGGCGCAGATCGCGCGCTCCACCGCCGTGCCCGCGCGGGCGCAGTCGAAGGACGGCTGGGCGCGGGCCGCGGGCGGCAGCAGTGCTGCGACGAGGAGGGCGAGGAGGAACGGCGTCGGGGCGCGCATCGCCGCCTCATGGGCGGCGCGGCGAGGGGTGGCAAGGGTTCGTCCGGGCAGGGCGACGGTTCCCCTTTCGGCCGCGTGACCCCACACTCCTCCCATGGCCTCCCCTGCCCACGCCGCGCCCGAAACGCCGGACCCCGACTTCGCTGACCTCCTGGCGCTGCGCCCGCACCTGAAGGGCCACGCGATGGACGGGCTGACGATGGAGGACGTGCCGCTCGCCTCCATCGCCCGCGACCACGGCACCCCCACCTGGGTGTATTCCGCGGGCGCCTTGCGGCGGCGGGCGCGGCTCCTGCTCTCGGCGTTGCGGGATGCCGGCCTCGACGCCTCCGTCCACTTCGCGGCCAAGGCGAACGACTCCCTCGCGGTGCTGCGCGTCCTCCACGCCGAAGGGCTCGGCGCGGACGTGGTGAGCGGCGGCGAGTTCCGCGCCGCCCGCGCCGCCGGCATCCCCGCGGGCGCCATCGTCTTCTCCGGCGTCGGCAAGACCCCGGCCGAACTGGCCCACGCGCTGGCCGAGGGCGTGATGCAGGTCAACGCCGAATCCGCCGAGGAACTCGACATGATCGAGGCTGCGGCGCGGGCCACCGGCCGCACCGCCCCCGTGGCGCTGCGGATCAACCCGGACGTGGACGCCCGCACCCACGCCAAGATCTCCACCGGCCGCGCCGAGAACAAGTTCGGCATCGCCTGGACCGACGCGCCCGCCCTCTACGCCCGGGTCGCCAGCACGCCGGGGCTGCGCCCCGTCGGGCTCGCGGTCCACATCGGGTCGCAGATCACGGACGGGATGGCGGGCTTCCGGGCGGCCTACGCCCGCGTCGCCGACCTCGCGACCGGTCTCCTCGCCCGCGGCCTGCCGGTGGAGCGCCTGGACTGCGGCGGCGGCCTGGGAATCCCCTACCGCGACGAGATCGTCCCCACCCCCGCCGCCTGGGCCGGCGCCATCAAGACCACGCTCGGCCCGCTCGGCCTGCCCGTGATGATGGAGCCGGGCCGCTGGATCGTCGGCCCCGCCGGCGTGCTACTCGCCTCCGTCGTCCTCCAGAAGCGCGGCGTGGGGCGCCGCTTCGTCGTGCTGGATGCCGCGATGAACGACCTGATCCGCCCCGCGATGTACGAGGCGTGGCACGGCATCCTGCCGGTCGCCCCGCACGGCCTGCACGCGCCCCTCACCCCCGCCGACGTGGTCGGCCCGGTCTGCGAGAGCGGCGACACCTTCACCCGCGGGCGCGCCCTGCCGGACCTGCCGTCCGGCTCGCTCGTCGCCTTCCTCGACGCCGGGGCGTATGGCGCCACCATGTCCTCCACCTACAACGCCCGCCCGCTCGCCGCGGAGGTGCTGGTGGACGGCGCCCGTTACGCCGTCACCCGGGAGCGCCAGACCCACGAAGCGCTGCTCGCCGGCCAGCGCGTCCCCGACTGGCTCGGGAGCGCCGCGTGACGGCCGGGGCCGGCACCCCGAGCCGCTTCGGGGCACCCGCGGACCGCGCCGTTCGCCACGGCCGGCCGGGCGGCGAAGGCCGCGGCACGGGGCTTGCCCCCGCCTCCCGTGCCGGACGGCATCCGCTCGGGTCGCGTCCCGCCCCGGGCGGCGTCGGGCCCGTGGCCGGGGCGGTTTCCGACCGGCCGGGCCCGTCCCGGCCGTCGAACATCTCCACCGGCACGGAGGACACCCCGCGATGACCGCCCCCGTGCCCCCCCGCCCCGATCCCACCGCCCCAGGACCACACCCCGCCCGCCTCGTCCCGCCGCGCCTCGTCGCCCTGCGCCACCGCGCCCGCCTCGCCCTGCTGTGGGAGGCGGCGTGGCCCCGCGCCTGGCCGGTTCTCGCGGTGGTCGGCCTCTTCCTCGTCGTCGCGCTGTCCGGCGCCTTCCTCCTCCTGCCCCCCATCGTCCACGCGGCGGTGCTCGCGGCCTTCGCCGTCGCGCTCGGCCTCGCCCTGCTGCGCGCCCGCCGCGGCTTCGCGGCCCCGCGGGAGGACGCCGCGGACCGGCGCCTGGAAACCGCCTCCGGCCTGTCCCACCGTCCCCTCACCACCCTCGGCGACCGCCCGGCGGGGAACGACCCGGCCGCCCTCGCCCTCTGGCGCGTCCACCGCGCGCGGGAGGCGGCGCGCCTCGGCGCCCTCCGCGTCGGCCTCCCCCGCCCGCGCCTGCCGGCCCGCGATCCCCGGGCGTTGCGGCACGCCCTGTTGCTCCTCCTCCTCACCGCCACCGTCGCGGCGGGGGCGGAGGCGCCGGAACGCCTGCGCCGCGCCCTGTGGCCGGAAGCCGCGCCCGTCGCCGTCCCCGTCCTCACCGCCCGGCTGGAAGCCTGGGTGACGCCGCCCGCCTACACCGGCGCGCCGCCGATCTTCCTCGATTCCGCCGGCGGCGCCGCGACGGTCCCCGCCGGGAGCCGCCTCCGCGTCGCCCTCTCCGGCGGGGCCACCGATGCCGCGCCGACCCTGACGCGCGACGGGGCCGACCCCGTGCCCTTCGCGGTCCTCGGCAGCGGCAGCCACCTCGCGGAAGCCACCCTCGACGCCGGCGGCCGGATCGCGGTGCGCCAGGGGCCGGTGGAGGTCGCGGCGTGGTCGCTCGCCGTCCAGGCCGACGCCCCCCCACGTATCACCTTCGCCGAGCCTCCGGCGCCGGCCGGCCGCGGCCTCGCCATCCGCCTGCCCTGGCGCGCCGAGGACGACTGGGGCGTCGCCGCCGCCCGCGCCGAACTCCGCCTCGTCGCCCGCCCGGACGCCGCGCCGATCGCGCTCGACCTCGTGGTGCCGCCGGGGCACCCGAAGGCCCCGCGCGGCGTCGCCTCCCCCGACCTCTCCGCCCATCCCTGGGCCGGGCTCCCGGTGCGGGCCCGCCTCACCGCCCGCGACGGCGCGGGGCAGGAGGGGGTGTCCGAGGACGCGCCGCTCGCCCTGCCGGAGCGGGCCTTCAACCACCCCGTCGCCCAAGCCCTTATCGCCCTGCGCAAGGGCCTGTCGGTGGCGCCGGACGACCGCGACCGCGCCGTGACCGGCCTGGAGGCGATCGCCGATCGTCCCGAGACCTTCGAGGGCGACAGTGGCACCCTCCTCGCCCTGCGGTCCTCCCGCACGCGGCTGCGGGAGGACACGCGGCCCGAGGCGGTGACCGAGGTGCAGCAGACCCTGTGGGAGGCGGCGCTGGCGCTGGAGGAGGGCCGCACCGACCGCACCTCCCGTGCGCTCGCCGACGCCCGGGAACGCCTGCGCGAGGCGCTGCGCGAGCGCCGGGAGAACCTGACCCGCGATCGCGAGGAGGGCGACCGAGCCAGCCGCGAGGCCGCCGAGGAACGCCGCCGCGAGGGCGAGGAGCGCGAGGCCCGCCGCAACGAGACCGCGGAGCAGCGGGCGGAGCGCGAGGCGCGGGAGCGGGACGAGACGCCGGAGCAGCGCGCCGAACGCGAGGCGGGCGAGACGCCCGAACAGCGGGCGGAGCGGCAGCAGGGCGAGCAGCAGCGCCGCGACGCGGAGCGTCAGCAACGTGCCGAGGCCCGCGAACGCGCGGAGCAGGGGCGCCAGGACGAGCGCAACCGCGAGCGGACCGCCACCGAGCGCCGCATCGCCGAGCTGCGGGAGGCGATCCGCCGCCACCTCGAAGCCCTCGCGGAACAACTGGGCCGCGAGAACAACGAGGCGATGCCGGACCCGCAGACCGGCCAGCAGCAGCGCCGCGAGACGGAGCGCCGCACCAACCGCATGCGCGAGCAGAACCGCGGGGACCGGCCGGAGGAGGCGGAGCGCGAACTCGCCGAACTCGAGCGCATGCTGGACCAACTGGAGAACGGCGAACTCGCGCAATCCGGCCAGGAGCAGCGGCGCCAGCGGCGGGAGCGGGGGCAGCAGCAGATGGGCGTCGTCGGCGACCTCGTCCGCCGCCAGTCGCGCCTGCTGGACGGCGCCCACCGCCGCGACACCGCGGAGGAGGCCCGGCGGGCCCGCGACCGCCGCCCCGTGTCACCCTGGGCGCCGCGGCCCACCACGCCGAACACGAGTGAAGGGGACCGCGCCGCCGCCACCGCCGAGGCCAACCGCGACGGCCGCACCCAGCGCGCCATGCGTCGGGCGCTCGGCGAACTCATGCAGCAGCACGGCGACCTGACAGGGGAGGTCCCCGCCCCGCTCGGCCGCGCCGACCAGGCGATGCGCGAATCCGCCGAGGCGCTCGCCGGCACCGGCGACCCCCGCCCGCACCAGGAACGCGCCATCCGCGAGTTGACGGAGGGCAGCCGCCAGATGGCCCAGCGGATGCAGCGCCAGAACGGCCCGCCCCAGCCCGGGGAGGGAGAGGGTGAAGGGGAGGGCGAAGGCGAGGGCGGCGACGCCATGGCCGAGGGCGGCGGCGAGGGCGGGCGCGAGGGCCAGGACCAGATGGCCGAGCAGGGCGAGGGCCGCGATCCCCTCGGCCGCCGTCTGCGCGAGGCCAGCGGCACGAACGAGGACGGCGGCGACACCCGCGTGCCCGACGAGGCGGAGCAACTCCGCACCCGCCGCCTGCAGGACGAACTCCGCCGGCGCTCCGCCGAGCGCGAGCGCCCGCCGCCGGAACTGGACTACATCGACCGGCTGCTGCGCCGGTTCTGAGGGCCGGCGTGCGCTTCTCCTGACCTTCTCGGGGGTTGCGCGTGTGGCCCTGGAGGAAGGCGCTGCCTTCCTCCGGACCTCCATCCGCCAGGGGACGCGTCCCCTGGACCCCATCCTGTAAATGCCCCCGTTGGAGAGGCAGTCACCACGCGCGCTTGCGCCGCGTGGTGACCACCTCTCCAA
>CAXVWQ010000084.1:0-2977 GCA_964263755.1 Roseomonas sp. | reverse complement strand
CCCCCGCCTCCTCCGCCCGCCGCCGCGCGACCAGAAGCGCGTCGTAGCCCTCCGGCGCCCCGAAGACGGTCAGTCCGCTCACGCCCGCACCTCGTCCGGAAGCCCTGCACCCGATTGCCCGCTGGCCTCCACCAGCTGCATCAGCATCGGCGACCGCAACTCCTCCGGCACCGCCCGACGGCCCGAGAGCCAGTCCGCCAGATCCACGTCCGGCAGCTCCAGCACCTCCTCCAGCGCATCCAGCCCCACGTCATCGAACACCGCGATCCGCGTCCGGACGAACCCGCCGATCAGCAAATCGCCTTCTTTCGTCCCCCGGTGCGTGGCGCGGAACAGCAACCGGCGCCGGCGGGGCGTCAGCTCGTCGGGGAGATCAGGTGTCATGGGGTCGTTCAGCATTCGTTCGGGGGCATATAAAGCCCGCGCCGGATCATGCCAGACCACTCCCCCTCCCTCGACGCCCTCCTCGCCCCTCTCGACACCCTGCCGGAATCGGCGGGCAAGGCCGGCGCACTCGCCACGCTCGTCGGCCCGACGGTGCTCGACCTCCTCTTCCACCTCCCCGAGCGCCACCTCGACCGCCGCCGCATAACCCGCTTGGCCGACGCCGCCGACGGCGACCTCGTCACCGTCCCCGTCCTCGTCGAGGCGGTCACCGCCCCCCGCACCGTCTCCCAGCCCTGGGTCGTGAAGTGCAGCAGCGAACGGGCGTTGCTCGAAGTCGTGTATTTCCTGCGGGCCAAGTGGGTCGGCCCCTGGTTGCACAAGGCCTTCCCCGAAGGCGCCGCCCGCACCGTCTCCGGCCGCGTCCGCCGCTACGGCGCGGGCTGGCAGATGGTCACCCCCGACTTCGTCTCCCCGCCGGAGGACATCCCCGCCCTGCAACCCGTCTGGCCCTTATCCAAGGGTTTGGACTGGAAGACCCTTCGCAAGGCCATTGCCGCGGCTCTGTCCCGCCTTCCCGACCTGCCGGAATGGAGCGACCCCGCCTACGTCCGCAAGCGCGGCTGGCTGACCTTCGCCGCGACCCTCCGCGGCATCCAGGCCCCTGCCGCCATGCCCGGCCCCGAGGCCACCGACCGCCTAGCCTACGACGAACTCCTCGCCGGCCAGATCGCCATCGGCCTCGTCCGCCGCGCGGTGATGGAACGCCCGGGCCGGTTCCTGACGGGCGACGGCGCCCTCCGCGCCCGCGCCCTCGCCGCCTTCGGCCACGAACCCACCCCCGCCCAGGCCCAGGCGATGGCCGAGATCGCCGCCGACCTCGCCACCCCCCGCCGGATGCTCCGCCTCCTCCAGGGCGACGTCGGCTCCGGCAAGACCCTCGTCGCCCTCGCCGCGATGCTCCAGGCCGTCGAGGCCGGTGCCCAGGCCGCCATCATGGCCCCGACCGAACTCCTCGCGCGCCAGCACCTCCGCACCTTCCAGCGCCTCGCCGGCGCCGCGGGGGTGGAATGCGCCCTCCTCGCCGGCTCCGTGAAGGGCAAGGAACGCTCGCGCGTCCTCCGTCGCCTCGCCGAAGGTTCGCTCCCGCTGGTCATCGGCACCCACGCCCTGTTCCAGGAGGGCGTCGTCTTCCGCGACCTCGCCCTCGTCGTCGTGGACGAGCAGCACCGCTTCGGCGTCGCCCAGCGCCTCATGCTGACGGAGAAGGGCACCGAGACCGACGTGCTGGTGATGACCGCAACCCCCATCCCCCGCACCCTCCTCCTCACCCAGTGGGGCGAGATGGCCGTCTCCCGCCTGGAGGGCCGCCCCGCCGGCCGCCTCCCCATCGTCACCCGCATCGTCGGCCGCGACCGCCGCGACGAGGTGCTGGCCGCCCTCCACCGCGCCTTCTCGACCGGCCACCGCGCCTACTGGGTCGTCCGCGCGGTCGAGGAGGGCGAGCAGCACGACAACGTCGCCGCCGAGACCACCTACGCCGCGCTTCGAGATTTCTTCGGCGACACCGTCCGCCTCGCCCACGGCGCCCAGTCCCTCGACGTGCGGGAAGGCTCGCTCGCCGACTTCGCCGCCGGACGCGCGAAACTGCTGGTCGCGACGACGGTGGTGGAGGTCGGCGTGGATGTGCCCGAGGCCACCATCATGATCATTGAGCAGGCCGAGCGCTTCGGCCTCTCCGCCCTGCACCAGCTGCGCGGCCGGGTCGGGCGCGGCACCGCGCAGTCCTACTGCCTCCTCCTCCCCTCCGCCGACCTCGCGGAGACGGAGAAGCGCCGCCTCGCCGTCATCCGGGACACGGAGGACGGCTTCAAGATCGCCGACGCCGACCTCGACTTCCGCGGCGGCGGCGACGTGCTGGGGAACCGACAGGCCGGCCAGATCGGCCGCCGCATCGCCGACCCGCAGCGCCACGCCGGCCTCGTCCGCGTCGCCCACCAGGACGCGGCGCTGCTGCTGGAACGCGACCCCGACCTCTCCGCCACCCCCCGCGGCCGGGCGGCGCGCGACCTGCTGGCGATCTTCGGGCACGACCTGACGTTGAAGCCGCTGGCGGCGGGCTGACCTACTCCGGGATCACCCCCGCCCGGCGCATCAGCTCGCGGAACATCTCCAGGTCCCCGGCGATGCGCGCCCGGAGCGCCTCGGGGCCGGGCGCCATCCGGACCAGGCCGAGATTGGCCAGCAACTCCCGAACCGCCGGCGTGTCGAGGGTGGCGTTCGTCGCGGCCGACATCGCCGACACCAGCTCCGCCGGCATTCCCGCCGGCCCCGAGAGCGAATACCACCCGCCCGCGTCGAAGCCGGGAAAGCCCTGCTCCGCGATGGTCGGCACGCCGGGCAGCAGCGCGGTCCGCTCCAGGGAACCGACGCCCAGCGCCCGCAGCCGGCCGCCCTCCAGGTGCCCCTTCGCCGCGGCCAACTGGGAGAAGACCATATCCGTCCGCCCCGCCACCGTGTCGGTCAGTGCCGGCGGGAAGCCGTTGTAGGGAACCGCCAGCCACTCCACCCCGGCCCGCGCGGCGAGGTCCAG
>CAXVWQ010000083.1:0-17626 GCA_964263755.1 Roseomonas sp. | reverse complement strand
ATCGCGAGCATCCGTCGCGTCACGAGGAAGCCGCCGAAGATGTTCACGGCGGCGAGGGTCACGCCGAGGAAGCCGAAGGTCCGGGCGACCCAGGAATCCGCGAGGCCGGTGGCGAGCATGGCGCCCACCACGATGACGGAGGAGATGGCGTTGGTGACGCCCATGAGCGGGGAGTGCAGCGCTGGGGTGACGCTCCAGACGACGTGGTAGCCGACGAAGCAGGCCAGCAGGAAGATCGTGAGGAGCAGGAGGAAGGGGTTGGCGGCGGCGGCGACGTCGGCGACCACGGGCGCGTAGGTGGTCGCGGCCTCGGCGGCCATGGCACGGGCCTCCTGGGCGAGGGCCATGGCGCGGTCGGCGGTGGCGGCGGCGCGGGTGGCGAGGTCCGGTGAGTTCATCGTCAGGCGGCCTGTCCTGGAGCGTTCTGGCCCGCTGGGTTGGAGGTCGCGAAGGTGGCGTGGACGACGGCGCCGCCGCGGGTCAGCAACGTGCCCTTCACGATGTCATCCTCCGCCGGGAGCTTCGGCGCGGCCGCGTCCTTGTCCCAGAAGGTGGTGAGGAAGGTGAGGAGGTTGCGGGCGTAGAGGGCGCTCGCGGCGCCGGGGATGCGGCCGGGCCAGTTGCGATAGCCCAGGATCTTCACGCCGTTGGGGGCGGTGGTCGCCTCGCCGGGGGTGGTGAGGGCGCAGTTGCCGCCCGCATCCGCCGCGATGTCCACGATGACGGAGCCGGGCTTCATGGAGAGGACCATGGCCTCGGTCACGAGCGTGGGCGCGCGCCGGCCCTGCACGAGGGCCGTGCAGATCACGATGTCCATCTTCGGGATGGCGGCGGCGATCACCTCGCCCTGCTTCGCCAGGAACTCCGCCGACAACGCCTTGGCATAGCCGCCGGCGGTCTGGGCGGCCTTCGATTCCTCGTCCTCGTAGCCGACGTAGGTGGCGCCGAGGGACTTGATCTCCTCCTTGGCGGCCGGGCGGACGTCGGTGGCGGAGACGCGCCCCCCCAGCCTGCGGGCGGTGGCGATGGCCTGGAGGCCCGCCACGCCGGCGCCCATCACCAGCACGTTCGCGGCGGGGATGGTGCCGGCGGCGGTCATGAGCATGGGGAAGCCGCGGTCGAAGGTCGTCGCGGCCTCGATGACGGCGCGGTAGCCCGCGAGGTTGGCCTGGGACGACAGGATGTCCATCGACTGCGCGCGGGTGATGCGCGGCAGGAGTTCCATGGAGGCGGCGTCCACCCCGGCGGCGGCGTAGGCGGTGGTCGCGGCGGCGTCGGGGGCGAGGATGCCGATCAGCAGGGCGCCGCGGGGCAGCGGGACCGTCGGGGCGCGGACGGTGAGGACGATCCCCGCGCCCACCACGGCCGCGGCGGCGTCGGGGGCGATCTCGGCGCCGGCGTCGCGGTAGAGTGTGTCGGGGATTCCAGCGGCGTCGCCCGCCCCGGCCTCGACGGCGACCGTCAGGCCCATCGCGAGGTATCGCTTCACCGTGTCGGGGGTCGCGGCGACCCGAGTCTCGGCCTCCGCGCGTTCCTTCAGCACCGCCAGACGCATGGATCCCTCCCGACGCGTGGGCACCATGCGCGAGGGGGGCGCCGTGGGCAAGGCGGGGCGGCCGACCCGTGGGCGGCCGAACCGTGAGCAGCCGGTCCGGCGGGCGGCGGCATGGTGGCTACGCCGCGTCGTCTCGGGGCTGCCCGGCCGATCCCCGGTCGAGACGCAGCGTCAGCCGGCGGACGCGGTCCCGGCCCTGCGTCGCGGCGCGTTCGAGGCGGGCGAGGAAGAGGTCGCGGCGGCGGCGCGGAACCGGTGCCGCGCCGGCGGCGGGGGTGAGGTGGACGAGGATGGGGCGGTGGTCCGACATCTCCCGCCCCAGCGCGCGGGCGCCGGCACAGGTGAGGCCGCGGACGAGGCAGCGGTCGATTCGGAGGGGAACGACGTCGCCGGCGCGGTGGGTGGGCTCGCGCGGGCCGACGTCGCGGAAGCCGGGGAGGAGGGCGGGGCCGACGAGGTTGTAGTCGCCGAGCACCGCGGCGCGCGGGGGAAGGTGGCGGGCGATGCGGCGGAGCTGGCGACGGTTCAGCACCTGCCCGTGGGAGAGGTGGACATTCGCCACCGCGAAGTCGCCGAGGTCGAGGATGAGGCCGACGCGCTGGAACATCGCGCCGCGCGGCAGGGCGAGGGTGATGGGGATGGCGGCGAAGGGGGTCGGGCTCCAGGCCGCGAGGCCGTGGATGCGGCCGGGGAGCGGGGAGCGGACGTAGTGGCCGCCGACCGTCTCGGTGAGGGCGTTCATCCCCTCCGTCGCCTCCTGCATGAGGAGGAGGTCCGGGCGTTCGCGGCGGATGAGGGCGACGACGTCGGCCGGGCGGGCGCCGGTGAGGCGGAGCAGGTTCCAGGAGATGATCTTCACCGCGCGTTCGGCGGCGAGCGCGGCCGGGCGGCGCGGGCCGGGCAGCGCGGGGACGGGCGGCGCGGGGACGCGGTGGACGGCGTCGGCCACAGGTGCCGCCGGGGGCGCTGCCAGGGGCGTCATCGCGAGGGGTCCGGTTAGGTCGCGCCGGGGACGCCGGCCTCGCGCAACGCGGCGGACTGGCGGGCGGCCAGATCCTCCTCGCGGTAGCCGTCGGTGAGGTCGTGATACATGTCGTGCCAGTTCAGCTCGGCCCTGAGGCGGAGGAAGACGGAGCCCAGCCCCACCGCGGCGCGGTCCATCAGGACGAATTCCCGGGGGGGGCGGACGCCCCCGGTGCGCTTGAGGCCGGCGTGCACCTCCTCCGCGACCTTGCGGCCGAAGGCGGGGTCCTCGGTTTCCTGGATGGGGCGGACGCGGTCCTGCAGCAGGGGTTCGTAGAGGAAGCGGGCCCAGCGGAGGAGGACGTCCATCAGGTCGTTCGTCAGGCCCCTGAAGCCCCACAGTTCGAAGGCGTGGTGGGCCTTCTCGGCGTCCTCGTCGCGGACGGCCTCGTAGAGCATCAGCGTCCCCGTGATGAACTTCGGCGGGAAGACGCGGATGGCGCCGTAGTCCAGCAGGTTGATGCCACCCTCTGAATGCGGGTCGTCCGGGCGGACCTGGTAGTTGCCGAGGTGCGGGTCGCCGTGGATGACGCCGTACTTGTATAGGGGGACGTACCACGCGGAGAAGAGCGCGCGGGCGTAGGCGTTGCGCTCCTCCTGCGACGGGTTCTCCGACAAGCGGGTGATGATGGAGCGGCCGTCGAGCCACGTCATCGTCAGGAGGCGGCCGGTGGTGAGGTCGTCCACCGGGGTCGGGACGCGGACGTTCGGCGTGTCGCGGAGCATGAGCCCGTAGAGGCGCATCTGCGCGGCCTCCCGCCGGTAGTCCAGTTCCTCGCGGAGGCGCTCGGCGAGTTCGTCGTAGATGTCCTCGTGCTGGATGGCGCCGTCCATGCGGGCGTAGAGGGACATGGCGAGGCGCAACTGGCGCAGGTCGGCGTCCACCACGCTCGTCATGTCCGGGTATTGCAGCTTGCACGCGACGCGGGAGCCGTCGTGCAGGGTGGCGCGGTGGACCTGGCCGAGGGAGGCGGCCGCCGACGCCTCGCGGCCGAACTCGGCGAAGCGCGATTCCCAGGCGGGGCCGAGTTCGGTGCCCATGCGGCGGCGGACGAAGGCCCACCCCATCGGCGGCGCGTTGGCCTGGAGGGAGGCGAGCTGCTGGGCGTATTCCTCCGGCAGCGCGTTGGGGATGGTGGAGAGGAACTGGGCCACCTTCATCAGCGGGCCCTTGAGCCCGCCGAGGATGGCCTGGAGGTCGGCGGCGTGGGCCGTCTTGTCGGTCTTGATGCCGAGGAAGCGTTCGCCCGCCACGCGCGCGGCGATGCCGCCGACGGCGCCGGAGGTCCGGGCCATGCGGCGGATCTCGCCGAAGAGGTTGCCGCCCTCGCGATCAGCCACGGGCGGTCGGGGCCTCCCCCTGCTCCAGCTCGTCGATGAAGCCGGAGATGACGTCGAGGCCGCGGCGCCAGAAGGTGGGCTCCGAGGCGTCGAGGCCGAAGGGGGCCAGCAGGTCGCGGTGGCGCAGCGTGCCGCCGGCGCGGAGCAGGTCGAGGTATTTCCGCTGGAAATCGGGCACGCCGCCGTCCTGGTAGACGCCGTAGAGAGCGTTCACGAGGCAGTCCCCGAAGGCGTAGGCGTAGACGTAGAACGGCGTGTGCACGAAGTGCGGGATGTAGGCCCAGTAGACCGCGTAGTCCGGCGTGAAGGTGAAGGCGGGGCCGAGGGATTCCGTCTGGATGGACATCCAGATCTCGCCGATGCGGTCGGGGGAGATCTCGCCCTTCTTGCGCTCGGCGTGGAGGAGGGTCTCGAACCGGTAGAAGGCGATCTGGCGGACCACCGTGTTCAGCATGTCCTCGACCTTGCCGGCGAGGAGGATGCGGCGGCGCTTCGGGTCGGTCTCGGCGTCCAGCACCGCGCGGAAGGTGAGCATCTCGCCGAACACGGACGCCGTTTCCGCGAGGGTGAGCGGCGTTCCCGACATGAGGTAGCCCTGATCCGCGGCGAGCCGCTGGTGGACCCCGTGGCCGAGTTCGTGGGCGAGCGTCATCACGTCCCGCGCCTTCCCGTGGTAGTTCACCAGCAGGTAGGGGTGGGCCGACGGGACCGTCGGGTGGGCGAAGGCGCCGCCCGCCTTGCCGGGGCGCAGCGCCGCGTCGATCCAGGGCTTGTCGAAGAAGTCGCGGCCGAGCGCCGCGAGGTCAGGCGAGAAGGCGCCGTAGGCCGAGAGGACGCGGTCGCGGGCGTCGCCCCAGGGGATCGTCGCGTCGAGGTCGTCGGGCAGCGGGGCGTTGCGGTCCCAGTGCTGCATCGTCTCCAGGCCGAGCCAGCGCGCCTTCATGGCGTAGTAGCGGTGGGACAGGCGGGGGAAGGATTCGACCACCGCGGCGACGAGGGCGTCCACCACCTCGTCCTCCACCATGTTGGAGCGGTTCCGGTAGGAGCCGGGGCGGGGGTAGTTCCGCCAGCCGTCCACGATCTCCTTGTCCTTCGAGAGGGTGTTGGTGACGAGGGAGAAGAGGCGGAGGTTGTCGGCGAAGGCCTTCGACACGCCGGCGGCGGCGGCGGCGCGGGTGTCGCGGTCGCGGTCGGAGAGGAGGTTGAGGGCGTCGGAGACGGTGAGCGCCTCCTCCTTGCCGTGACCAGAAGCGTCGGGGCGCGTCACGGGGACGCGCATGTTGGCGATGGTCTCGTCGAACAGGCGGTTCCAGGCGGAGCGGCCGGTGACCTCCTTCTCGTGCAGCAGCTTCTCCGCCTCGTCGCTCAACTGGTGCGGGCGGAAGACGCGGAGGTCGCGGAGCCAGGGGCGCCAACGGGCCAGGGCGGCGCTGTCGCGCATCCGGGTCTCGAGGTGGTCGTCCTCCAACCGGTTCAGTTCCAGCGTCAGGAACAGAAGGTGGGTGGAGATGGCGGTCACCCGCTCCTGCATCGTGCCGTAGAAGCGGCCGTTCTCCGGGTCCTTCGCGTCGCCGGAGAAGACGAGGCCGGCATAGGACATGATGCGGCCGAGGATCTCCTCGATGCGCTCGTACTCGGCGATGGCGGCGGCGAGCGCGTCGCCGGACAGGCCGGCGAGGCGGGTGGCGTGGGCCGCCTCGAAGGCGGCGGCGTCGGTCCTGGCACGGTCGAGGTCGGCGAGGAGGCGGGGGTCGTCCGGCGAGGCGTAGAGGTCGCGCAGGTCCCATTCGGGGAGGGCGACGGTGGCGCCGCCGCTGGCGCGCTCGGCGTCCCGGACGGGGGTGGGATGAATCATGCGGGCGGTGTGCCTTGCGGAACGATGGGGATCTCCCCCGATATATGGCGTGGCGGGGGGCGGCCAAGCCCGTGTCGCCGGGAGGATGGATGGTGAAGCAGGACGCGCAGGCGGAGGAGGAGAGCTGGGGCTCGCTTCCGGCCATGATGCTGGGGCACGCGGCGCGGCACCCGGAGGCGCCGCTGGCTCGCCACTGGCGCGACGGGGCGTGGCGGCGGACCGCCTGGGGGGAGTTCGCGCGGGCGGTGGCTTCCGTCGCGGCGGGGCTGCGGGCCGCGGGGGTGGCGCCGGGGGACCGGGTGCTGCTGGTGAGCGACAACCGGCCGGAGTTCCTCGTCGCCGACAACGCGGTGATGGCGATCGGGGCGGTGACGGTGCCGACCTACACGACGAACACGGCGGCGGACCATCAGCACATCCTCGGGGATTGCGGGGCGCGGGCGGCGATCGTCTCGACCACGCGGCTGGCGGCGAAGGTGCGGGAGGCGGCGGGGGCGTCCGGCCTCGACCTCGTCGTGTGCATGGAGGCGGCGCCGGGGGCGGTGGCGTGGGGCGACCTCATCGCCACGGAGGCCGACCTCGCGATGCTCGTGGCGGAGGTCGCGCTCATCCCGCGGGGGCGGCTGGCCTGCCTCGTCTACACCTCCGGCACGGGCGGGCTGCCGAAGGGGGTGATGCTGCCGCACCGGGCGCTGCTCGCCAACCGGGCGGGGGTGCTGCCCCTGATCCAGGAGGCGGGGCTGCTGTGGACCGGGGCCTGCTACCTCTCCTTCCTGCCGCTGTCGCACTCGTATGAACATACCGTCGGCGGGTTCCTCCTGCCGTCCTACGGGATCGAGATCGTGTTCTCCCGCGGCGCCGACCGGCTGGCCGCCGAGTTCACCGAGATCGAGCCGCACATGATCACGGCGGTGCCGCGCCTGTACGAGGTGCTGCGCGGGCGCATCCTGGCGGGGCTGGAGAAGGCGAAGCCCTACCAGCGCGCGCTGTTCGAGCGGACGCTGGCGCTGGGTCTGCGGCGGCTGGACGGACCGCCCCTCGGCCTCCTCGACCGGGTTCAGGACGCGGTGCTGGAACGGCTGGTGCGCGCGAAGGTGCGGGCGCGGTTCGGGTCCCGGCTGACGCTGATGGTCTCGGGCGGGGCGCGGCTGGCGCCGGAACTCTCGGGGTTCTTCCTCGCGCTCGGCGTGGAGGTGCTGCAGGGTTACGGGCAGACGGAGGCGGGGCCGGTCATCTCCGTCAACGTGCCCTGGGACAACGTCCGGCGGACCGTCGGGCGGCCGGTCATCGGGGTGGAGACGCGCTTCGCGGCGGACGGCGAACTGCTCGTCCGCGGCGACCTGATGATGGACGGCTACTGGAACGACGCGGACTCCACCGGCCGCGCGCTGCGGCCGGCGGAGGACGACCCGGCGGGCGGGGCCTGGCTGCACACCGGCGACGTCGGCGCGATGGAGGACGGGCGGATCGTCATCACCGACCGCAAGCGCGACTTCATCAAGACGCTCGGCGGCGACATGGTGTCCCCGGCGAAGGTCGAGGGACTGCTGATGGCGGAGCCGGAGATCGCCCAGGCGGTGATCGCGGGAGAAGGGCGGCCGAACCTCGTCGCGGTCGTCGTCGCCGCGGATGGGGCGGATGCGGAGCGCGCCGTGCAGCGGGTCAACGGGCGGCTGTCGGGGATCGAGCGCATCCGGAAATGGGCGATCGTGGAGCCGTTCACGGTGGAGAACGGGCTGCTGACCCCGACGCAGAAGGTGAAGCGGCGGGCGGTGCTGGAACGGCACGCGACGGTCGTGTCGGGGCTGTATCAGTCGCCGGCGTGAGGGGTGGCGAGGCCGGTGCCGGCCGGAAGTGGGAGACGGGATCGTGGAAGCAGGGCATCTCCATCGCGGACGGCTCATCGACCACATCCAGCTGGTGGTGAGCGACCTCGCGGCCAGTCGGCGGTTCTACGAGGCGGTGCTCGGCGTCCTCGGCATCCCGCTCGGCGGCGAGGGCGACGGCTTCTTCTGGGCCGACGAGCTGTTCGTCTCCTCGGCCGACGGCGGCGCCGCGAGGGGACGGCTGACGGGGCGGCACCACCTCGCCTTCCAGGCGGGGGACCGGGCGACCGTGGAGGCGTTTCACCGGGCGGCCATCGAGGCGGGCGGAACGGACAATGGCGGACCGGGGGAGCGACCGTATCATCCCGGATACTACGCGGCGTTCGTGCTGGATCCGGACGGCAACAACATCGAGGCGGTGTTCCACGGGCCGGCCCGGCGGAGCGCGGCTTCCGTCGAGATCACGTTCTAGGTCAGGACGGCTTCCTAAGGTGCGAACACGCGGACCAAGCCGCTGATCGCGAGGACGGCAAGGATGAAGCCGAGCATCTGGATGGTGGTGGGAAGCTGCGAGATGCGCCCGTCCAGCCGGGCCACGTCCTGGCCCACCTTCGTCAGGTCGGTCCGCAGGCTCTTCGCGTCGTCGCGCATCTCCTTCATCTGGGTGGCGAGCGCGCCCGTCTGGACGGTCAACGCGGCGACGGCGGCCTTGATCTCGGCGATGTCGCGTTCGACGCGGGAGTCGGTCGTTGCGCTCATCGAGGGGCCTCCGGTCCGGGAAGGGATTTAGTCCCGGCGTTCCCGGCGTCCAAGCCCTCTCCCATCCAGCGGCGGATCGCCCGATCGGGAATGGGTCGCACGGGACTCGCTCCCGCCTCTCCCGGCGGCGTCACGGGACGGTGGGGGATGACGACGCCGAGACCGACGGCAGGGTGATCCGGAACGCGGCGCCCTTCGGCGAGGGGACGAGGCTGACCGTACCCCCCGCGCCCTCCGCGAGCGACCGGGCGATGGGGAGGCCGAGGCCCGTGCCGCCGGTGGCGCGGGCGGTGGTGAAGAAGGGGTCGAAGGCGCGGGCGGCGTTGGCAGGGGACAGGCCGGGGCCGTCATCCGCGACGACGATCGTGGCGGCCGTCGCGTCCTCGGACAGGGCGATGCGGACGGCGGCCGGGCCGGCGTGGGTGGCGGCGTTGTCGAGGAGGGCGGCGAGGATGCCCATGGCGGCGTCGGGGGGGATGGCGGCGTCGGCGTCACCGGTGATCGTCGTGCGGAGGGTGGGGAAGCGGGCCGCGACGGCCTCGGCCACCGGGCGCAGCGGGGTGCGGTCGGGGCGGACGGGCAAGGGCATGTCGGCGCGGGCGAGGTCGAGCAACCCGCGGACGAGGCGGTCGAGGCGGGCGGTGCCGTCCTCGATCGTCGCGAGGAAGCGGGCGCGGTCCTCCACGGGCATGGTGTCCGCGTGGTCTGAGAGCAGTTCGGCGGCGCCGCGGATGCTCGCGAGCGGCGTCTTGAACTCGTGGGAGACATGGGCGGCGAGGTCGCGCACGTAGGCGGCGCGGCGGTCCTGGGTGGCGGCCATGCGGGCGATGGCGTCCGACAGTTCCGCGGCCTCCCGCACCGCGGGGCCGGGAAGCGGGGGGAGGGTCGCGGCCTCCCCCGACGCCACCCGTCGGGCGGCGGCGACGACGGCGCCGAGGGGGCGTGTGATGAGGCGGGACGCGGCGACGGCGAGCGCCGTGACGGCGGCGAGGAGGATGAGCGTCACCAGCGCGATCTCCGGGATCTTGCCGGCGACGGTGGCGGTGACGGTGGCGGGGGTGCGGGACAGGAGGGCGACGGCGTCCACCCGGCCGTCCACGAGGATCGGCAGGGCGACGTGGACGCGGAGGTCGGCGGTGCGGGAGAGCCCGCCGGGCACCCATTCCGCGCGGCGCTCGCGGCGGCGGAGGACGGAGACGGGGTCGCCGGCGCGGGCGCGGGCCACCTCCTCCAGGTTCGCGGCGGACTGGAAGAGGTCGGTGCCGGTCGTCGCGACCACCGTGCCGTTGGCGTCCAGCAGGCGAAGGGAGGCGAGGGTGACGGGCTGGACGTCGCGGAGGACGGGGGTGAGGCGGGCGCCGACGGCCAGCGCCTCCGCGGACGGGGGCGGGCCGGGGATGGGGTTGGGGGCGGGCGGAAGGACCGCGTCGCGCGCGAGGTCCAGGCCGGCGCGGCGGACCTGATCGAGGGAGCGGGTCGTCAGCGCGGGGGTCGCACCGGCGCCGCGTGCGGCCCGCCAGGCGCCGGACAGGACGGCGGCCTGAGCGACGAGTTCGGACTCGGTCTGGCGGATGAGGGCGCTCTCGTAGAGGCGGAGGAACCAGACGCCGGCGAGGGGCAGCGCGAGGACGACGAGGTTGGAGAGGAGGAGAAGGGTCCGGAGGCGGGGGCGGCGGACGGCGCGGTCCCAGAGTGCGGCGAGCAGCCCGATCACAGGCCCGATCACAGGCCCGATCACAGGCAGGGGCCGAGGCGGTAGCCGAAGCCGGGGAGGGTCTCGACCGGCGCGGCGCCGACGGCCGCGAACTTCGCGCGGAGGCGGCGGACGTGGCTGTCGATCGTGCGGTCGCTCACGATCCGCTCGACCGTGTAGGCGCCGTCCATGAGGGCGTCGCGGGTGAGGACGTGACCGGGGCGGCGGAGGAGCGTGCGGAGGAGGCCGAACTCGGTGGCGGTCAGGAGGATCTCGGCGCCGTCCCAGGTGGCGCGGGCGGTGTTGGGGTCGAGGGCGAGGCGGCCGTGGCGGAGGACGGGGGCGTCGCCGGGCGGCGCCGGTTCCGGCGCGGGCGGCGTCGCCTCGGGCATCGCGGGTGTGACGAGCGCGGGCGTGCCGCGGCGAAGGATCGCGCGGATGCGCGCCACCAGCTCGCGGGGGGAGAAGGGCTTCGTGAGGTAGTCGTCGCCGCCGATCTCCAGCCCGACCACCCGGTCCACCTCGTCGTCGCGGGAGGACAGGAAGAGGACGGGGATCGGGTTGTTCGCCGCGCGGAGGGCGCGGCACACCTCGGTGCCCGTCATCTCCGGGAGCATCACGTCCAGCACGATGAGGTCGGGCGCGGAGTCGGACGCGCGGGCGAGGGCGGCGGCGCCGTCGGCGGCCTCCGTGACGGCGTGGCCCTCCCGGGTCAGGGCGTAGCGGAGGACGTCGCGGATCGCGGGGTCGTCGTCCACGATGAGGATGCGCGGCATCGGGGCCACCTGCACCGGATTTGCACGGGGTTGGCAAGGCAATCCCTCGCGCGCGTCATCCGTGCGGCACGGCGCGGGATCATCAGGGCGGTTCACCGATCCGGAGGATCCCGCCTTGAGCGACGCGACCCAAACACCCCCCTCCCCCGGGGCCTCCCCTGGGGCCTCCCCCGGGGCCTTCCCCGGAATCACCATGCCCGGGCCATCGCCGGCGGAGGCGGCGCGGACTCTCGCGGCGCGTCTCGGGCCGGGCGTGAAGCTCGTCCTCGTCGGCGTGCTGCTGGTGATCATGCTCATCCCCGACGGCATGGTCTCCGGCGTCATCCGCGAGCGTGAGAACTACCAGCGGCAGGTGCAGGGAGACATCGCGGGGAGCTGGGGACCGGCGCAGCGGGTGCTCGGGCCGGTGCTGGTGGTGCCGACGCGCACCCCCCTCCCCCGCGCGCCGAACGAGATCGGGCCGACGCGGTGGCAGCGCGGGGCCGTGACGATCCTGCCGACGCGGCTGCGGGCGGAGGGGCGGCTGGCGCCGGAACGTCGCCGCCGCGGGCTGTTCGAGGCGGTGGTCTACGCGACCGACCTGTCGCTGACCGGACAGTTCGTCGTCCCCCCCATCGAGGTGGCGCCGGAGGTGGAGGTGCTGTGGCGCGACGCCCACCTCGTCACCGGCGCGACCGACCTGCGGGCCGCGGCGGACGGTGCACGCCTGTCCTTCGGCGGCCGGGCGCTGTCCGCCGTGGAGGGCGCGGCGGACGGTTGCCACGGGACGGAGGCGCTGCGCTGGGACCTCGGGCTGGCCGGGCCACCCACGGGGGAACCGATCATCTTCGAGGGCGCGCTGCCGCTCCGGGGCACCGGGTCGCTGCACCTGCTGACCCGGACGCGGCGGGTCGACCTGGAGCTGTCGGCGCCCTGGGCCACGCCGTCCTTCACGGGCACGGGTCTGCCGGTGCGGTCCGAGGTGACGGCGGACGGCTTCACCGCGTCGTGGTCGGAGGCCGGGGCGGCCTCGGTGATCCGGGAAGGCGGGCCGTGCGAGGCGTCCGCGGGCGGGCGCTCCGTCGGCGTCGAGTTGCTGGAGGCCGTGCCGACCTATCGCATGGTGACGCGGGCGTCGAAGTATTCGGAGATGTTCCTCGCCCTGTCCTTCCTCACCTACGCGCTGTTCGAGATGGTGGCGAAGGTCCGCATCCACCTCGTGCAGTACGGCATGCTCGGCGCCTCCGTCGTGCTGTTCCCGCTGCTGCTGCTGGCCTTCGGGGAGCCGCTGGGCTTCGCCGCGGCCTACGCCATCTCGGCGGGGGCGGTGATGGTGCAGGCCTCCGCCTACACGGCGGCGGTGACGCGCAGGATCGGGTTGGCGGGGGTGTTCGCAGGGGTGCTCGGCGGCTTGTTCGGGTTCCTCTACGTCGTCCTATCGCTCGAATCCTACGCGTTGCTCACCGGCGCGGTGGCGCTGTTCGCGGCCCTGTCGCTCGTCATGGTGGTGACGCGGCGGGTGGAGTGGGGCGGCCTGACCGGCGCGCCCGCGGCCGTCCCCGCGGCCACCGGGGCGGTGCCGGGGGTGACCGGCGCGCGGTGAGCGTTCCGGCGGCGGGGGAGCGCCCCCGCCGCCACCCGGTCGGGCGGGGCCCGGTCCATCGGTGATGGGCCGGGCCTCGTGCCGTCAGGGGTAGGAGAGGAGGCTTTGCATCACCGCGCCGATCACCCGTTCGCGGTCGGCGCTGCGGGCGAGGAGGATGTTCCGCGGGGCGGTCGCGTCGGCCCGGTTGCGGGTGTCGAAGACGCTCATGCCCCAGGTCGGGCCGGACTCGGTGGAGACGGTGCCGGCGCAGCGCTCGTAGGTGATGGCGCCCTCGTCGAGCCAGGGGATGATCGCGAGGACGTCGTGCTGCGGGGCGTGGTCGCGGCCGTACATCGCCCGCTGGCGCGCGAGGTAGAAGGCCTGGAGGTCGCCGAGGAGGGTCGGCAACCCCCGTCCGGACTCGCGGAGACGTGCGATCTCCGCATCCCCCAGCCCGACGGTGTGGGTGACGTCGAGACCGACGACGCGGAGGTTGAGGCGGGACTCGAGCACGATCCGGGCGGCGACGGGGTCGGCGTGGAAGTTGAACTCCGCGGCGGGGGTGATGTTGCCGGTGCCGACGGCGCCGCCCATCACCGAGACCTCCGCCACCGCGTCCGCGAAGCCGGGGTCGAGGAGGAGGGCGATTGCGACGTTCGTCAGCGGGCCGAGGGCGGCGATGCGGAGGGTGCCGGCGTGGCGTTCCGCGAGGCTGAGGAGGGCGTCCACGGCGCGGCCGGGTTCGGGCGCGCGGGTGAAGGCGGGGCGTTCGGCGCCGTCGAGGCCGGAGCGGCCATGGGCGTAGGAGGCGGTGACGGTCGGGCCGACGATCGGGCCCGCAGCGCCGACGAAGACGGGGACGTCGATTCCCGCGGCCTCGGTGATCGCGAGGGCGTTGAGGGTGACCTGGTCCAGCGGCGCGTTGCCCGCGACGGTGGTGATCGCCGCGAGGTCGAGGCCGCGATGGGCGTGGAGGATGGCGACGACGTCGTCGTGGCCGGGGTCGCAATCCACCACCACGGGACCGCTCACGGCGTCAGGTCCGGTAGCGGGCGAGGCGGGCGTCGATCTGCCGGACGGCGGAGGTGAGGCGTTCCGGCACGTTCGCGCCGCCGGCGATGTCGCGGAGCGCGGCGCGGTAGAGGTCCTCATACTCTCGGAAGCCCGGGGTCTGCGGGCGGACGCGGGCGGTGTTCGCCTGCTCGTGCGCCACGATCCGCCAGAGCGGGTCGTTGCGGAACGTCGGGTCCTCCCACAGCGCCTTCTGCACGGGCGGGAACGGGAAGATGCCGAACCACAGGCGGGCGCTCTCGTCGCTCGTCATCCAGCGGACGAGGTCGAGAGCGGCGTCCATGCGGCGGGTGCGGCGGTTGATGCCGATGTGCCAGGAGCCGGTGGGGGTGACGGGCGTGCCGTCGCGGAAGGATGGGTGGGGGGCGTAGCCGAAGGACAGGTTGGGGAAGCGCTGCGGCAGCAGGTTGGTAAGGAAGGTGCCGCCGATGAAGTAGGCGACGCGGCCGTTGCCGAAGAGTTCCTGGGCCAGCGGGATGTCGAACAGGCCGGGCGGGGACAGGCGCTTGGTGTAGAGGTCCTGGTAGAACCGGTGGGCGCGCACCGAGGCGGCGCCGTCGAGGCGGCCGGCGACGGAGAGGCCGTCCGGGGCGATGGTCTCGGCGCCGAGGGACTGCATCAGGGGGAAGATCTGGTAGGGGCGGTCGGCCTGTTCGAACAGGAATCCGAAGGTGCCCGGCTGCTCGCGGACGATCTTCTCCGAGTGCTCCGCGATCTGCTCCCAGGTGAGGCGCGCGGCCACGTCCCGCGAGGGCGCGGGGATGCCGGAGCGTTCCAGCACCGCGCGGTTGTAGAACAGCACGGGCGAGGAGGAGACGAAGGGGGCGGAGTAGCGCACGCCGCCGACCGTCGCCTGGTCCAGCGCGGCCTGGGTGAAGCGCGACCAGTCGAGATGCGGCCCGAGGTCGTGCAGGTGGTTGCGCACCGCGTAGGAGGCGGTGAGCGGGCCGTCCACGCCGAACACGTCCGGCTCCCCCGTGCGGGGTTCGAGACGGACCTCGATGGTCTGGAGGATCTGGCCGAAGGGCAGCAGGTCCAGCCGCAGCGGGACGTTCGGGCGGGCGGCGCGGTAGGCCTCCATGAACGGCGCGGAGGCGTTGTTGGTGAAGGCGTTCCACAGGACGGAGAGGCCGGGATCCTGGGCGCGCGCGCCGGGCGCGGCGAGGAGGCCCGCCCCGGCGGCGAGGGCGGTGCGGCGCGACAGCATCATGGGACGTCCCCGTTCGATCCGACGCGACCATGCACGGTTGTCGCGGGGGCGTGAAGGCGGGAGGATGCGGCGCGGGAACGGAGGGCGGGATGCGGGTGGGGCGGGCCTTCGGCCTCGGGGCGCGGGGCGCGGCGCTGCTCCTCGTCGCGATCCTCATGCTGTTCCCGCTGGCCTGGATGACGCTCACCTCGCTCCGCCCGAACGCCGAGGCGTTCCGCCACGCCTCGGCCCTCTCCTGGCACACCTTCGTGCCGGAGGTCTGGACGCTGGAGAACTACCGCCGCGTCCTCTCCGGCACGCTGCCGCGGGCCCTGTGGAACTCCGCCTGGGTGGCGAGCGTGACGGTGGCGCTGTCGCTCCTCCTCAACTCCCTCGCGGCCTTCGCGCTGGCGTTCTTTGAATTCCCGGGGCGGCGGCTGGCCTTCGGGCTGGTGATCCTCTCCTTCCTCATGCCGTTCGAGGCGATCGTGCTGCCGCTGCACGCCGTGGTGCGGACGATCGGGCTGCACGACTCTCTCTGGGCGCTCGTCGTCGCCGAACTCGGGAACGGGATCGTCGTGTTCCTCTTCGTCGGCGCCTTCCGCGGGCTGCCGCGGGAACTCATCGAGGCGGCGCGGGTGGACGGGGCGGGGTGGCTCCGCATCTGGGCGCGGATCGCGATGCCGCTGTGCCTCCCGACGATCGCCGCCGCCTCGCTCGTCGTGTTCGTGCATCAGTGGGAAGCGTTCTTCTGGCCGCTCGTCGTGCTGGGATCGCCGGAGAACGTCGTGGCGCAACTCGCCATCGCGCGCTCCGCCGCGGCGGAGGCGAACGACTGGGGGGCGATGTTCGCCGGCACCACCCTCGTCACCCTGCTGGCGATCCTGCCGTTCCTGCTGTTGCAGCGGCACTACGTCGCCTCCGTCGCGGGGGCGGGGATCAAGTGAACGGTCGCGTCCGCATCCCCGCGTGGCTCGGCTGGGGGTTCGTGCTGCCGTCGCTCGCCTGCATCCTCCTGTTCCGCGTCGCGCCGATCCTCGTCTCCGTCGTCGGGTCGCTGTTCTCCGAGACGCTGTCGGGGGACCGCGTCTTCGCGGGCCTGCGGAACTACGTGCGGCTGCTGGAGAGCCCGGAAGCGCGGAACGCCCTCTGGGTCACGCTGCTGTTCAACGCGATCATCAACCCGTTGCAGATCGCGGTGTCCTTCGCGCTCGCGCTGCTCGTGCTGGAACCCTTCCCGGGGGTGCGGGCGTTCCGGACGATCTACGTCCTGCCCTACACCGTCTCGCTCGCCACCGCCTCGCTCGTCTTCGCGGTGCTCTTGGACCCGACGCTCGGCGTGGTGAACCTGCTGCTGGAATCCGCCGGGCTGGGCCGCGGCGGGTTCTTCCGCGACCCGGACATGGCGATGGGCTCGCTCATGCTCCTCGCCTCCTGGAAGGGGTGCGGCTACTGGATGATCTTCCTCCTCGCGGGGCTGCTCTCCGTGCCGCGTGAAACGCTGGAGGCGGCGACGGTGGACGGAGCGGGCTACGTCCGGCGGCTCGTCCACGTCGTCGTGCCGCAGATGACGCGGACCTTCCTCTTCGTCCTCGTCGCCGACACGGTGGCCAACGTGCTGTTCTTCGCGCCGGTCTACATCATCACCGGGGGCGGGCCGAACGGGCGGACGGACCTGCTGATGCACCGCGCCTACCAGGAGGCGTTCGGGATGCTCGATCACGGGGCGGCGTTGTCGATCTCCACCGTGCTGCTCGCCCTCGTCGCGATCCTCGTCACGGCGCTGTTCCGGATGCTGCGGGAGCGGTAGCGGGGTTCAGGGGGAGCGAAGGGCCCGATCGTTCTCGCAGCGGGAGAGCGGGATGGGCTCGGCGCGGAGGAGGCGGGTGATCCGCATCCCCTTCGCATCCGTCTCGACGTCCATGCAGGCGCAGCCGTGGCCATAGGGGCCGTTGGTGCGCACCCAGCCGCGGGTGGTCATGTCGGGCATCCGATCCATCCCCGGGGCGCCGGGGGAACCCTGTTCGGAGAGGGTCCAAGTGCCCCCGCGATCGGTCAGCCGGAAGTTGCCGGGGTGGGATTGGCGAGCCAGCCGCAGCGGCGCTCCGCCGCCTCCGCCGCCCCGGCGGTGAGGAGGAGCGCGAAGGCGACGCGCGTCACGGGGCGGCCGGCAGCGCCACGCGGAGGCCGCGGAAGGCGCGGCGTTCGGGGCGGGCGCGCTTCGTCGTGACGACGCCGTCGCGCAGGGTGCCGTCGGCGGCGTCGGCCGGGTCGCGGGACACGATGCGATCGCCGTCGTCGCCGAGGACGAGGAAGCCGTCGGTGCCGGGGAGGACGATCACCGCCTCCGGATGGAAGTCGGGCGGGAGGGGGACGGGCCACGCGATCGGCGCCGCCGCTTCGCCCGGGGACCAGCGCGTGAGGAGGAAGTCGCCGTCGCTCCCGGACGGGCCGGCGAGGAGGAGGAGGGCGTCCAGGGCCTCGCACCATGCCATGTCGCGGATGCCGCGGCCCCCGAGGTCCGGCCGCAGGGGCGGGGCGAGGTCGGGCGCCTCGCCCTCCAGCACCGCGGCCGGGTTGCGGAGGGGGGCGATGAGCGCGCGACCGCGCGGGACGGGGTTGCGGAAGCCGAGCAGAAGGTTCCCGGTCGCGGGGTGGAAAGCCATGCCCTCGATGCTCGCGCCCTCCCGTTCGGGAGCGAGTTCCGGAACCTTGCGGCCGTCCGGTCCGAAGGCGCGGTCGAGGCCGAGGCCGTGGGCTTCCCCCCAGGCCCGGAGCGGCGCGACGAGGTGGCGGACGACCCGGGCCTCGGGCCGGGCGATGGCGCCGCGGAGGAGCGCGCTGGTGGGGACGGCGAGAAGGACCGCGCGCTCCGGCCGCGGGCGTCCCTTCGAGTCCCGCCCGTGCGAGCCGATCCAGAGGGTGAGGTCGCCGACCGTCGCGCCCGCCTCGAAATCGGGTTCCGCGTTGTCCT
>CAXVWQ010000082.1:0-14323 GCA_964263755.1 Roseomonas sp. | reverse complement strand
CCCCGGCCCCGCGCGCCCGCGCCCGCGCCCGGGCGCCGCCCTACGCGCCGAGAGGCCCACCGACCCTCGCCTGACCCGTCCCGCCCCAGGCGCCACCCCGCGCCCGGTCCCGACCCGTCGGAGCAGAGGCTCATCCCATGTCCATCGCCATCCGCGGGGCCGCCTGCCTCGCCCTGTTCGCCGTCATCCCCGCCACCGGGCCCGCCCGAGCCCACGTCACCCTCGAAACCGGCCAGGCGCCCGCCCACGCGTATTACCGCGGCACCTTCCGCGTTCCCCACGGCTGCGAGGGCGCGGCGACCACCCGCATCACCGTTCGCCTGCCGGAGGGCGTCACCGCCGCCCGCCCCATGCCGAAGGCCGGCTGGACGCTCACCACCGCCCGGCGGGGAGACGCGCCCGCCCCGGCCGGCCACGGCGCCGCCCCCGAGCTCGCCGCCGTCACCTGGGAGGGCGGGCGGCTGGAGGACGCGCATTACGACGAGTTCGTCATCCGGCTCCGCCTTCCCGACCGCCCCGGCGAGACGGTGTGGATCCCCGTGGTCCAGGACTGCGAGGGCGGCCGCTCCACCGCGTGGTCGGAGGTGCCGGCGGAGGGCCGCCGCCTCTCCGACTACCGCCACCCAGCGCCCGCCGTGCGCCTCCTCCCGCGCAACTGAGGACCGCACCGATGGACCGACGCACCCTGTTCCCCGCCGTGGCGCTCGCCGCGGCGGGGGCGCTCGCCGCCCGCCCGGCCCGCGCCTGCGACCCGGAGGACATGAACGCCTACATCTCCGCCGTCGCCGACGCCGCCCTCGCCCCCGCCCTCGCCGCGCTGGACGCCGCCCTGCCCCACGCCACAGCCGGGGAACGGGCGCTCGCCGAGCGCCACGCCGCCCTCGCCCGCGCCGCGGCGCGGGACGGCGACCCGAAGGTGGCGGTCCGCACCGCCGCCGCCCTCTCCCGCCTCACCGGGCGCATCGAGGCCCGCGCCGGCCTCGTCACCCCCATCGCCTTCGGATGACCACCATGCGCCTCCTCGCCGCTCTCGCCCTCCTCCTCGCCCTCCCCGCCGCCGCCCAGGACCTGCGGGCGGGCGATTTGACGATCACCCGCCCCTGGTCCCGCCCCGCCCTGCAGGACGGCACCGGCGCGGGCTTCATGACGCTGCGCGCCACCGGCGAGGGCGACCGCCTCCTCGCCGCCACCTCCCCCGCCGCGCGCACGGTCGAACTCCACACCCACGTCAACGACAACGGCGTGATGCGCATGCGCCCGGTGCCGGAGATCGCGGTGCCCGCGGGCGGCGCGGTCTCTCTGCAACCCGGCGGCCTCCACGTCATGCTCATCGGCCTCACCCGCCCGCTGCGGGCCGGGGACCGGGTGCCGGTGACGCTGACCTTCGCCCGGGCGGGGTCGGTGGCGGTGGAACTCGTGGTCGAGGGCCGGGCGGCGGGGGGCGGCCATGCCCACTGACCCATCCCGACGCACCGTCGCTGCCCTCGCGCTCGCCGCGACGGCCGCGCCCGTCACGGCCCAGCCCGCGGCGACGCCCGGCTTGGCAACGCCGAACGCGGGCACCGGCGGAGCGGCGACCCCCGCCGCCCCGGCCCGGCGCCCCCGCGTCGCGGCGCTGGTCCACGACGACATGGTGATGCTGGACCTCGCGGGCCCGCTGACGGTGTTCAACCTCATGGGCGCCGAGACCGTCCTCGTCGCGCGCGACCGGCGCCCCGTGCGGACCGAGCTCGGCCTGCCCGTGACGCCCGCCGCCAGCTTCGCCGACGCGCCCTTCTCGGGAGCCTCGGGCGCCCCCGACATCCTCTTCGTCCCCGGCGGGCTGCGCGGCACGGTGGACGCGATGCGCGACGCCGCGACGCGCAACTGGCTCCGCGCCGCCGGGGCGGGGGCGGGGCACGTCACCGCCGTCTGCACCGGCGGCCTCCTCCTCGGCGCCGCCGGGCTGCTGCGGGGCCACCGGGCGACGGCCCACTGGTACGTCCGCGACCTCCTCGCCCTGTTCGGCGCGGAACCGGTGGAGGCCCGGGTGGTGGCGGACCGCAACCGCCTCACCGGCGGCGGCGTGACGGCGGGGCTGGATTTCGGCCTCTCCCTCGCGGCCCTGATCCGGGGGGAGGCGGCGGCGCGACGCATCCAGCTGGTGATCGAGTACGACCCGCGCCCGCCCTTCGACGCCGGCACCCCCGCCACCGCCGGCCCGGCGCTGACGGCCGAGGTGCTGCGCGCCCGCGCCCCGATCCTGGCGGAGGCCCGGGCGGCGGCGGAGGCGCTGCGGGCCTGACGCCGCGCCGCCGACCCTTGACCCCCGGGCGGAGGGGGGCGACCTCACCCCCCTCCATGCCCACCCCCGCCATCGTCATCCTCACCGGCGCCGGGATCTCCCGGGAATCCGGCCTGCACACCTTCCGGGATCCCGACGGGATCTGGGCCCGCCACCGCATCGAGGACGTGGCCACGCCCGACGCCTTCCGGCGGAACCCCGCCCTCGTCCAGGGCTTCTACGACGCCCGCCGGGCCGCGCTGCGCGACCCCGCGGTCGTCCCGAACGCGGCGCATCGCGCGCTCGCCGACCTCGACGCCCGCTGGCGGGGCGACCTGCTGCTCGTGACGCAGAACGTGGACGACCTGCACGAGCGCGCGGGGTCGCGCCGGATGGTCGCCATGCACGGCGAACTCGCGAAGGCGCGGTGCACCGCCTGCGGCGCGGTGTCGCCGTCGCCGGACACGCTCTCCGACGACCCGCCCTGCCCCGCCTGCGGCAAGCCCGCCCTGCGCCCGCACGTCGTCTGGTTCGGGGAGACGCCGCTGGCGATGGACCGCATCGGCGCCGCCCTCGACGCCTGCGACGTGTTCGTCTCCATCGGGACGAGCGGCGCGGTGCATCCCGCCGCCGGCTTCGTCGCGGAGGTGCGAGGGCGGGCGCGGACGCTCGAACTCAACCTCGAACCGAGCGAGGGGACGCGGCTGTTCGACGAGTCCCGCCACGGGCCGGCGACGGACCTCGTCCCGGCCTGGGTGGCGGAGGTGCTGGCGCGATGGGCGTGAAGCGGCCGGGCGCGCCCCCCCTCGGCACCCTTCCCCGCGCCGCGCTCGGCGCCGCCGCGGCCTTCGCGCGCTCCCCCGCGGTCGTCGCGCGCGACCCCGGCTTCCCGCCGGACGCGGACATGGAGACGGCGGCCCGCCTCGCCCGCGCCTGCACCCTCTGCGCCGACCGGCTCCCGCTCGGCCCGCGCCCGATCTGCCAGCTCGGCCCCGACGCCCGCATCCTCGTCACGAGCCAGGCGCCCGGCACGAAGGCCCACCTCTCCGGAAAACCCTTCGACGACGCCTCCGGCGACCGCCTCCGCGACTGGCTCGGGATGGACCGCGACGCGTTCTGGGACACGGCGAAGGTCGCGATCCTGCCGATGGGCATGTGCTACCCGGGCCGCCTCCCGAACGGCGGCGACGCGCCGCCTTGCCGCGACTGCGCGCCGACCTGGCACCCGCGGATCGTGCCGCTGCTGACGCGGGCCCGCGTGCGACTGCTCGTCGGCGGCTACGCGGTGCGCCACGTCCTCGGCCCGAAGGTGGCGCTGGCCGACCGCGTCCGGCACTTCGCCGACCACCTGCCGGGCCACTTCCCCCTGCCGCACCCGTCCTGGCGCACCCTCGTCTGGGCACGCCGCAACCCCTGGTTCGAGGAGGAGGTGCTGCCGGCCCTGAAGCGGGAGGTCTCGCGGGCCCTGGCGTGAGGATCGGACGGGTCCGGAGGGCCGGCACGCGCCAGCGAGGTCAGGGCGCCGCGACGAAGACGGCCGGGATGCCGGCGACGACGGCGACGCACTGGATCGCGTTGCAGGCCATGCCGCCCCAGTGAAGCCGGCGCAGCCGGCGCACCGCATCGGCGTCCCCCGCATCCCGCGCGCGGATGTCCTCATCCAGGCGCCGCAGGAACGGGCGTCGCGCCGTGATCGCGAGGACGGCGACCGATCCGATGGCGATGCCGACCACCGGCCGGCCCGCCACCGCGAAGGCCACCGCCGCGATCGCCGCCGCGACGCCCACCAGCGCGAACTGGACGTTGACGAGGCTGCGCAGGAGCCGGGTGACGACCGGGTCGTCGAGTCCGACGAGCAGGAAGCTCGGCGACGCGATGAGGAAGTACAGCATGGGGAGAAGCAGGACGACGGTGGACGCCACGGTGAACTGATACGTCGTCACGACGTGCCCCCGCCGCGTTCCCCGGGGGAGGAACGGGCCCCGGCGGGCACGGGATCCCCGCGACAGGTCCCGGCGCGATGCGCCGCATGGCGGCTTCCGGCGAGGAGCGGCCGGAACGGCGCGTCGTTCCGGCCGCGAGGCCGACGGCCGGTCAGTCCCGCCCCACCCATTCCGGCTCGTCCACCGGGACGAGGTCGGGGAGGTTGACCACCACCTCCTCCGTGCCGGAGCGGACGAGGGCGCAGTGCAGGTCCTCCGTCGCGGAGGCGTTGATCTCCTGGTGCGGCACGTAGGGCGGCACGAGGAAGAAGTCGCCCGGGCCGGCGGCGGTGATGAACTCCAGCCGGTCGCCCCAGCGCATGTGGGCGGTGCCGGAGATGACGTAGATCACGCTCTCCAGCGGCCCGTGGTGGTGCGGGCCGGTCATGGAGGCCGCGCGGATGCGGTTGGTGCCGGCCCAGAGCGCGACGGAACCGGTGCGGGCACCGGAGATCGCCACCTCCCGGTTCATGCCGAGGGTCTCCGGCGTGTCGGCGCTCTTCGCGGCGGCGCGGACGCGGCGGATGCCGGCGGTGCGCCAGTCCGGCGCGGCCATCCCCTCCGCGCGGGGGGCCTCGGGGCGGAGGGTGGTGCCGTCGGGCATGGGATCGCCTTCACTGCTGGGGGCGGGGTGGGTTGGGCAAGGGGGAGGAGATCGCGCGCCCGGCGCCGCGCCGCAACCTCCCCCGCGAAGAAGGCCGTGCAGGCGGTCGCGCCGCCTACCCGCATGGCGCCTCGTCCCATCGATCCCGGCGAACGCTCGTCCGGGCGCGGCGGCGTCCTTCGGTCGGGGCGGGCGGTGGCGCCGCCGGCGGGGTGATCCCCGCCAGGCCGCGCGGGCACGATCCGCCGGGTGTCACCCCGGCAGCTTGGCGATGACCTTGATTTCGAACAGGAAGCCGGAGAGCCACGTGACGCCGACCGCCGTGAGCGTCGGATGCGGCGCGTCGCCCCAGTGGTCCGGCAGGACCTTCAGGACCGTGTCGAGCCTCGCTTCGGGGTTCACGATGAACATCGTCACGTCCACCACGTCGGCGAAAGCGAGGCCAGCGGCCGACAGGACGGCGTTCAGGTTGTCGAAGGCGAGGCGGACCTGCGCCTCGGGATCGGGCTCGGGCGAGCCGTCCGGGCGGCTGCCCACCTGCCCCGACACGAAGAGGAGGCCGCCGGATCGGATCGCCGGGGAATAGCGGTTCTTCTCGTAGAGGGCTCGGCGGCCGGCCGGGAAGACGACGTCTCGCGCCATGGGCGATGATCCTTCGCCGGCCTCGTGCGACGCGATGACCGGCGTCGCAGCCCTAGCATGTCGTCGCGACAGGGTCGAAGGCGCCCGCCCTACGTCCCGCAGAACGTCGCGAGCACCCGCTCCTCCGGCTTCGCGGGCAGCGCGTGGTCCTCGAACCCCGGCACCGCCTCGAAGGGCCGCGACACGGCGGCGACGAGGCGGTCGAACGGCCCGAGGTCGCCCGCGGTGGCCGCCGCCAGCGCCTCCTCCACGCGATGGTTGCGCGGGATCACGAGGGGATTCGCCCGGTCCATCGCCGCGCGCCGGGCGTCGGGCTCCATCGGTTCCGGCGCGAGGCGCTCCCGCCACCGCGCCGCCCAGGCATCGTAGGCCGCGGGGTTTGCGAAGAAGCCGCGCACGGCCGCGTCGCCCGCCGGGCCCTCCGCCGCCCCGGACAGGCGGCGGAAGGCGAGGGTGAAGTCAGCCTCCCCGTCCGCCATGGCGCGCAGCAGGTCGGCCGCGAGGTCGTCGTCGCCCTCCCGCACGTCGAACAGCCCGATCTTGCGGCGCAGTCCTTCGCGGTAGGCCGCGGTGAAGGCCGGGCCGAAGCCGGCGAGGGCGGCCTGCGCCGCCTCCACCCCCGCCTCCTCGGATTCGCCGAGGAGCGGCAGGAGGGATTCGGCCAGCCGCGCGAGGTTCCAGTGCAGGATCGCCGGCTGGTTGCCGTAGGCGTAGCGCCCGGCGTGGTCGATGGAGGAGAACACCGCCCGCGCGTCGTAGGCTTCGAGGAAGGCGCAGGGGCCGTAGTCGATCGTCTCGCCCGAGACCGCGGTGTTGTCCGTGTTCATCACCCCGTGCACGAAGCCCACGTGCAGCCAGCGCGCGACGAGGTCGGCCTGCCGCGCCACGACGCCGGCGAGGAAGGCGGCGGCGGGGTTCGGCGCCTCGGCCGCCGCGGGGTCGTGCCGGGCGATGGCGTGGTCCAGCAGCGCCCGCACCCCCTCCGCGTCGCCGCGGGAGGCAAGGAACTGGAAGGTGCCGACGCGGATGTGGCTCGCGGCGATCCGGGTGAGGATCGCGCCGGGCAGCGGCGTCTCGCGGAACACCGGTTCGCCGGTGGCGACGACCGCAAGCGACCGCGTCGTCGGGATGCCGAGGGCGGCCATCGCCTCGCTGATGACGTATTCCCGCAGCATCGGCCCGACCGCCGCCCGCCCGTCGCCGCCGCGGGACCAGGGGGTGCGGCCGGAGCCCTTCAGGGCGATGTCGCGCCGCGCCCCGTCCGCGCCGACCACCTCCCCCAGCAGGATCTGGCGGCCGTCGCCGAGCTGCGGGGAGAAGCCGCCGAACTGGTGGCCCGAATAACCCTGGGCGATCGGCTCGGCCCCGGCGGGGATGCGGTTGCCTGCCAGCACCTCCACCCCCTCCGCCGTCCGCAGCGCCTCCGGGTCCAGCCCGAGCAGCCGCGCGACGGGCTCGTTCAGCCGCAGCAGCCGCGGCGCCGCGACGGGCACGGGGGCCAGCCGCGCGAAGAACCGCTCGGGCAGCCGGGCGTAGGAATTGTCGAAGGGGATGCGGAGGGTGCTGCCCGGTTGGGCGATCATGGGGACGTCCATGCCCCACACAACGTGCGACGGGGCCTCCGGGACAAGCCCCGCCGCGTTCAGTCCGGCGCGAGGGCCGCCATGATCCCCGGCACCTCCGCCAGGAGTTCCCGCGCGAGGAACCCGAGAGGCCCGCGCTTCGCCGTCATCCGGTGCCCCGCCTCGGCGTGCAGCCACACGCCCCAGGCGGTTGCCTCGAAGGGGTCCGTCCCCCGCGCCAGCAACCCCGCGACGATGCCCGCGAGGGTGTCGCCCGACCCCGAGGTCGCGAGGCCGACATGCCCGTGGTCCGACCGCGCCACCCGGCCGTCCGGCGCCACCACCCAGGTCTCCGACCCCTTCATCGCGACGACCGCCCCGAGCCGTTCCGCCGCGCGGTGCGCCGCGGCGCGGGGGTCGGCCCGCACGTCGTCGCGGGGGATGTCGAGGAGGCGCGCCATCTCCCCCGCATGCGGGGTCGCGACCGTCCGGCCGGCGTGGCGCCGCACCGCCGCCTCGCCGTCCAGGCCGCAGAGGGCGGCGGCGTCCAGCACGATGCCGAGACCGGGCTCCGCGCCTTCCAGTAGCGCGGTGGTGAAGGGGCCGGCGCCCACCTCCTCCATCCCCGGGCCGATGAGGAGGGCGGTGCACTTCGCCAGCCGCGGGATCAGCGCCCGGGCGGCGCCGGGGGCGATGCAGCCGCCCTCCGTCTCCTCCAGCCCGACCACGAGCGCCTCCGGCACCGCGATGCCGAGCGCGGCACCGACGGAGCGGACGGTGGCGATCTGCAGCCGCCCCGCCCCGGCCCGCAGCGCGCCCTCCCCCGCCAGCAGCACCGCCCCCGGCACCTCCGCGCAGCCACCGACCACGAGCACCGTGCCGCGTCCCGTCTTGTCGTCGTCCCCCGCCGGCTGCGGCAGGGGATGGGCGCGGAGCCAGTCGGGGCCGATCGTGTCGGCCACGCTCAAGGCGCCGCGGCCTTGGCGTCCGGCTCGGCCGTCACCGGCGTGCCCTCGCGCTCCAGCGGCGCGGTGAAGTTGTAGCGGCGGAGGACGAGGTTGCCGCCGGCGCCCTCCGACGGGTCGTGACCGTATTCGGTGACGCCGCAGTTCGGCACGTCCCCCTCGCGATCCACGCCGAGGATCTGATCTTCGGTCATCCGCTCCAGCAGGTAGCGCATGCACAGCACCACCACCTGGTGCCCCACCACGAGCACCCGCCGCCCGGTGTAGTGCAGCGCCATCGTGTCGAGCATCGAACGCAGCCGCAGGATCACGTCGCACCAGGATTCGCCGCCCGGCGGCCGGTGGTAGAATTTTCCCAATAGCCGCCGGAACTCCGCCTGCTCCGGGAGGGTCTGGTGGATGCCGTGGCTCGTCAGGCCGTCCAGCACCCCGAACTCCTTCTCCCGCAGCCGCTCGTCCACGACGAAGTCGGCGGGGTGGAAGGGCAGCCCGCCCGCCTCGGCGATCAGCCCCGCCGTGCGCTGGGCGCGGAGGTAGGGGGAGCAGAGGATGACCTCCGGCCGCCGCCCCTCCGGCAGCCCGCCGAACCAGCGGCCGAGGGAGCGGGACTGCTCCTCCCCCAACGGCGAGAGCGGCACGTCCACGTCCCGCCCCTCCAGCGCGATGCGGGAGGCGCCGGAGGCGTGGGCGGCGTCGCGCGCGACGTTCCCCGCGCTCTCGCCGTGGCGGACGATCCAGAGGGTGTCGGGCCAGCGTTGGGACATGTCCCGGCGCAACGCCGGATCGCCGCAGGGGTTCCGCCGGGACCCCGCCCCGTCACTCGATGACGCGACCGGTCCGAAGGTAATAGAGGGCGAAGAGCAGGTAGGCCGTGCCCCAGATCAGCTCGCTCTGGTTGGCGTAGCGCCGCGGCTGGTTGAAGCAGCCGTCGAGGAGGCGGCCCTCCGGGGCCTGCACGCCGCCGGGGATCGGGGTGAGGTGCGCGAGGAGGCCGTCGAGCATCGGCTCCAGCCGGTCCAGCGCGGGCCGCACGGCGCGCGGCGCGTCGGGAAGGATCGCGAGGCGAGCGAGCCCCTCCACCACGACCGCGGCGGCCGAGGTGTCGAGCGGGACGGAGGCCGGGTCGGTCGCGAGGGCCGGGTCCTTGAAGTCCCAGGGCGGGATCCCGTCCGGCGCGGAGTTCCGCGTCCAGTAGTCGAGGCAGCGGAGCCCCGTCGCGAGATACCGCTCGTCCCGCAGCGCTTCCCAGGCCCGGAGGTAGCCCGCGATGGCCCAGGCCTGACCGCGCGACCAGCAGGAATCGTCGTGCGCGCCGAGAAGGGTGTAATGGCGCAGCCGCTTCCCCGTGGCGACGTCGTAGTCCGCGAACTCGATCGTCGAGCCGTCGTCGAGGACGAAGTCGCGCTCGGTGAGGTCCAAGTGGCGCCGGGCGCCCGCGACGAAAGCCTCGTCGCCCGTCTCCTTGAACGCCCACCAGTCGAGGATGAGGTTCGGGTGGACGTTGT
This sequence comes from Roseomonas sp., assembly GCA_964263755.1. Lineage (GTDB taxonomy): Bacteria > Pseudomonadota > Alphaproteobacteria > Acetobacterales > Acetobacteraceae > Roseomonas. The sequence goes on along the minus strand of CAXVWQ010000082.1, from coordinate 4,800 downwards.
CCACGCAGACCTTGTCGCGACCGGAGATCGTGGTGGAGCGCACCTGCACCTGCGTCCCGATCGGCATGGCGCCGTTCGACGGGATCGCCATGGACCGCACCGCCCAGGCCGCCGCGAGGGCGAGGGTGCGGAACCCCGGATCGCCCGTCCAGGCGTGCTGCCGGGCCGCGGCGTAGTAGAAGCGGTGCGCCCGGAACATGTCGTCGCGTTCGAGGTAGGGGCGCAGCGCCTCGGTGCGCGCGGCGGACTCCGCGAGGAGGCGGCGGTCGCCCCGCAATTCCCCGACGATGCGGAGACATTCGACCCAGTGGCCGCCGCACCAGTCCCCGTCCTCCGTCGTGTCCCATTCGCCCGTCGCGGGATCGCAGTGGTAGGGCCAGCGGGACCCGACGGCGTCGCGGATCTGGAGCACGCGGTCGCAGAGGCGGTCGAGCGCCGACCCCCAGGCCGGCTTGAAGGGGGTCACGGCGTCACTCCTCCACCGAGAAGCCGGTCGCCTTCACGATCGGCTCCCAGGACGCGCGTTCCGCGAGGACGCGGGCGGCGAAGGCCGCGGACGGCGCGTGGAGCGGCGCGTAGCCCATCGCCAGCACGCGCGACGCCACCTCCGGGTTCGCCGTCGCCGCCGCCACCGCGGCGTTCAGCGCCTCCACCACCGCGGGCGGCGTGCGGGCCGGGGCGAAGAGGCCGAACCACTCGCTCTTCGTCAGGCCGGGGTAGCCGAGTTCCCCGAAGGTCGGGATGTCCGGCATGAGCGGCGCGCGGCGCTCCCCGCTCGTCGCGAGGACCTTCACCCGGCCCGCGGCCTTCGGCTGCACGAATTCACCCGCGAGGTTGAAGGCGGCGGGCAGGTTGCCCCCGAGCAGGTCCTGCATGAGCGGCGCGGAGCCGCGATAGGGCACGTTCTCCAGCGCGATGCCGGAGAGGCGCGCGAGTTCCGCCCCCGCGAAATGGAGGGAGGTGCCGGCGGCGGGGATGCCGAAGGTGGCGCTTCGCCCGCCCTCTCGCCGGACCATCGCGAGGTAGCCCGCGAGGTCGTTCGCCGGGCTCGTGCCGGGCACGCCGAGGGCGAGGTCCGTCGAGGAGAAGGTGGAGATCGGGGCGAAGTCGGTTCGCACGTCGTAGGTCAGGCGGCGGTAGATGTGCGGGTAGATCGTGAAGACCGAGCCCGGCGCGAAGAGGAGCGTGCGGCCGTCGGGCTCCGCCCGCTGCACCGTCTCCACGGCGAGCCGGAGCGCGCCGCCCGGCCGGTTCTCGACGATCACGGGGCCGAGGACCTCGCGCGGGGCGAACTCGGCGAGGAGCCGCGCGCTCGCGTCCATCCCGCCGCCGGGCGGCACGGGGACGATGATGCGGGTGACGCGGCCGCCCTGCGCCGCGGCCCGTCCCGCGGCGCCGAGGACGAGCGGCGCCGCGAGGACGCCCCGACGCCGGGCCTGGGTGATGCCGTTCATTCCCGGACTCCTTCGCTCGCCCGCGTTCGCGCCGGACGTTGATCGTTTACATAGTAAACGAAATGGCCCCCTTCCCGTCAAGTCGGCCGCGGCCTACGCGCCGCGGATCAGCTTCGCGAGGAGGTCTCGCAGCGCCTCGGTCTCGGCGCCCGTCAGCGCGGAGGCGAGTTCCCGTTCGGACGCCGCGAGGTTGCGCCGGGACCGGGCGAGCGCGGCCCGCCCGGATGCCGAGAGGCGGTAGACACGGAGACGGGCGTCGCCCGGATCGCGGCCGTGCCGGACGAGGCCGTCCGCGAGGAGCGGCTTGAGCGTCGTCGTGACGACCGACGGCGCGGTCGAGACCGCCTCGCCCAGCGCGCGATGCCCGATGTCAGGATGCGCCTCGAGGACGGAGAGCAGGGCATACTGGACCGGCGAGAGGCCCATCCCGTCGAACGCCTCGGCGAAGCGCCGCTGCGCGAGGAGGTGCGCCTTGCGGAGCAGGTGGCCGAGCAGCGCGTCCAGCCCCGGCGCCGCGGGCGCGTCATCCGTCACGTTCCAGCCGCTCGATGCCCTCCTCCGAATAGCCGAAGTGGTGGGCGATCTCGTGGATCAGCACGTTGCGGACGAGGCGGAACAGGTCCTCCCCCGTCTCCACCCATTCGACGAGGATGGGTTCGCGGTAGAGGAGGATGGTGTCCGGCCGCATCGGCGCGTCCCCGAAGGACCGCTCCGTCAGCGGCGTGCCCTGGTAGAGGCCGGTCAACTCCCAGGGATGCTCCATCCCGAGTTCGCGGAGCGTCTCCTCGTCCGGCTCGTCCTCCACGAGGATGGCGGCGCCGCGCACCGCGTCCCGCAGCGCCGCGGGGATGGCGGCGAAGGCGGCCTCCGCGAGTTCGGTCATGTCCTCGAGGGTCGGGGGGACGCCCCAGCGCGCGGCGTTGTCCATGAGGGCATCGGCCCGTAACCTGCCGCGCGGTCAAGCCGGAATCGCCCGATGCCCACCGTGCCTCCCCTGTCGCTCACGCGCCGCGCGGACCTGCCGCGCCTGCTTCCCGGTTGGGCCCCCGTGGCGGGACGCGACGCCATCGCCCGCTCCTTCCGCTTCCGGGACTTCTCCGAGGCCTTCGGCTTCATGACCCGCGCGGCCCTGCTGGCGGAGAAGCACGACCACCACCCCGAGTGGTCCAACGTCTGGAACCGGGTGGAGGTGACGCTGACGACCCACGACGCGGCACCTGAAAGCGGTGGCGCCTTGTCGGAACGCGACGTGGCCATGGCGGCGGCGATGGACGCGCTGGCGCCATGATCCGGCTCCTTACCCTCCTCGCCCTGCTGGCGCTTCCCGCGGCGGCGCAGCAGCCGGTGCCGCTGCCCGGCACCGCCGCGACGAGCGACCAGCCCTCCGACAGCGTGCCGACGGAGCAGGAGCCGACCGTCGCGCCCCTCCTCGGCCCCGTCGGCACCCTGTTCGGCGCGCGGGACGCGATGGAGCGGGGGGGCCTGACCTTCGCCCTGACCTACCTCGGCGAGGTGCTGTCCAACCAGCGCGGCGGCGTCCGGCGCGGCACGGGCTACGAGGGCCGGGCGGCGCTGGAGGTGGACCTCGACCTCGGCCGCGCCCTCGGGATGCGGGGCGCGCGGATCCACGGGGAGATCTACCAGATCCACGGGCGGGGCATCACCGCCGACCGCGTGGGGAACATCCTCTCCGTCTCGGGCATCGAGGCGCTGCCCTCCACGCGGCTCTTCGAGCTGTGGTTCCAGCAATCGGTCGGGGACACCTTCTCCCTCCGCCTCGGCCAGCTCGCGGCGGACGCGGAGTTCCAGGTGACGGAGTACGGCGCGCTCTTCGTCAACTCGACCCTCGGCTGGCCCGCTTCCTCCGGCGCCAACCTCCCCTCCGGCGGGCCCGCCTACCCGCTGGCGACGCCCGGCATCCGGGCCCGCTGGCGACCGGTCGAGGGCGTCACCCTCATGGCCGGCCTGTTCAACGGCGACCCCGCGGGGCGGGGGGAGGAGGAGGCGCAGCGGCGCAACCGCGACGGGCTGCGCTTCCGGCTGCGGGACGACCCCTTCCTCATCCTCGAGGCCCGCGCCGCCTGGGCGGACGCGGCGCTGCCGGGGACCGCCTACCTCGGGGGATGGCGGCACTTCGGGACCTTCGACGACCTCCGCTCCACGGGCGACGGGCTGTCCCTTGCCGATCCCGACGTGACGGGGCGGGCGCGGCTGCGGCGCGGCAACCACGGGATCTACGCCGGCCTGGATCAGGCGGTGTGGCGGGACGGCGACGCGGCGGTCGGCACCTTCCTCCGCGTCGCCGGGTCGCCGGGCGACCGGAACCTCGTCTCCGCCTACGTGGACGGGGGCGTGGTGGCCAAGGGGCTGATCCCCGCCCGGCCCGGGGATTCCGCCGGGCTGGCCTTCGCCTACGCCCGGGTCGGCGACGGTGCGCGCCGCCTGGACCGCGACGTCCGGCTGTTCGGCGCCCCCGACGCCCCCGTGCGGTCGAGCGAGTTGCTGTTCGAGGCGACCTACCAGGCACAGATCGTGCCGGGCTTCACGGTGCAGCCGCTGGTGCAGCACGTGATCCGGCCGGGGGGCGGTGCCATCGCGCCGCGGGCGGATGGCGAGGCGCCGCGGCGGGTGGGGAACGCGACGGTGCTGGGGGTGCGGACGACGGTGCGGTTTTGACTCGGTGCGCCACGCCGCACCTACCTCGGGGACGGTTCGCGCGCTGAAGCAGGACTGCCGATATCCTCACGAACGTAGAGCTTGGACAGACGATTGAATGGCCATCCGTTGTGCACGGCGGCCCGCACCTTCCGGTCCAGGACGTCGCCCAACGCGATGTTGCGGCGCAGCGCCTCTTTCAGCTCGTCTCCTGACATCAGGATGATCTGCTTCCCACGACCGAAGGCCAGCAGGCCCTCCCGAGAGAAGTCTTCGAAAGCGATAAATAGGCCTCTCGCCCAAGTGGCTTTGTCGGCAACTTTGCCCTGGAAGGATCGGAGGTCTGCGGCACCCGTGGGCTTCTTCTCCCACTTGGCCTCGATGAGGTAGGTTTCCGCCTGGAGCACAAAGCTGCCGTCAATTTGCTCCCCTGTGTTCCGGAACGGCGCTGAGGGGTTTAGGCCAGACACCTTGAAAAGCCGATTGAGGAACGTCTCGAAGGCATAGCCCCGACGATGGGGTGGCAAGGCCTCGATGGCATCCAACTCGGCTAGGTCCTGTGGACTCTTGAGTTTCCCGGAGATCGCGGGTGTGATTCATCGCTGCCTTTGCGGAGGCGGCGATGGGTGTTCTGGACCGGCTGATCCTGGGCGACGGGCAGTGGGGGCGGATGGCCCCGCACATCATCGGC
>CAXVWQ010000081.1:0-11122 GCA_964263755.1 Roseomonas sp. | reverse complement strand
GCCGATGATGTGCGGGGCCATCCGCCCCCACTGCCCGTCGCCCAGGATCAGCCGGTCCAGAACACCCATCGCCGCCTCCGCAAAGGCAGCGATGAATCACACCCGCGATCTCCGGGAAACTCAAGAGTCCACAGGACCTAGGGCCACACGCGCACCCCCCGGAAAGGTTCAGTCCACCTGGATGGCGCCGCGTCGGATCACCTCCGCCCAGCGGGTGCGTTCGCTCGCCATGTAGGTGCCGAAGGCCGCGCCGTTCATGCGTGCCGGCTCCGCGCCGTCCTCGCGCAGGCGTTCGGCGACGGCGGGGATGGTGACGCCTTCCATGATCGCGGTCTCCAGCCGGGCGCGGATCGGTTCGGGCGTGCCCTTCGGGACGAGGATGCCGTACCAGGCGGAGGCGGTGTAGCCGTTCAGCGTCTCCCCGATCGTCGGGACGTTCGGCAGGGTGGGGGAGCGTGCGGCGCCGGTGGTGGCGATGGCCCGCAGCTGCCCGCCGTTCACCAGCCCCATCACGCTCGGCAGCGTCGTGATCATGAACGACAGGGTGCCGGAGACGACGTCGGTCAGCGCCGGCGCGGCGCCGCGGAACGGCACGTGGATCGCCTCCAGCCCCGCGGTCTGGAGCATGAGCGCCGCGGCGAGGTGGGAGGCCGACCCGTTGGAGGCGGAGCCGTAGGTGAGGTCCCCGTTCGCGGCGCGGATTTCAGCGAGGAGTTCGGCCACGGAGTTGGCGCGCGACTTGGGGCCGGCCACGAGCAGCAGCGGCGCGTCCGCGACGAGGGCGACGGGATCGAGGGTGCGCGCGGGGTCGCTGCGGAGGTTGCGGAACAGGGAGGGGTTCACCGCCATCGGCCCCTGGTTGCCCATGAGGATGGTGTAGCCGTCGGGGCGGGCGCGGGCAGCCTCGTCGGTCGCGATGTTGCCGCCGGCGCCGGGGCGGTTCTCCACGACGCAGGCCTGGCCGAGCGCGGTGCCGAGGCGCTGCGCGAGGGTGCGGGCGACGAGGTCCGTGCCGCCGCCCGGCGCGTAGGCGACGAGCATGCGGAGGGAGCGGGACGGGTAGGCGTCCTGCGCCCGGGCGGCGCCCGGCACCGCGAGGAGGCCGGGGGCTGCGAGGGCGGTGCGGCGGGTGATCATGGTTCGTCGTCCTCCTGGGTTCGGGGTGCCGGCCTACCCGGCCGCGAGGGGCACGGGGACCGTCACCGGCGGGACCGTCGCGGGCGCGGCGGCGCCGGGCGACCAAATGCGGGATGGGACGAGGAGGTTGCCCTCGAAGATGCGCCGCGCGGTGCGGAGGACGCCGGCCCATTCCACGCCGCCCTCGCGCATCCCCAGCGCGATCTCGATGACGCCGGAGGGATGGGCGATGCGGGCGTTCGCGGGATCCGCGGGGGCGCAGACGGCGTGGGCGACCGTCCCCGGCGTGCGGGAGGCGACGGAGAGGGCGATCCCGCCGGTCACCGCCATCGCCTTGTGGACGGCGTGGGGGGTGAGGTAGCGGGCCGCGAGGTCCGCGCCCTCCGGCCCCGGGCCGACGAGGGCGGGCTTGGGGATGACGGAGTCCCGCACGTCGCCGAGGCCCATCCGCATCCCCGCCTCGAGGCGCAGCGCCTCGATGCGGGCCATCAGCACGGCGTCCGCCCCGATCTCCTCCGGCGGGGCGAGGGCAGAGGCGCCGAGGGCGGCGGCCTCGACGATCATCAGCGGCATGGCGCAGTCCACCAGCGTGACGGCGACGCCCTGGATCACGTCGGTGACGTTGCCCGTCGGGAACAGCGCGCCGCAGACGCCGCCCATGATCTCGCGGAAGCGAAGCACCACGGGGGCGGCGGTGCCGGCGACGCCGGGGATGGCCGCGTCGCCGTCGTAGGTCACGGTGCCGCCGGGGGTTTGCACCACGGCCTCGACGAGCGCGCCGGCGTTGACGTTGCGGATCACCACGGGGGTTTCGCCATCCCGCGCCGGGACGATCCCCGCCTCGATGGCGAAGGGGCCGACGCCCGAGAGCATGTTGCCGCAGTTGGGACGCGTGTCGACGATGGCGGCGTCCACCGAGACCTGGGCGAAGAGGTAGTCCACGTCCACGCCGGGTTCCGCGGAGGGCGAGACGATCGCGACCTTGCTCGTCAGCGTGTCGCCGCCGCCGATCCCGTCCACCTGGAGGCGGTGCGGCGATCCCATGGCCGCCAGCAGCACCGCGTCCCGCGTCGCGGTGTCCGGGGGCAGGTCGGCGGCGAGGAAGTAGGGGCCGCGGCTCGTGCCGCCGCGCATCATCACGCAGGGGATGCGGGTCTGCATCGTCGTCCTCCCCGGGAGCGTGGAGGGACATAGGCGCCGCCGGCACGGGAGGAAAGCCGCCGCCCCGGTTGCCCCGGCGCCCGCCCCGTCCGACCCTGCGCCCCGTGACCCCGGCCGACCCCGCACCCCTCATCCCGCCCTTGACTCCCCCGCGCCGCCCCCTCGACCTCTTCCTCGGCTACGCCGCCGCCGGCGCGGTGGCCTTCGGCGGCGCCAACGTCCACATCCGACGCATGGTCGTGGAGGAGCGCCGCTGGCTGTCGGAGCGCGACCACGCGGAGATCCTCGGCCTCGGACAGGTGCTGCCGGGCCCGAACGTCGGCAACGCCGCGATCTTCATCGGGCGGCGCTTCCACGGCTGGCGCGGGGCGGTGGCGGCGACGGCAGGGCTCTACGCCGGGCCGCTCGTCGTGCTGGTGGCGCTGCTGCTGCTGTGGCGCGGCTTCGCGGGGAACCCGACGGTCTCGGCCCTCCTGCACGGCCTCGCCTGCGCCGCGGCGGGGCTGGTGATCGGCAACGCGCTGCGGATGACGCGCCGGCTGCGACCGCCGCCTGAACTCGTCGCCGTCGGGCTGCTGGCGGCGGCGGGGGCGTGGTGGGGCGTGCCGCTGCCGTTCATCGTCCTCGGCCTCGGCCCGGTGGGCGTCGCCGCGGCGTGGCGGCGGATGCGGGGGCACGGCCGATGAACGGCCCGCCCGACGCCCTCGGCATCCTCCTCTACTTCGCGAAGCTCTCCCTGCTGGCCGTCGGCGGCGCCAACGCCGCGGTGTCGCAGATGCACCGCGACATCGTCGGCGGCGGCTGGATGACCGACGCGGCCTTCTCCGAGGGCTGGGCGCTCGCCGCCGCCGCGCCCGGCCCGAACGTGCTGTTCGTGGTGGTGCTGGGCTGGAGCCTCGCCGGCTGGCCGGGGCTGGCCGGGGCGCTCGTCGGCTTCCTCGGCCCCGCGATGGTCCTCGCCTGGGCGGTCGCGGGCATCGCCGGGCGGCTGCACCATGACCCGGTCATGGCGGCGCTCCGCGCCGGTCTCGTCCCCATCGCCATCGGGCTGATGCTGGCGACCGGCCTCGTCACCGCCGGCGCGGCGGCCCGCGGGGCGGTGGGGGAGGTGGCGACGGCGCTGGCGATCACCGCGGGCGCCGTGGGGTTCATGTGGTTCTCCCCCCGATCCCCGGTCTGGGCGCTGGCGGCGGGCGGGGTGCTGGGGGTGCTGTTCCTGCGTTGAACCCCCCACGCCTGACCCCACGCTTGACCCGGGCCCCCGGCGGCGCGAGGAATCCCCCTGGCCCATGCCCCAGTTCTCCCTCCTCACCCCCCTCGGGGCGGTCACCCTCTCCGAGGAGAACGGGGCCATCGTGGCGCTCGACTGGGGCCGCGGGCGGGACCGGGAGGAGACGCCGCTCCTCCGCCGCGCCGCCGACCAGCTGCAGGACTACGTGGACGGCAGGCGCACGGCCTTCGACCTGCCGCTGAACCCGCACGGCTCCCCCTTCCGCCGCCGGGTCTGGGACGCGTTGCTGGCGATCCCACCGGGCGAGACCCGGACCTACGGCGACCTCGCCCGCTCGCTCGGCACCGCGTCCCGCGCCGTCGGCGGGGCGAACGCGGCGAACCCGATCCCGATCATCATCCCCTGCCACCGCGTGGTCGCCACCGGCGGCATCGGCGGCTATTCCGCCGGCGACGGGCTGGCGACGAAGCGCTGGCTCCTCGCGCTCGAACGCCGTGCCCGGCCGATGGGCGCGCCCGATCTCCTCGACGCAGCCCGCCCCGCGGCCTGACCCCCTCTCTCCTCCGAAGAGAACCCGACCGATGATGCACGCCGTCCGCCTGCACGAGACCGGTGGCCCGGAAAAACTCGTCTGGGAGCAGGTGCCTCTGCCCTCCCCCAAGCCGGGCGAGGCACTGGTGCGCCACAAGGCCGTGGGGCTGAACTTCATCGACGTCTATTTCCGCACCGGCCTCTACAAGGCGCCCGCGCTCCCCGCCGTCATCGGCATGGAGGGATCGGGGGTCGTGGAGGCCATCGGCACCGGCGTGACGGACGTGGCGGTGGGCGACCGGGTGGCCTACGCCATGGGCCCGATCGGCGCCTACGCCGACGCCCGCACCATCCGCGCCGAGCTGCTCGTGAAGATCCCGGAGGAGATCGCCTTCGAGACCGCGGCGGCGATGATGCTCCAGGGCCTCACCGCGCAATATCTCCTCCGCCGCACCTACCGCGTGAAGGCGGGCGAGACGATCCTCATCCACGCCGCGGCCGGCGGCGTCGGCCTCATCGCCGTGCAATGGGCCAAGGCGCTCGGCGCCACCGTCATCGGCACGGTGTCGACGCCGGAGAAGGCGGAGCTGGCCAAGGCGCTCGGCGCCGACCACGTCGTCCTCACCTCGGAGGACCTCGTCGCCCGGGTGAACGAGATCACCGGCGGGGCGCGCCTTCCCGTCGTCTACGACTCCGTCGGCCGCGACACCTTCATCCCCTCGCTCGATTGCCTCGCCCCGTTCGGCCTCCTCGTCTCCTACGGCAACGCCTCCGGCCCGGTGACGGGGGTGGACCTCGGCATCCTCGGGACGAAGGGCTCCCTCTACGTCGCGCGCCCCACCCTCGTGACCCATTCCGCCAAGCGGGCGGACATGCTGGCGAACGCCGAGGAGCTGTTCGAGGTGGTGCGGTCGGGCAAGGTCCGCATCAACATCAACCAGACCTACGCCCTGAAGGACGCCGCCGAGGCGCACCGGGCGCTGGAGGGGCGGCGCACCACGGGCAGCACGGTGTTCATCCCGTAGACGGTCCGTCAGGGCGGGAGGGAGGCCGAGGCCGTGCGGGCGGGGCGACGAGGCCCCCTCAGCCCCGGAACGGTCCTCTCGACTTGCCGCCACCCTGCCGCCGCGCAGGGAGAGGTCGGCTCGCTCCGAACACGGGTACCGCGCCGCGGGACGAATAGCGGTCGCGAATCTCCACGTCGAAGAACCGGCCTTCGGATGTGGCGTGGAAGAAGGCCTCGTACACCGCGGTGGGCACGCCCGTGTAGGTGCAATACGCCCGACGCTGATCGGTGACTCGCGAGGGATTTCAGCGGAGCTGCCGAGGTGATCCGCTGTTCGTCCATGTGGGCGGGAGGCAGTCATGGCGGTGGGTGCGGAGATCACGCGCGAGGAGCTGGACGCGTCGGGATTGCGGCGGGCGGCGGGGCGGTCGCGCGACGCGGCCGCGGCGCGTCGAATGCTGGCGCTCGCCCTCGTGCTGGAGGGCACTTCACGGACGGAGGCGGCACGCGCGGCGGGGATGGACCGGCAGACGCTGCGGGATTGGGTTCGCCGCTACGTCGAACCAAGGGGTTCGCCGGACGATGCGGAGGGTCTGGCGGGTCTCCCGGACCGACCGGGCGCGGGCGGTCCCAAGCGTCGGCTGTCGGCGGCGCAGGAGGCCACGGTGGCGGAGTGGGTGCGCGAGGGACCGGACCTCGCCCGTGACGGGGTGGTGCGTTGGCGGCGCGCGGACCTGTCCCGGCGCATCGCCGCGTGCTTCGGCATGACGCTGGCCGAGCGAAGCGTGGGCACCGTGCCGCGGCGCCTGGGGTTGCGCCATCTCGTGACGCGCCCCCGCCATCCCGGGCACGACGCGGCGGCGCAAGCGTCTTTGGGGGTGCGTTCGGCGCCCTCGTGACCGCGGCCCTGCCGGCCTCGGCCGCCGGCAAGCCCATCGAGGTCTGGTTCCAGGACGAAGCCCGCATCGGTCAGGGGGACACGCTCACCCGCGTCTGGGCCCCTCGCGGCAGCAGGCCGGCCGCACCAAGGGACTGCCGCCATGCCTGGCCCGCGGCCGGAGGTCGCGCCGACCCGGTCACGAATGACGGGCGGCGCCGCGATCGGCGATGACGCGCTCCTCCCGGGCGAGGCGGATCGCGGCCCCCACCTGTCTGCCCTCCCCGCCTCGCACCGGCGCGGCGCGCGGACGGTGATCGCCGGCGTTGGGTCATGCCGTCGCGTGGCGCGATCCCGGCAGCGCCCGCGAATCAGGCCGCCTCCCTTCCGCGGAGGGGCAGGGCGAGCCGGCAGCGGACGCCGTCGTCGCCGCGCTCCAGCAGCGCCTCGCCCCCGAGCTGGTGCGGCACCGTCCGCTCGATGACGTCGCGGCCGAAGTGTCGCCGCAACGGGCCCGGCGGCATCTCGACCCCGCTCTCCCGCCACTCGATGACGAGCCGCGTCGCCCCTTCGCCCGCCTCCTCCAGCCGCCACGTCACGGCAAGGTAGCCCGAGGGCTGCGCGATCGCCCCGTGCTTCGCCGCGTTCGCGGCCAGCTCGTGCAGCGCCAGCGACAAGGGCTGCACCATGCTTCCCGGCAGATCCACCCCCGGGCCATTCACCTCGGCCCGCCCGCTCTCCCCGTCGCCGGACGCCCGCAGCTCCGCCTCGACGAGGTCCCGCAGCGGCACCGACCACGCCCCGCTGCGGGCGAGGAAGCCCTGCACCCGCCCCATCGAGGCGAGGCGCGCGCCGAAGTCGTCCCGCTCGGGAACCGCGGGCAGGCTTCGCCGCGCCATCGCCGCGACGACCGCGAGGATGTTGCGCGTGCGGTGCTGCAGCTCCTGCAACAGGGCGCGCTGCTCGTCCTCCAGCCGGCGAAGATCCTCGACGTCCGCGCTCGCGCCGACCCAGTCGGGGGCCCGGTCGGGGGCGTGGTCCCCCTCCCCGCCCGGCGTGCCGTCCTGCCGCACCAGAACGGATCGCGTGTGGTGCAGTCGCCACGCCCCGTCGAGGGCACGCCGGACCCGGTGTTCGACCTCCATCCGCCCCCGCGCCGGGGCCTCGTGCCAGGCCCGCAGCGTGGCGCCCCGGTCCTCCGGGTGGATCACGTCGAGCCAGCCGCGGTCACGGCTCTCCTCCTGGCTCTGTCCCGTGTAGGCCAGCCAGCTCGGCGACGCCCAGATCCAGTGACCATCCTCCGCCGAGCGCCAGACGAGTTGCGGGATCACGTCGGCAAGCGTCGGGAGCTGGTCGCCGCCCCCCCACGGCATCGCGCCGACGGCGCTCGCCGCGGCTGCCGGCGGGTCCGGCGCCAGCTCAGCCCGGACCACGTCCACGGCGGTCGCCGCGTCCTCCGGGGCGAGGCCGGCCGCGGCGAGCGCCGCGCGAAGCCGCGCGTCCTCCGCCCGGCGGGCGGGCCCTGTCCCGCCCGGGGCCGCTTTCGCGTCGCCGGTCATGGTTCGCCACCGGGATGGTGGTAGCGGCATGGGGGCGTCGCCCGAACGACCGCGACGACGTGGCCCCTCGGGCGTGACGAGATCGGCGGGCGGTGCGGCATGGCGAGAGGTCCCATCGGCATCTGGCGGTCCGGTCCGCGACGCGTGTTACGTGGAAGCAACGCCCCGGACAGCCCGGGGGCTGCCGCGCCGGCGGGGACGGAACGGAAGAATTCGCCGGTCGCCGGCCCGGCGGCGCCCGCCACCCTCCCCGTGCCGAGGACGAGGCGCGAGGGCGGCCGGGGACGGCGCCGCGGCGGGCGCGGAAGCCCGGGGCGGTCGGCCCGGCCTCACCCGCTCGCGGCGAGGCGCTTCGCGAGCGCGCGGAGCAGGTCGCGCGCGTCCACCGGCTTCTCGCAGCGCGGCAGGTGGGCGTGGGCGGCCGGCGCCACGCCGGCATCGTATCCCGTCGCGAGGAGGATCGGCACGCCCCGCGCGGTCAGCGCGTCGAGCACGGGCCAGATCATCTCGCCGTTGAGGTTCACGTCGAGCACGGCGGCGTCGAGCGACCCCGCGGCCTCGACGAGGGAGAGCGCCGCGGCGACGGTCGGCGCGGGACCGACGACCTCGGCGCCCGCGGCCGCCAGTTCCGTGACGATCTCGTCGGCGATCATGTACTCGTCCTCGGCGACGAGGATCCGTCGGCCGTGGAACCCGACCCGCGCCGGAGTCGTCATGGCACGTCCTCCCCCTCCCGGAACGCGCCGATCGGCAGCGCGATCGTGCAACGGAGGCCGTCGGGAGTGAAGACGCGGTTCGTCTCGGCGCCGAGCTGGTAGGGCAAGGCGCGCTCGATCAGCTCGCTGCCGTAGCCCCGTCGCGTCGGTCCGCCCTCGGGCATGCTCACCCCGCTCTCCCGCCATTCCAGCACGAGCCGCCGGCCGGCCCCGCCATCGGCCGATACGTGCCACCCGACGACGAGGCGGGCATCATCCTGTGACAGGGCCCCGTACTTCGCCGCGTTCGTGGCGAGTTCGTGCAGCGCGAGGGCGAAGGTCTGAACCTTGTCGCCCGGCAAGTCCACCGGCGGGCCGGATACCGTCGCCTGCACCGAATGGCCATCGCCCACCGCCCGCAGTTCCGCCTCCACGAGGTCGCGGAGCGGCACGGACCAGGACGTCGCGCCGGACAGGAAGGCCTGCACGCGACCGAGGGCGGCGAGGCGGGCGTCGTACTCGTCCCGCTCGGGCAAGGAGCCGAAGGAGCGCCGCGCGACGGTCCGGACGACGGCGAGGAGGTTGCGCGTCCGGTGCTGGAGTTCCGCCAGCAGCACGGATTGCTGTCCCTGGAGCCGCTTCAGGTCCTCGATGTCCGTCGTCGTCCCGAGCCATTCGATGATCCGGCCCTCCGGCTCCTCGGGGGTGGGGCCATCCCGCACCGGGACGGACCGGGTCTGGTGCCAGCGGTACGCGCCGTCGGCGGCCCGCCGGACGCGGTACTCGACGTCCAGCCGCCCGTGCGGTCGCGCCTCATGCCAAGCCGCCACCGCCCGCTCGCGATCATCCGGGTGGAGCGCCCTCCTCCAGCCCACGCCGCGGCTCTCGTCCTCGCTCTGGCCCGTGTAGTCGCACCATTGCCGCGACGCCCAGGTCCAGAGGCCCTCGTCGCAGGAGCGCCAGACGAGCTGGGGAATCCCCTCGACGAGGGTGCGGAACCGCTCCTTCTCCTCCTCCAGCGTTCCCCGCGCGGCCTCCATGTCCGAGATGTCCTGCACCACGCCGGCGATCTGCAGGATGCCGCCGGCCTCGTCGCGAACCGGGAAGCCGGTGTCCCGGAGATGGAGGACGGAACCGTCCGGTCGCACGGCCCGGTAGTGTACGATCGCCGTCTCGCCCGCGAGGGCGCGCGGCATGCCGGAGAGGAACGCCGCGCGGTCGTCGGGATGGACGCGGTCGAGGACAACCGAGAGATCCGCCATCGCCGCCTCGCGCGGCATCCCGTACAGCCGCTCGAAGGCCGGCGAGAGGTAATCCAGCCGCTTCCCCCGCGCGTCCGCGATCCAGAACACGTCCGTGGACGCCTCCGCGAAGCCGAGCAACCGCGCCTCGCTCACGCGGAGCTGCTCATCGGATGCACGGCGCCGGGTGACGTCCTGCCCGATCTTGAGGAAGCCGCGCAGGGCCCCGTCCGGATCGCGCAGCGCGCGGGTCGAGCCCTCGATGAAGACGCGCGAGCCGTCGCGGCGCAGGTGCCAGCGGACGTCCGGCGCGACGCCCTCGGCGAGGGCCGTCTCGATCTCTCGCCGGGGCTCGCCCGCGTCCCGGTCCTCCCCCGTGAACAGGACGTCCGCGGGGAGGCCGACGATCTCCTCCGCCGTCCAGCCGAAGACCGCCGCCGCCCCGGGGAGCCAGTCGGTGATGCGATTCCCGGCGTCGGTGAGGAAGATCGCGTAGTCGAGGGCCGTCCCGACGGTGAGGCGGAAGCGCTCCTCGACCGCACGGAGGTCGCGGAGCTTCAGGAGGCGGTCGATGACCGGGCCGAGAATCGTGGCGTAGGTCCGGAGGAACTCGGTGTCCTCCTCGTCGAAGTCGCGCGGCTCCGTGCTGTCCACTTGCAGGAGGCCGAAGGCGCGATGGCCGGGAAGAAAGACCGGCACGTTCGCGAGCGCGATGACGCCGGCCTCCTTCATGAACTCCGGGATCACGAAGCGCCCCTCCGTCCTGACATCCCGCATGATCACGGGCTCGCCTGCCTCGATGGCGTAGGTTTCGGAGGAGCGCTCGCCCATCGGCAGTCGCAGCCGGCCGATGATGCCCGGCTTCCATCCGACGCCCGCCCGGACGAGGAGGGTCCCCTCGTCGTGCTGGATCTGGAGGATCTTGGCGCGTTCCGTCCCGAGCGCCCCGGCCACGAGCCGGCACGCCTCGGTCAGGATCTCGTCGAGATCCTCGGAGCGGAGGGCAAGGTCGCCGAATTGGGCGAGGACCGCTTGCCGCCTCCTCATCGCGTCATCGTCGGGCACTTCGCCTCCGATGCCCTCCGGGGCGGAAATCCAGGCCGAACGGCGCGCCGTCGCCCCGGAACGTCGCGTCCCCGCGCATTCTTGCGGGAACGGCGTGGTTCGGGCCTTCGCGGACGCACCGGCCACCATGTCGAGGGCGGTGGTTTGTCGGGGTTCGCGGGTCGCTGCGGTTCCATCCTGCGGCACAAGCCGAACGGCCCGCTACCCGCTTCGGCCCTTGTTCCGCACCCGGCACGACGGGAGGAGTCCGCGGCGGGATCACGTCCGCCGTCCGCGCCGGCGATGGGTCGGATGGCGCCGGTGCACGTCGTCCTGGCGGTCGTTGCCCTCGACCTCCGGGCGCAGACCTTTGCCGGAGCCGTAACCGATGCTGGCAAAGCCGCCGAGGCCGGTCACGGGCCGGACCTCGAGGGCCGCCGCGACGAGCCGGGTCGCGAGCGCCGCCGCGGCGGAGAGGGTGCGGCGAGTTTGCGAGGTGTCCCGTTCCGGGATGAGACCGGGCCACGGACGGTCGGAGGTGACGATGATCGGCGCTCCAGAGGGGACCGGCGCGGCCGGAGGGCGCCGTCAGTGTCCTGGCGCCGCCGTCCCGCGCCGGATCGGACTACCGGGCAAGCGT
>CAXVWQ010000080.1:0-3014 GCA_964263755.1 Roseomonas sp. | reverse complement strand
GCCGATGATGTGCGGGGCCATCCGCCCCCACTGCCCGTCGCCCAGGATCAGCCGGTCCAGAACACCCATCGCCGCCTCCGCAAAGGCAGCGATGAATCACACCCGCGATCTCCGGGAAACTCAAGAGTCCACAGGACCTAGTCAGTCGGCCGCGGCGCGTCGCTCACGATCACCCGGCGGCGGCGCACGGCGCGGCCGAGGGCGCGCCCGCCCTCCACCTGCTGGCGCCACCAGCCGCCGGTTGCCAGCGCCTCCGGCGCCTCCGGGTCGCCGGTCCGCGGGAAGTGGTCGCGGCGGAAGTCGGCGGTGCGGAACAGCATGTCCCAGATCGGCAGGAGGACGGCGTAGTTCCGGCCATCTTCCCCCGCCGAGAGCGGGCCGTGGTGGACCCGGTGGAAGCGCGGGGAGACGACGAGCCGCTCCCCGACCGCCCCGAAGGAGAGTCGGATGTTGGCGTGGCTCAGCGCCTCCACGAAGCGCAGCAGCAGGATGATGATCGGGAACTGCGCGGGCGGCACGCCGATCAGCAGGGCCAGCACGCCGAACCAGATGCCGGCCAGCAGGTCGTCCAGCAGGTGGTTCCGGTCGTCGGTCCAGAACGTCATCTGCCGTTGGGCGTGGTGGACGGAGTGCAGCGCATACCACCAGGGCAGCGCGTGTTGCAGCCGGTGCCGCCAGTAGTCCCCGAGATCGAGGATGAGGACGTAGGCGACGAAGGCGAGCGACGGCCAATCGCGGAGGAAGGGAAGGAAGGCCTCCAGCGTCGGCGGCGTGAGCCCGGCGTCGGCGAACGTCCCCTGGAACCACGCCTGCAACGGCCGGAACAGCACGAAGACGATGAGCGGCAGCAGCCCCAGCCGGGTCAGCACGGTGTAGAGGATGTCCGTCACCACCGCGCGGCGGTCGTCCCAGCGCTCGACGGGCTTCCAGGCCTCCAGCGGGCGGTAGACGATCCAGATGAAGGTCATCTGGATCACGCCGAGGGCGGCGAAGTTGAGCCAGCCCAGCGCGTCCTCCTCCCAGGCCATGAGGCCGGCGGCGTAGAGGAAGGGCAGCACCGCGCCCTCGTAGAGCCAGGCCGTCAGGTCGGTGAAGGCGTCGTTCAGGAGGTCCACGCGTCTAGGGTCCCGTCGCGGGGAGGGTGGCGAAGCAGAGGCCGCGGTCCTGCAAGCCGGCGATGAGCGGTTCGAGGACGCCCGCGAAGGGCTCGCGGCGGGAGCGGACGCCCCAGTGCATCACCATCACCTCCCCCGGGCCGACCGCCGCGAGGTTGCGGGAGAGGAGGGCGCGGTTGGGGTGGGTGCCGCTGTCGAGTTCGTCGCCGAGGAAGCCGTTGGCGGTCCAGCCGACATGGGTCATGCCGCAGGCCCGGCCGAGAGCGATGGCGTTCGGCGTGGTCCGGCCCCCGGGGGCCCGCCAGAGGGGCAGGATCGTGGCGTTCGGCACCATGGCGCGGAGGGCGTCCACGGGGCGGCGGAGTTCGGCGCACATCGCGGCCTGATCCAGCGTCTCGGAGCCGGCGCCGCCGCGCGACGCGTAGCGCACCCGGCCCGGCGCGGGGTCGCCGCCGAAATACCAGTGCCGCCACGTGTGGGAGGCGAAGACGTGCCCCTCCGCCGCGCGGGCGCGCCAGAAGGCGGCCCATTCCGGGCCGAGGGTGCGGTCGCCCCGATGCGTCGGCTCGTCCGCGACGAAGAGCGTGGCGCGGACGTTACGGCGGCGCAGGATGGCCGCGATCTCCTCCGCCTCCCGCGACCAGCCCGTGTCGATGGTGAGATAGACCGTCCCGCGGCAGGTCTGCGCCGCCGCGGGGCCGGCGAGCATCAAGGCCGCGAGGGCCGCGACGATCCGGAGGCCAAACTCCGTCATCGCGCCGCGGCGACCGGGGTGCCGGCGGGGGCCGTCGCCCGGTCGGTGCGCTGGAACAGGATACCGTGCGGCGAGCGTCCCACCGGCGAGGTCGTCACGACCCCCGTCGCCGGGTCCAGCATCCCCAGCTGCCGGTTCCAGCGCAGCGTCGCCCAGATGCGCCCCTGGGGATCGAAGGTGAGGCAGTCCGGCCCGCCCGGCACGTCATACGACCGCAGCGGATCGAGCGAGCGCGCGTCCAGCGCCGTGATCCGGCTATCCACCCGCGACGTCACGTAGATGCGCGCTCCGTCCGGCGAGGGGAACAGCGCGTGCGCCCCGCGCCCGATGAAGATGCGCCGGTCCACCACCCGCGTCTCCGGGTTGACCACCGCGACGTGGTCCGACCCCATGATCCCGACGAGCAACCGGTCCTCGTGCCAGATGATCCCCGCCGGCTCCTTCCCGACCTCCGCCCGCCACGCCATCGTCCGCGTCCGCAGGTCGATCGCCGCGATGGAGCGGTTTCCCTGGGTGGTGATGTAGGCCATCGAGTTGTCGGGCCTGAACGCGATGTGGCTCGGCATCTCCCCGACGCGGAGGCGGGTGGCGAGGGTCAGGTTCGTCCCGTCCCAGTCATACAGGTCCACCTGGTTGCGCCGCAGGCTCGTCACGACGAGCAGCTTGCCGTCCGGCGAGAACTCGAGGTTGTAGGGGTTGGAGATGCGTTCCCGCCGCCGCGTCTCGCCCGTCTGCGGATCGAGGAACAGGATCTCGTTGCCGCCGGAATCCCCGATCAGCACCGTGTCGCGGTTGGGCGTGAGGGTGATGTGGTGCGGTTCGCGCAGCGCCGGGATGCGGCGGATCTCCGCGCGCGTCTCCGGGTCCAGGACCTGGATGCTCGGGTCGGAGGAGTTGATGACGAAGATGACGTCCGCGCGGGCCGGAAAGGTGGCCGCGCCGAGCGCCAGGGCCAGGAGGGCGACGAGGGGACGCATGGCGGCGGAGGTCTCCCGGGACGTGGATGCGCCGTCGGCAGGCGGGGATTGCCCGCCGGCGGGGCGCGGCGTCAAGCGAGGAGTTGGCGCGCCCGTGGGGGGGGCGGGGGGGGGCCCCCCCCGCCCCCCGCGGGGCGACAAGCCCCAGGAGCCCGCCCCCGCCGCCGG
>CAXVWQ010000079.1:0-7647 GCA_964263755.1 Roseomonas sp. | reverse complement strand
CCGCAGCTCGGCGTGCTGAACTGGCTTCTCTCCACCGTCGGCCTGCCGCCGTCGCTGTGGGTCTACGAGGCCTCCACCGTCATCCCCACCCTCGTCCTCGTGGAAGTCTGGCACTGGACGCCGCTCGTGATGCTCATCGTCCTCGGCGGCCTCGCGTCGCTGCCGACCGATCCCTACGAGGCCGCGACGATCGACGGCGCGACGGCCTTCCAGGCCTTCCGCCACGTCACCCTGCCGCTGCTGATGCCCTTCATCATCGTCGCCCTCATCATCCGCACGATCGACGCGCTGAAGGCCTTCGACACGATCTACGTCATCACCCAGGGCGGGCCGGGAACGGCGTCGGAGACGATCAACATCCTGCTCTATCTCCAGGGTTTCGCGTATTACAACATGGGCTACGCCAGCGCGCTGGTCGTCGTGTTCTTCGCGCTGATCGTCATGCTCGCCCTCGTCCTCCTCTGGACCCGGGCCCGCGCGAAGGCGGCGCTGTGAGGCGCCTCCTCGGCAAGGCCGGCTTCGCCTTCTCGGTGGTCGCGCTCATCTCCCCGGCGCTGCTCGTGTTCCTCTGGATGCTGTCGCTGTCGTTGAAGACCGAACTCGACAACACCGACTACCCGCCGGTCTTCATCCCCAACCCGCCGATCCTCGACAACTTCGTCGCGGTGTTCGAGCGCAACGACTTCCTGCAGTACACCCTCAACTCCGTCATCGTGTCCTTCAGCGCCACCGGCCTCGCCCTGCTCATCGGCGTCCCCGCCGGCTACGGCATCGCCAAGATGCGCGCGACGCGGGCCGCGGTGCTCATCCTCATCGCGCGGATCACGCCCGGGCTGTCCTACCTCATCCCGCTGTTCCTCCTGTTCCAGTGGCTCGGCCTCACCGGCACGCTGACGCCGATCATCGTCACCCACCTGGTGATCACCGTCCCCATCGTCGTCTGGATCATGATCGGCTTCTTCGAGGGCCTGCCGGGCGAACTGGAGGAGGCCGCGCTGGTGGACGGCGCCACCATCTGGCAGGCCTTCCGCCACGTCGCGCTGCCCCTGGCGCGCCCGGGGATGACGGTGGCGATGATCCTCGCCTTCATCTTCTCCTGGAACAACTTCATCTTCGCCGTCGTCCTGTCCGGCCGCGAGACCCGCACGCTGCCGGTGGCGGTGAACAACATGCTGACCTTCGAGCAGCTTTCCTGGGGCCCGCTGGCGGCGGCGGCGCTCCTCGTCACCCTGCCCGTCCTTCTCCTCACCCTCGTCGCCCAGCGCCAGATCGTCGAGGGCCTGACGGCCGGCGGCGTGAAGGGCGGCTGACGGCACGGCGGTTGCTGGCCGACCCCGCATGACCGACGAACTCCCCCTCGTGGACGCCACCGGCCTCGGGACCGACCCCGGTGCCACCCCCCGCGTCGCCGCCGCCCTCGGCGCGGCGTGCCGGAACACCGGCTTCTTCCTCGTGGCGAACCACGGCATCCCGGACCACCGGCGGACGGCGCTGTTCGACGCGGCCCGCGCCTTCTTCGCCCAGCCCTTCGCCGCGAAGGACGGCGCCTCCATCAAGCGATCCCCGCACAACCGCGGCTACGTCGGCCTGTCGGAGGAACAACTCGACCCCACCCGCCCCGCCGACAACAAGGAAGCCTTCAACATCGGCTTCGAGATCCCGCCGGACGACCCGGAACTGACGGCGGGCGTCCCCTTCCGCGGCCTGAACCTCTGGCCCGACCTGTCCGGTTTCCGCGAGACGACCCTCGCCTGGTATGCCGCCTGCCATGACCTCGGCCTCCGCCTGCACCGCGCCTTCGCGCGAGACCTGAACCTGCCAGACGACCGCTTCTTCGACGACAAGTTCGACCGCCCGATCGCCACCCTCCGCCTCCTCCGCTACCCCGGCGGCGGTGACCCGGGCATCCTCGGCGCCGGGTCGCACACCGACTACGGCAACCTCACCATCCTCGCGACCGACGGCGTCCCCGGCCTCGAGGTCCGCCGCCGCGACGGCGCCTGGATCGCGGTGCCCGACATCCCCGGCACGCTCGTCTGCAACATCGGCGATTGCCTCATGCGCTGGTCGAACGGCACCTACGCCTCCACCCCCCACCGCGTCCGAAGCCCCGTGCGCGAACGCCTCTCCGCCGCCTTCTTCCTCGACGCCAACCCGGAGGCGGTGGTCGCCGCCCTCCCCGGCACGGTGGGGCCAGGGAACCCTCCGCGCTGGCCCCCGATCACCTCCGCCGCCTACCTCCGCGAGCGCCTCGACGCCACCTACGCCCACCGCGCCACCCCGGCGGCGTGACGGCCGGCGCCCACGCTTGTAAGGGGCGGCCGTGCCCGCCCCCCTGCCCGCCGTGCTGCAGGTCCTCCCCGCGCTCGTCACTGGCGGCGTGGAGCGCGGCACCGTGGAGATCGCCCGCGCCATCGTGCAGGCGGGCGGCCGCGCGATCGTCGCCTCCGCCGGCGGGCCGATGACGGCCGAACTCCCGCCCCTGGGCGCCACCCACGTCACGCTCCCGCTCGACCGCAAGTCGCCCGCCGCGTTGCTGGGCAACGCCAACACCCTGCGGCGCCTGATCCGCGAGCAGGGCATCGGCCTGGTCCACGCCCGCAGCCGCTTCCCCGCGTGGTCCGCCCTCATGGCCGCGCGCGCCACGGGCACTCCCTTCGTCACGACCTACCACGGCACCTACAACGAGGGCTTTCCGGGCAAGCGGCTCTACAACTCCGTCATGGCGCGGGGGGACCGCGTGATCGCGGTGAGCCACCACGTCGCCGCCGTGATCCGCGCGCGGCACGGCGTCGGCGACGACCGCCTGCGTGTCGTCCCCCGCGGCGTGGACCCCGCGCGCTTCGATCCGGGCGCCGTGGCGCCGGCCCGCCTCGACGCCCTCCGCCACGCCTGGGATCTGCCTCCCGGCCGCCCGGTGATCCTGCTGCCCGGTCGGCTGACGCGCTGGAAGGGGCAACGCGTCCTGCTCGAGGCCCTCGCGCGCCTCCCGGAACCGCGACCCCTCGTCGTGCTGGCCGGGGACGCGCAGGGGCGTGAGGACTACGCCGCCGGACTCCGCACCCTCGCCGCCGCACTGGGCGATGCCGTCCGCATCCCCGGTCCCGTCGCGGACATGCCCGCCGCCCTCGCGCTGGCCGACATCGTGATCCACGCCAGCACCGACCCCGAGGCCTTCGGCCGCACCGTCATCGAGGCCCAGGCGATGCGCCGCCCCGTCATCGCCTCCGACCTCGGCGGCCCGCGCGAGACGGTGGAGGAGGGCGTCACCGGCTGGCGCGTCCCCCCCGGCTACCCCGACGCCCTCGCCGCCGCCATCGGCCGCGTCCTCGCGATGCCCACCGCGGCCCGCGACGCCGTCGGTGCCGTCGCCCGCGCCGCCGTGCTGGACCGCTACACGACCGCCGCGATGCAGGCGGCGACGCTCGCCGTGTATCGCGAACTCCCGTGACCCGGCGCATCCTCGTCATCAAGCTCGGCGCGCTGGGCGACGTGGTCCAGGCCTTCCCCGCCTTCGCCGCCATCCGCGCGCACCACCCGGGCGCGACGATCGCCGCGCTGACCACGCCGCCCTTCGCCGCCCTGCTGCGCCGCGCCCCGTGGTTCGACGAGGTGCACGACGAAGGCCGCCCGGACTGGACCGACCTCCCCGCCCTCGCCCGCCTGACCCGCCTCCTCGCCACGGGCCGCTTCGACCGCGTCTACGACCTCCAGACCTCCGGCCGCTCCTCCCGCTACCGTCTCCTCGTCGGCCCACGCGCCGAGTGGTCGGGCATCGCCCCCGGCGCCAGCCACCGGCAGATCGGCCCCGGACGAGAGACGATGCACACCGCCGACCGCCTGCGCGACCAACTCCGCATCGCCGGCATCGCAGGGATGCCGGCGCCCGACCTGTCATGGCTCGACGCCGACCTGTCGGCCTTCGCCCTGCCCGACCGCTTCGCGTTGCTCATCCCCGGCGCGTCCGCCCATCGCCCGGGAAAGCGCTGGCCGCACTTCCCCGCCCTCGCCGCGGCGCTGCCCTTCCCGCCCGTCGTCGTCGGCGTCGCGGCCGAAACGCCGCTCGCCCGTGACATCGCCGCCGCCGACCCGCGCGCGCTCGACCTGACCGGCCGCTCCACCATCCCGCAACTCGCCGCCCTCGCCCGCCGCGCCGCCGTCGCGGTCGGCAACGACACCGGTCCCACCCACCTCGCCGCCCTCGCCGGCTGCCCGACCCTCGCCCTGTTCGGCGGGGAGAGCGACCCCCGCCTCACCGCCCCCCGCGGCCCGGCGGTGCGGGTGCTGCGCGCCGACCCCATCGCCGCCATCCTGCCCGCCGAGGCATCAGCCGCCGCGCTCGCCCTGGCCCGCCTGCCCCCATAAGCGGCACCGATCGGCCCGCATCCGCGAAGACGATCCCCCCGCCCCTTGCCGCCCGGGCCGCCCGATGCCGAAGATGCTCGCCGGACACGCACCTGACGCCGAAAGGGGAGACCGCCCATGATCACCCGCCGCAACGCCCTCGCGGGCACCGCCGCCGCCCTGTCCCTCGCCGCCACCGGTGCGGAGGCCCAGACCCGCTGGCAGTTCGCCACGCCGTACCCCGACGGCAACTTCCACACCCGCAACGTCCGCGCCTTCGTCGAGGACCTGTCCACCCGCACCGGCGGCGCCCTCCAGGTGCAGCTTCACACCAACGGCTCGCTCCTGCCGATGCCGCAGATCAAGCGCGGCGTGCAGCAGGGGCAGGTGCAACTGGGGGAAATCCTCCTTTCAGCCTACGGCAACGAGGACCCGTTCTTCGAGGTGGACGGCATCCCGCAGCTCGTCACCACCTTCGAGGAGGCGAAGAAGCTCGCCGACCTCGCGAAGCCCTACATCGAGGCCCGCTTCCAGCGGCAGGGCGTCTCGCTCCTCTACATGGTCCCCTGGCCCCCCTCCGGCTTCTACACGAACACCCCCGTCGAGAGCGTCGAGACCCTCCGCGGCACGCGGATGCGGACCTTCAACGTCATGACGAACCGCTTCGCCACCCTCGTCGGCGCGGCACCGACCCTCGTGCAGGCCGCGGAGATCCCGCAGGCCTTCGCGACGGGCGTGGTGAACGCCATGGTCACCTCCGCCGCCACGGGCGTCGACACCTCAGCCTGGGACTACGCGAAGCACTTCACGATGGTTGGCTTCACCTTCACCCGGAACGCCGTCTTCGTGGGGCGCCGCGCCCTCGACGCCCTGCCGGTCGCCCAGCAGACCGCGCTGCGCGAGGCCGCCGCCGCCGCCGAGACCCGCGGCTGGGACATGGCGCGCGAGGCCGCGCAGTCGCAGCAGGCCATGCTCGGCTCCCGCGGCCTCACCGTCACCCAGGGCTCGCCCGCCCTGATGCAGGGCATGGCCCGCATCTCCCAGACGATGGTGGACGAGTGGCTCACCCGTGCCGGTGAGGACGGCCGCGCCCTCATCACCGCCTACCGCGCCTGAACCGCGCGTGCGCCGCGCCCTCGACGGCCTCTACGCCGCGGGCGCGGCCCTCGCCGCGCTCTCCCTCGTCGGCATCCTGCTGTTGATGCTGGGCCAGGTCGTGATGCGCGAACTCGGCCGCCAGCTTCCGGCGGCCGACGACCTCGTCGCCTATCTCTGCGTCGCCTCCGCCTTCGGGGCACTCGCCGCCACCTTCCGCCGCGGCGAACTTATTCGAGTTGGCCTCGCCATCGAATCCCTCTCCCCCCGTGCCCGCAGGGTGCAGGAGATCGGCGCCCTGACGCTGGCCGCCCTCGCCGTCGCCTACCTGACGTGGTGGACCGCGCAGGACGTCCTCTTCTCCTGGGAGATCGACGATGTCGCCCAGGGGACGGTGGCGATCCCTCTCTGGATCCCGAAGCTCGTCATGCCGCTCGGCGCCGGCATCCTGCTCGTGGCGATCCTCGACGAACTCGCCACGGTCCTCCGCGGCGCCCGCCCCTCCTACGTCACCGCCGCCGAGGAACGCGCCGCCCGCGGCGACTTCTCCGCCGAGGTCTGACGCCCATGGACCTCCTCACCCTCTCGGCGATGCTCCTTGCCTTCCTCGGCGTGCTGCTGGCGGGCGGCCTGTGGATCGCGCTCGCCCTCGGCGCCACGGGCTACGTGGCCATGGCCCTCGTCCACCCGTCCCCCGGCCTGTTCCTTGCCTCCGCCGTCTGGGAGTCGACGGGCTCCTGGACCCTCGCCGCCCTGCCGATGTTCGTCTGGATGGGGGAGATCCTGTTCCGCACGAAACTGTCGGAGGAGCTGTTCAACGGCCTTGCCCCCTGGGTCCGCCGCATCCCCGGGCGCCTCCTCCACGTCAACGTCCTCGCCTGCGGCATCTTCGGCTCGGTCTCCGGGTCATCCGCCGCGACCTGCGCCACCGTCTCCAAGATCGCCCTGCCCGAGCTGAAGCGCCGCGGCTACGACGAGGACATCGCCATCGGGTCGCTCGCCACCTCCGGCACCCTCGGCATCCTCATCCCGCCTTCCATCATCATGGTGGTCTACGCCGTGGCGGCGGAGGTCTCGATCATCCGGGTCTTCATCGCCGGCCTGATCCCTTCCCTCATCGTGATGGGGCTGTTCTCGCTCTACATCGTCGTCTGGGCGCTGATGAACCCGGCGAAGCAGCCGCCACCCGAGCCGCGGCTGTCCTTCACGGAAAAGCTGCGCCAGTCCGCACAGCTCATCCCCTGCACCCTCCTCATCATCGCGGTCATCGGGACGATGTTCGTCGGCTGGGCCACGGCGACGGAGGCCGCCGCCTTCGGCGTCCTCGGCTCCCTCATCCTCGCCGCGCTGACCCGCACCCTGACCTGGGAGACCTTCCTCGACAGCCTCCGCGGCGCCACCCGCCTGTCATGCATGATCCTGTTCATCCTCGCCGGCGCCGCCTTCCTGACGAAGGCCATGGCCCTAACGGGCATTCCCGCCGCCCTCGCCGCCGCGGTCACCGGCGCCGGCCTCGGCCCCTACGGCATCATCGCGCTGCTGACGGTGGTCTACATCATCCTCGGGACGGCGCTGGACGGCGTCTCGATGATCGTCCTCACCACGTCGATCGTCGTGCCAATGGTCGGCGCCGCGGGCTTCGACCTCGTCTGGTTCGGCATCTTCATCGTGCTGCTGGTCGAGATCGCGGAGATCACGCCCCCCGTCGGCTTCAACCTGTTCGTCATGCAGACGATGACGGGTAGGGAACAGACGGCGGTCGCCCGCGCCTCCCTTCCCTTCTTCCTCATGCTCGTGCTGACGGTCGCCATCTGCACCGTCTGGCCACGGGTCGTGACGTGGCTGCCGGACGTGGTGCTGGCGCGCTAGCCGCGACGCGCGCCGAACAACGACCCGGAGGCCGAAGCCTCCGGATCGCGGCCCGGGCGTCGCGAAGGTGGGCGGCGCGGACCCCTGGGGTCGCGCCGCCCTCCTGTCAGTTCACCGGGCGCAGGGAGCCGTCGACGCCACGCTCGTAGACGGCGCCGCCGCCCATGTAGGCGGCGTCCGACCCGCTGGCGCGGGCCATCGGACGGCCGGCGCGGGCCGTGCGACCCATGGCGGCGCGCCGCGGCGCGGCGCGGCGGGCACCGCCGCGACGGCCCGTGCCGTCGACCTGGACCACGGTCCCGTCCATGTCGGCGACGATGGCCGCGACCGCGGGGGCCG
>CAXVWQ010000078.1:0-5300 GCA_964263755.1 Roseomonas sp. | reverse complement strand
CGGGTGCCTTGGGGGGGGGGGGGCCCCGCCGGGCGCCCCCCGCCGGGGTCCCGGGTCCCGGCCCCCGCTTTGCCGCGGGGCGGGTGGGGCCCGGCCGCGCCGCACGGCACGCCGCGCCCGATCTCCTGCGCCTCGCACCCCTCCCCCCCGCCGCGCCGCCGGGCACGGCGACGGCCTGAACCCTCGACCCGAAGGAGCTACAGCATGACGCAGGACGAGATCGTCGCCCCCACGACCGGCCGGGACGGCCGCGACCGCCTGGAGCGCGTTGTCCACCGCCTCGCGAACGAGGCGCAGGCCACGGGGCGCGGCGCCGCGGCGGCCCTTCTCGCCGCGATCGGGGATTCGCTCTCCGCGCAGCGCCTTCCGTCGCCGAGGAAAGGCGGACACGCGCCGGCGCCGGCCCCGCCGGCGCGCGTCCCCGGGGGTCGCCGCGGCGGTCCCGAACCGGTTGGTCCTCGCCCCGCGCGCACCGCGGGCGTCCGGCGGACCGGCCCCGTGCCCTCGCGGCCCGTCGCGTCGCGCGGCACGGCCGCCCCGACCGCGGAGACCGCCGCCGTGACCTCTCTCATCCGCCTTCCGTCCCCCCGCCCGCCGGGGCCGCCCCCCGCCCGGTCGGCCCCTCCTCCCGGGGCCGCGACCGACGCGGCGCTCCACCTCGGCGCCGCCACGCTGGGCCTCGGACACCTCCACGAACGGCGCGGCGAGGCGCTGATCCGCATCCCGGTTCACCGCCGCCAGCAGGATCCGGGCTGCGAATGGCACGTGCGCCGCGTCGCCGGCCGTCTCCTCGGCCTCGACCTGACCTGCGAGACGATGGAGGACTGGATCGGCCTCGCCGCCGCCTCCCCGGACCTCGTCGTCACCCTCTACCGCGACCTGTTCCGGCGGGACGACATCCCGGCCGCCGACCTGTTCTGGGCGCGGGACGTCTTCGTGAAGGGCCCGGACGGCCCGACCCTCGCCTTCGCCGCCGGCTCCTACAACCCGCTGAACGCCTGGAACACGGTGCGCGGCGCGGTCCACCTCACCGGCCCCGTGGGGGACTCCCCCCTGCGCGGCGGCCTGCGGCTCCCGGAATCCGGCCTGCTCCGGCTCGGCACCGCGGACGTGACGGCGGCGGTGCTGCGCCCCCACCGGCGCGACGACCGCACCGGCCGCGTCCTGCGCCTGGAGGTCGCGCCCCCACCGGGCGCCGCCTACGTGCTGGAAGACCTCACCCTGCCCGGCCGCGAGCCCTTCACGCCGCTCGGCCTCGTCCGCTGCCTTGCCCGGGGGGCGCAACGCGCGACCTGGACGGACCGCGGGCCGGGCGGCGGCGGGGCGGACTGGCCGGAGTCCGAGGACGACGGCGAGCCGGGAGCCTACGCCATCCCGGCCCCCCGGACGATGCCGGGCGTCCTCGTCGCGGCGGCGATGCTGCGCGCCTCGCCCATGGCGCGGGCATGACCCGGCGCCCCCCGGCGGCCGGGGTCCGGGGAAGGCGGCGCCTTCGCCGGGGCGGAGGACGCCGCCCGCCGGAGGTCCGGCGCCTAGTGGACCATCCGCACCATCATGTCGCGGATCGCCCGCTCCACCTCCTCCGCGACCGCGAGGTGGACCTCGGAATCCCCGTCCCCGTCGTCCCGCTCCGTCATCTCCACGACGAGTTGCCGGAGCTGGTCGCGGGACGTCCCGAGGAAGGCGAGCGCGTCGGGCGCGCCCTGGACGCCGTCCGCCAGGGCGGTCCGCACGGCGGCCGCCAACGCCGCGCGCCAGGCGTCATCCATCGGCGCGTCCCGTCACCCCGTCGTGCGGCGCACACCCATCCATCCGCCGTCCTCTCTACCATCGCCGCCCGAGCGGCCGGGCGGGTGATCCCCCGCCCGGGCGTCGCGGGGCCCATGCCCGTTCCCGGGTGTGGTCATACCAGCCGAAACGTCGGATAACCAAGGGACTGCCGTTGCAACCGGGACAGGCAAGGATGGACGTCGGATGGGCAGGCGGGGCGGGATTGCCCCCAGCGGCCCCGCGCGGCCACCGGGACCCCTCCGTCCCCGCTTCCCTCTACCTCGTGACCCTCATGGGACCCGTCCGGGTCCACGACGCCGCGGGGATGGAGGTCGCGATCCCCACCCGCAAGGCGCGCGCCCTGCTGGGCTACCTCCTTCTCGCGCGCGGCCGGCCGGTCTCCCGCTCCCGCCTCGCCGCGCTCCTCTGGGAACGCTCCGCGGAGGCCGAGGCCCGCGGCTCGCTCCGGCAGGCCCTGTCCGAACTCGGCCGCGCCTTCGAGGGCGCGCCGGGCCGCACCGCGGTGCTCGTGAGCGACCGCGACACCGTGCGGGCCGACGTCGCGCGCCTCTCGGTGGACGCCCTCGCCGTGGACCGGCCGGACGCGCCGGGCTGGCGCGACCTCCCGCCCACCCCCCTGATGGACGGGCTGGAGAACCTCGGCGAGGCCTTCGGCGAGTGGCTGCTGGCGGAACGGGACGCGCTCGCCGCCTCGCTTCGCGCCCTGCACGAGGCGGCGCTGCGGCGGTCCGCGGACGACCCCGCCGCCGCCCTCGCCCTCGCGGAGCGGCTCGTCGCCCTCGACCCCGCGCATGAGGCGGGGTGGCGCGCCGTCATCCGCCTGCACGCCGAGGCGGGGGACCGGGCCCGGGCGCTGCAGGAGTACGATCGCTGCCGCGCCGCCCTGCGCCGCACCCTGGAGGTCGAGCCCTCGCCGGAGACGCGCGACCTCGCGGCGCGGGTGCGGAACGGCCGCATCCTCGCCCTGCCGCCGGCCCTGCCGTCGCCGGGGGGCGCCACCGGCTCGCAGGCCGTGGCCCTCGCCGCGGTGCCGGCCGGCCTGCCCGTCACCCTCGCGGAGGCGGGTGGTCCGCGCCGGGCGCGCGTCGGCGTCCTGCCCTTCGCCGCGGGAATCGGGGAGGGCGAGGCCCTCGCCCTGGCCTATGCGGAGGAGGCGGCGCAGGAACTCGCGCGCTACCGTCACTTCGACGTGATCGCGCCGATCTCCCTCGCCGCCGCCCGGGGCGACGCGGCGGATCGGGTCTTCCGGGCGCACGACCTGCACTACGCCGTGGACGGCTCGCTGCGCCGGGCCGACGGGGAGCGCCGCCTGACGATCTCGCTCCTCGACGTATCCGGCGCCGCCAGATCCATCTGGAGCGACCGCATCGTCCTCTCCCCGGCAGGGATGGCGGAGGTCGAGGAGGCGCCCCTCGCCGCCCTCGTCGCCCGCCTCCAGCCCCTCATGGTCCATATCGAGGGCACGCGTCCCGCCCTCGCCGGCGGCACCGAGACGGGCGACCTCGTCCTCCGCGCCATCCCCCTCCTGCACTCCATGGAGGCGGCGCGCTTCGCCCTCGCGGGGGAGATGCTGGCGGAGGCGGTGGCGCGCGACCCCGACGACGCGGCCGCCGCCGCCTGGGCCGCCCGCTGGCACGTCTTCCGGATCGGCCAGGGCTGGGCGCGCGACGGGGCGGCGGCGCTGGAGGAGGCGGAGCGGCTCGCGGCGCTGGCGATGACCCTCGACCCCGAGAGCGCGGACGCCCACGCGACCTACGGCCACGTCTCCTCCTTCCTCCACAAGGATTTCGACAGCGGGCTGTACTACCTCGACCGCTCGCTGGAGCTGAACCCGCACCAGGCCTCGGCCTGGGCCCTTTCCGCGCCCTCGCACTGCTACGCCGGCGATCCGGCGGAGGCGCTGCGCCGCCTCGCGCGCTACCGCGAACTCGCGCCGCACCACCCGCACGACCCGATCTACGGCGGCATGTTCACCGTCGCCCACGTCTTCGCCGGGGAGTTCGAGCGGGCGGCGGAGGTCGGGCGGCGCGCGGTGCGGGCGGCGCCGGACTTCACCAACGGCTACAAGCCCCTCCTCGCCGCCATGGGCCACCTCCGCCGCAAGCGGGACGCCAAGCCCTTCCTCGACGCCCTGCTGCGCCGCGAACCGGGCTTCAACGTCCACGAGTTCCTTCGCGTCTACCCCTTCCGGCGCCCGGAGGACCGGGAATCCTACGCGGAGGGGCTGCGTCTCGTCGGTGTCCCGAAGGGGTAGCGCCCCGACGCATGGCAGTCATTCCACGCTGCACGCTCGTTTATCGTGGTTTTGAGTGGATTTCCGGGGGAGGCGATGGAATATCGGGAGGGACGCCGCGCCCCGCGTGGCCCCGGAGCCTCGACATGCCCCTCTCCCGCCGTCCCCTCCTCCTCGCCGCCCCCGCCCTCGTCGTTTCGACCCGCGCGGGGGCCGTCGCGCCGTCCGACCGTCCGATCCGCCTCATCGTCCCGGTCGCGCCCGGGGGGTCCCAGGACGTCGTCGCCCGCCTCTCCGCCCGCGCCCTCTCAGAGACCCTCGGCATCGCGGTGACCGTCGAGAACCTGCCGGGCGGCGGCTCCAACATCGGCTACGCCGCCGCGGCCCGGGCACCGGCCGACGGCCACACCCTTCTCGCCGGTTCCGACACCCTCTCGATCACCGGCGCCCTCACCCCTCGCCTGCCCTTCGATCCCCTCGGCTTCGCGCCGGTGCACCGCACGGTGCGGGTGCCGCAGATCCTCGTCGTCCGCGCCGACGACCCCGCCCCCGACTTCGCCGCCTGGGCCGAGCGCGCCCGCGGGCGCCCGACCCCCGTGGGCACCCCGGGCAACGGCGCCCTCGCCCACCTGCTGGTGGAGCAGGTCGGACGCGCCACGGAGGGCGACTGGACCCACGTGCCCTATCGCGGCGGCGCGCTGGCGGTGAACGACCTCCTCGCGAACCAGCTGTCCGGCGTGATGATCAACATCGGCGCCGTCACGGGCCACGTGCGGGACGGCCGCCTCCGCGGCCTCGTGGTCTCCACGGAGGCGCGCGCCGCCCTGCCGGACGTGCCGACGCTGGCCGAGATCGGCCTCGGCGCCTTCACCGCGGTCGGCTGGCACGGCCTCGTCGCGCCGGCGGGCCTCGACCCGGCCGAGGCGCTGCGCCTGAACGCCGCGAACCGCGCGGGCCTCCACCGGCCGGACCTCCGCGACCGCCTTCTCGCCCTCGGCGTGGAACCCACCGAGGAGGGGCCCGCCCCCCTCGGCGCGGCGATCCGCGAGGACGCGGCGCGCTACGCCGAGGTCGTGCGACGCTTCGCCGTTCGGGCGGACTGATACCGGCCCGCGTTTCTCCTGCCCTTTTCGGGGGTTGCGCGTGTGGCCCTGGAGGAAGGCGCTGCCTTCCTCCAGACCTCCATCCGCCAGGAGCCAGGGGCCCCTGGACCCCCTTCTGTGAACGCCCCCGTTGGAGAGGTGGTCACCACGCGCGCTTGCGCCGCGTGGTGACC
>CAXVWQ010000077.1:0-3555 GCA_964263755.1 Roseomonas sp. | reverse complement strand
CCCCCCCCCCCCCCCCCCCCCCCCCCCCCCCCCCCCCCCCCCGGGGCCCCGCCCCCCCCCCCCCCCCCCCGGATGAGGGTCCGGGAGGGGGCAGCGCCTTCTCCCGGGGGCACCGGCGCCGCACCACGGAGGAATGGGCAT
Organism: Roseomonas sp.; assembly: GCA_964263755.1. Classification (GTDB taxonomy): domain Bacteria; phylum Pseudomonadota; class Alphaproteobacteria; order Acetobacterales; family Acetobacteraceae; genus Roseomonas. The sequence goes on along the minus strand of CAXVWQ010000077.1, from coordinate 3,414 downwards.
GACGGGGCCGTGGCACCTGGCGCGCGGCACCCTGCTCATCGGCGGCGTCCCGCTGGCCTGCATCGCCGCCCTGTCCCCCTGGACCGGCTGGGGCCCCGCCCTGACGGCGGCGCTGGCGACCACCCTCGCCGCCCTCGCCCTCGCCCGCACCTGGCTCACCACCCTCGCCGCCCTCGCCTCCGACCTCCGCGACGCCGCCGACGGCCGCCCCCCCGTCGCCCCGCGCCCCGTCCCCCTCCCGGCCGCCCGCGCGGTGGCGGCGCTGGCCCACCGCCTCGCCCGCTCCCTCGCGGACCGGGAAGCCACCGTCGCCACCCTCCGCCGCGCCGACACCGCCATCGTCGAGGCCCTTCCCGACCCCCTGCTGGTGCTCGCCGCCGACCGTTCCCGCCTCCGCGCCAACGCCGCGGCCCGCCGCATCTTCGGCGACGGCGCGACGGACGACACCGCCGCCTTCCTCCGCCACCCCGTCCTCGCGGGCGCCGCCGACCGCGCCCTCGAATCCGGCGAACCCGCCTACGCCGACCTCGTCCTCCCCTTCCCCGTCCCCCGCGACCTGTCGGCCCAGGTCATCCCGATGGACCCCCCCCTCGCCGACGGCGGCCGGTTGCTGGTGGTGCTGGCCGACCGCACCCAGGCCCGCGCCGCCGAGCGCATGCGCGCCGACTTCGTGGCGAACGCGTCCCACGAACTCCGCACCCCCCTCTCCTCCATCATGGGCTTCGTCGAGACCCTCCGCGGCCCCGCCGCCGACGACGCCGAGGCCCGCACCCGCTTCCTCGCCATCGTCGCCGAGCAGGCCGAGCGCATGCGCCGCCTCGTGGACGACCTGCTGGGCCTCTCCCGCATCGAGATGAACGAGCACCGCGCCCCCGAAGGCACCGCCGACCTCGCGACGCTGGCGGAGTCCGAGGCCGCGGCGCTCGCCCCCATCCTCGCGGCCCGCGGCGCCACCCTCGCCCTCGACCTCTCCCCCGCCACCGCCGCCCCCGCCGAGCCGGAACAACTCGCCCAGGTCGTCCGCAACCTGCTGGAGAACGCGGTCCGCCACGGCCGGGACCGCGGCCACGTCACCCTCTCCCTCCGCGTGTTGCTGGCCGGCGAGGCGGGCCTCCCCCCCGGCATCCTCCTCTCCGTGAGCGACGACGGCCCGGGGATCGCGAAGGAACACATCCCCCGCCTGACCGAGCGCTTCTACCGCGTGGACAAGGGCCGGTCCCGCGCCGCGGGGGGCACGGGGCTGGGGCTGGCGATCGTGAAGCACATCGTCAACCACCACCGGGGCTCGCTGCTGATCGAGAGCGAGCCGGGGGTGGGGACGACGATCCGGGTGTGGTTGCCGGGGCGGTGACGGGCTGCACGCCCGGTCATGGCGGGATGCGTCGAGGAGGGCCGGAACGGCGATCCGGGACTCGCGCGGCACCCTCACGGGCCACGACGCGGCGGTCGAGGGATCAGCCGGTCGCGGCCGACAGTTGCAGGTAGTCCGGATCGAACTCCGCCGCTTCGGTCAGGCCTTCCCAGTCCGACACCACCAGCGTTCCGCCCCGCAGCTCGATGAGCTTCTCGCTTCGAAGCTGCTGCAGCGTGCGGTTCACGTGCACGGCGGACAGCCCGGTCGCATCGGCCAGCTCGCTCTGCGTGATCGGAAGATCGCAGGTCCGGCCCTTCACGAACCCACCGGCGTTGAGCCGCGTGACGAGTTCGCAGAGCAGGTGAGCGATGCGCTCGTAGGCGCTGCGTCGGCCGAGGCTGACAACCCACTCCCGGTGGATCGCCGCGTCCAGCAGCGCCACTTTCCAGAAGAGGTGGGCCAGGCGTGGGCTTCGCTCCATCCAGCCCAGCAGGGTGGAACGCGGAACGACGGCCAGCTTGACGGGAGTGAGTGACGAGACGGCGTAGTCCACGCGCTCGACGAGCATGCTCGTCAGGTCAGGGATGTCACCGGGCACATGGAACGAGGTGATCTGGCGACGCCCGTCCTCCAGCGTCTTGTAGCGGCAGAGGAACCCATCGAGCAGCAGCGAGCAGTGCGTCAGGTGATCGCCGACGCGTACCACGTCCGTATCGGACGCTGTCACGACGGTCCTGGGGACGAAGGTCCTGATCATCGCCAGATCCTCGGCCGCGAGTCGCCCGAACTGCTCGAGCTTGGCAATGAGCAGACGGGTGCCGGGCGCTTCGGAGCTGTCGCCGACGTCCTGAAACGCGCCGGGGCGACGCGGTGGGAAGTTGGGCGTCATCAGCGGACCGGAGAAGCGGCCTTCCCGCTCACCCCGGTTTTGGGGGAAACGGTCGAGGTGCGAATCGAGCGTGGCTGTCGCCGCACTTCCGGAGATTGACATGTCGATGAACTCCTATGGGTTTCGAACGACTCCCAGATCAAAGGTAGGTTAGACTCCTTAACGCAACGAGTTCCCCGCCCAGGGCGCCCGCGCTCAGCATTCAACAGCCCGAAGACAAGTCTCGAAAAAGCGATAACTCGATGTTCGTTCCCTAATGGCATCAAGAAGGTCGTTGGTTGCCCTGCAGCGGTGCCGGCAACGACGATCCCCCATCCGCGCGCCCTCTTTTGTCTCGACAATTGGGATGTCCCGACTGCGTCACTGGATCGGATCGGTCAAAATCGAGGCTGAAGGACGCTAATCCGATCTTTACGGAGCCGCTGTGTATCCTAAAAAGTGGCGGTAAGTCTAAAATATGATCCCTGCTATTATCAAGTTTGTGTTACCGCCACTCTGCTCGTCTCTGCCTTCTCGGTGCCTCGCCGAGGCGCTCCGACTTTTCACGGACGCGGGCAACGGCTGGGGAAACTCGCATCCGGCGGATGGATCGTGACGCGGGCCGACCGGATCGCCTTTCGGGACAACCGGCCCGAGGCGTGTGGGTCGGCGAAGCGGGACAGCGTGGCGGGGGATGGCCGCTTTTCCGTCACGGCCGGAGCGGTGCTGCCTCAGCCCCCGCTACAGCTACCGGGAAGGCCGGAGCCCTCGCCGGGCCCGCATCACCTCGTCGTTGGGCAGCGGGTTGCCCCGGCATTGCCGCCCCCCACCCCATCCCCCATAACGCCCCCGTGACCCAGGCGATCTCCTCCGGGCCCCGCCCCGCCCGCATCGCCCCCTCCCTCCTCGCCGCCGACTTCGCCCGGCTGGGGGAGGAGGTCCGCGCCGTCGAATCCGCCGGCGCCGACTGGCTCCACCTCGACATCATGGACGGCCACTTCGTCCCCAACATCTCCTTCGGCCCCGCCGTCATCCGCGCCATCCGCCCCCACACGACCCTCCCCCTCGACGTCCACCTGATGATCGCCCCCGCCGACCCCTCCCTCCAGGCGTTCGCGGAAGCCGGCGCCGCGGTCATCTCCGTCCACCCCGAGGCCGGCCCCCACCTCCACCGCACCCTGCAAACCATCCG
>CAXVWQ010000076.1:0-15337 GCA_964263755.1 Roseomonas sp. | reverse complement strand
CCGTCGGGTGCAGGCGGCGCGGCTCTGCGCGGTGGTGGAGGCGGCGGTCCCGCGGCCGGCCCCCGCGGCGCGGGCGGTGGCGGGGCGCGCGATGGCGGCCGGGCGTCCTTGAGCGCCGAGGTCCGGCCGCCTGCACCCCGGCCGCCCGAACTCCACCTCGTCGCCGCCGCCCGGCCGAACCTGCCGAAGCTCGCGGCGCTGTGGCACGCCCTCGCGGACGACCCGCTGCCCGTGCGGCCGGTGCTGGTCCACACCGGGCAGCACCACGACGACGCGATGTTCGGCGGCCATCTTCGCGACCTCGGCCTGCCGGACCCGGAGGTCTCCCTCGGCGTCTCGGGCGGCGGCCACGCGGCGCTGACGGGGCGGACGATGATGGCGCTGGAGGATGTGTGGCGCGCCCGCCGCCCGTCCCTCGTCGTCGTGCCCGGCGATGTGGACGGAACGCTCGCGGCGGCGCTGGCGGCGCGGAAACTCGGCATCCCCGTGGCGCACCTGGAGGCTGGGCTGCGCTGCGGCGACCTCGACATGCCCGAGGAGATCAACCGGCGGGCGGTGGACGCGGTCTCCACCCTCCTCTGGGCGCCGGACGAGGCGACGGCGGCGCGGCTGCTGGCCGAGGGACACCGACCGGACGCGGTATGCGCCGTGGGCAACGCGATGATCGACAGCCTGCTGCGCGCCCTGCCCGCCGCCCGCGCCCGGCCGCCCCCCGAGGGCATGACGCGGGGAATCGCGGGGGATTACGGCGTCCTCACCCTCCACCGACCGGCCAACGTGGACGACCCCGCCGCCCTCGCCGCCCTCCTCGGCGCCGTGGCCGCGGCGTCACGCCGGCTGCCGCTGGCATGGCCCCTGCACCCCCGCACCGCGCGGCGCCTTTCGGAATTCGGGCTGGCCGTGCCACAAGGGGTCATGGTCCTGCCGCCGCTCGGATACCGCGATTTCCTCGGCCTCCTGTCGCGCGCGCGCCTCGTCGCGACCGACAGCGGCGGCGTGCAGGAGGAGGCGTGGGCCCTCGACCTGCCCTGCCTGACGCTCCGCCCCTCGACGGAGCGGCCGGTGACGCTGGAAGCGGGGACCAACCGCCTCGTCACGGCCGAGTCCCTGGCCGGCGCCGTCGGGGCCATCCTCGGCGGTGACCGCCCGGCCCGCCGCCCGATCGCCCTGTGGGACGGCGCGGCCGGGGCACGCATGGTGGCGCACGCGCGCGCATTCCTCGCCGGCGGTCGCGCGGTGGCCGCATGAGTGCGACCACCGCAGCGCAGCGCCTCGCCGCCCTCCCGCCCGGGCGGGAGGGCGCGGCGGAACCCCGCACCCCCGCCGCCGCGGGACCGCCGCTCGTCCTCATGCTCTCCTCCGCCCACCCGCCGACCGACCTCCGCATCGTCGGCAAGGAGGGCGCGGCGCTGGCGGAGGCGGGCTACGAGGTGATGCACCTCTGCCCCGCGCCGGATGACGGGTCGCCGGTCCCCCGCACCGCCGGGGGCGTGACGATCAGGACCTACGCCGCGCCGCGCGGCTGGCTCGGCCGATACCTCGGCATCCGCGCCCTCGCGCGCCGGGCCGCTGCGGAACTGCCGGACGTGGTGCACGCGCACGAGCCGGATTCCTGGGCCGCCGCCATCCGCGTCGCGAGGCGCTCCGGCGCCTACGCGGTGCTCGACGTCCACGAACACTACCCGACCCGGCTGGACGCCAAGGTGCCGCGTCTCTTCCGCGGCCTCGCGCGCTGGCTCGTGAAGCGGCGGATGCGGGCGATGGCACGGCGGGCGGACGCGGTGATCGTCGCGAAGGACGGGCTGGCAGACGCCTTCCCGAAGGTGGACGACATCGTCCCCGTGCGGAACTACGCCGTCCCCGTGGCGGTGGCGCCCCGGACGCACCGGGAGGGTCCGGTCACCCTCGTCCACCTCGGGGCGCTCACGCGCGCCCGCGGGTCGATGGAGATGCTGCGGACGCTCCGGCTGCTGCCCGCCGCGCGGCTGCTGCTGATCGGGCGGATCACCGATGGCTCGGACGAGGACTTCCGCAAGGCGACCGTCAACCTCGGCGTGGCGGACCGCGTCACGGGCTACACCTGGATGCCGCACGCCGAGGCGGTGCGGGCCGTGGCGGCGGAGGGCGACATCGGGCTGGTGCTGTTCCAGCCGGGGGTGGAGAACCACCGGCTCGCCCTGCCGCACAAGCTGTTCGACTGCATGGTCGCGGGCATCCCCGTGATCGTCCCGTCCTTCGCGGAGGAGGTGGCGGAGGCGGTGCGGGAAGCGAATTGCGGGCTGCTCGTCGACAGCGCCGACCCGAAGGCGATCGCGGCGGCGGTGGAGCGGCTGTCCGACCCCGCGCTGCGGGCGGAACTCGGGGCGAACGGGCGCCGCGCGGCGCTCGGGCGCTTCGCGTGGTCCACCGAGGCGGAGCGGCTGGTGAAGCTGTACCGCGAACTCGTGCCGCTGCCGGACTCCGTCGCGCCGCGCCGCCGCCCGATGGCGGCGCCGGTGCCGGAGACGATGACCTTCGGCGAGCCGGTGGTCGAGTGGCTGCCGCGGGAGACGGCGGCGGGCGACCGCCCGGCCGGCGGACCCGGGGTGGTGACGGAGGCGGACCCGGCCCCGCCGGGAGACGCGTCCGGCCGGCCGGCGCCGATGGCCGATCTCCCCGTGGCGGTGCGCGCCGCCGAACCGGACGCGAGGCCGGCGTTGCCCGCGGCCCCTGTCGCCCCCGTCCGGGACGCGCCATCGCGGCCGCCCGGCGTCGAACCGATGGGCGTGACCATCGCAGCGCCGGTCGCCGCGGCCCCCGCGCTCGTCGCGCCGGTGGTCCCGCGAACCATTCCCGCCGCGGTGCCCGCCGTCGGCGCCGAAGCGCCGGTCCTGCCCACCGCCGCCGGCCGCCCTCCCGAGGCGGTCCGCCCGCCCGACCCGGAGGCCACCGGCCTCGGTGCCGCCGGGGACCCGGGTGCTCACCTCCCCCCGCGGGTCGCCGCGTCGCCGGCGGTGCCTGCCGCTCGCCTCGGTCTCCTCGCATCGCTCGACGAGGCGATGGGAACCCCGTCGGCGCCGCCGCCCCGCCTGTTCCCGGCCGAGGCCGGGCCGCCGCCCGTGCCGGCCCGACCGCGGGGCCGGGACGAGGGAGCGGTGCCTTCGCTCCTCGCGGCGCTCGACGGCATGATGCGCGCGCCCTCGCCGGAACCGCTGCCGTCGCCCGACCGGGGCGGCGCCGTGCCGGCGCGGCCCGTGCCCCCTGCATCGGCGGTGGAGGTCACCGCGGCGTCGAGGCCCCCTCAGGATACGGCGATCTCAGGGGCGGCGGGCATCGTGCCGCCCGCCACGGCCGCGGGTGACGGCGGCCCTCCCGCGGGCGCCGCTTCCGACGCCACGATGTCCCGGCCGACGCCGGATGGCGCGCCCGGCCCGTCCGCCGCCGTCGCCATCCCGATGCGCGGGACGGAACCCGCCACCGCGCCGGCCGTGCCGATGGCCCCGCCGGGCCGGGCCGCCGACGGGGTGCCGCGCCTCCTCGCGGAATCCGGTCTCTCGACGGCCGGCGGCATCCCCGACCGGATCGCCGCGTTCCTCGCCGCGCCGCCGCCCTCCGCCGAGGAGGGGGCATCGGCCGGGCCGTTGCGGCTGCTCAACGCCGCGGCGCGTCACGTGCCCTTCGCGCCGCGGGACGCGGAGCGCGACCCGGGGGCCTGGAAGATGCTGCGCGCCGCGGAGGGCGCCAAGCGGGTGCGGGAGCCCGCCGGTCCGCCGCCCGCCGCATGACGGCACGCCGGGCATGACGGGGGGCGGGACGAGGCCGGGGGTCGCGGCGCCGGGCCGCATCCTCCTCAACCTCGGGCTGGACCTCGGGCTTGCGGCGCTGGCGCTGCCCCTGGCCATGCTGCTCGCCCCGCCGGCGGGCGGATGGCCGGCGGAGGCGTGGTGGGCGGCGGCGGTGCCGGCCGCGCTGGCGTCCTTCGCGGTCGTGGCGTTGCCGCTCCGCCTGCCGCAGCAATACTGGCGCTACGTCGGGCTGCCGGACCTGCTGCCGCTGCTCGGCGCCTGCCTCGCGGCGGCGGTGCTGTTCCGCGTCCTGCTCGCGACGGGGGTGACGGGCTGGGCGCCGGACAACCCGGCCTTCCCGCTGCTGCACGCCGGGGTGCTGGCGGCGCTGCTCGGCGGCGCGCGCGTGGCGGGGCGGCTGCGGCATGCCGGGCGCGGGCCCGGCGCGATGGTGGCCGAGGAGGCGCGGCCGGTGATCCTCGCGGGGGCGGTCGATACGGCGGACCTGTTCATCCGCGCGCTCGCGGCCCGGCGCGGGCCGGGGTGGCGCGTGACGGGCATCCTCGCGCCGCGGGCGCGGCAGGCGGGCCGGCGGGTGCACGGGGTGCCGATCCTCGGGGCGGCGGAGGATGCCGGGGCGGTGCTGGACCGGCTGCGGGCGGCAGGGCGGTTGCCGGCGATGCTGATCCTGACCGACCCGGCGCTGGCGGGACCGCGGCTGGAGGCGCTGATCGATGCCGCGGACCGGCACGGGCTTCCGGTCCGCCGGGCGCCGCGGCCGACGGAACTGGACCCGGCGGCAGTGGAGGACGGACGCGGGACGGAGGAGGGGGAGCGGCGGCGCATCGACCTGCGTCCCGTCGCCATCGAGGAGCTGCTGGACCGCCCGCAGGTGCCGCTGGACCGGGAGGGGATGGCGCGGCTGGTGCAGGGGCGGCGCGTGCTCGTCACCGGCGCGGGCGGGACGATCGGGTCCGAACTCGCGCGGCAGATCGCGGCGCTCGGGCCGGCGACGCTGACGCTGCTGGATCACGGGGAGTTCGCGCTCTACGAGATCGACCTGGAGCTGTCGGAGCGGCACCCGCGGGTGGTGCGGCGTCCGGTGCTGGCGGACGTGCGGGACGCCCCGCGCATCCGGCGGCTGATGGAGGACGCGCGGCCCGACCTCGTCTTCCACGCCGCGGCGTTGAAGCACGTGCCGATGGTGGAGAACGACCCGCTGGAAGGGCTGCTCACCAACGCGCTGGGGACGCGGATCATCGCCGACGCGGCGCGGGCGAACGGCTGCCGCGCCATGGTGTTCATCTCCACCGACAAGGCGGTGAACCCGACCTCCGTCATGGGGGCGTCGAAGCGGCTGGCGGAGATGTACTGCCAGGCGCTGGACGTGTCCGCCCGGACGGCGGGCGGGGGGATGCGCTGCGTCACCGTGCGGTTCGGCAACGTGCTGGGGTCCACCGGATCGGTCGTGCCGCTGTTCCGGCGGCAACTGGAACGTGGCGGGCCGCTGACGGTCACGCATCCCGACATGCGGCGCTATTTCATGACGGTGCGGGAGGCGGTGGGGCTCGTCCTCCAGGCCTCGGTCGTGGGGTCCGAAGGCGTGGCGGATTCGGGCGGCGACCTCGACACGATGCTGCGGGACGGGGGGATCTTCGTCCTCGACATGGGCAAGCCGGTGAAGATCGTCGATCTCGCGCGGCGGATGATCCGGCTGGCGGGGCTGACGCCGGAGGAGGACGTGGAGATCCGCTTCACCGGACTGCGCCCCGGCGAGAAGCTGTTCGAGGAGATGTTCCACGGCCAGGAGCCGCCGCGGCCGACGCGCTACCCCGGGCTGCTGGTGGCGACGCCGCGGACGTCGGACGCGGCGCTGGTGGGTCGGGCGATCGACGAGATCGCGGCGGCGGCGCGTGGCGGCAACGGGCGACTGGCGCTCGCCGGGCTGGGGCGCATGGTGCCGGAGTTCGAGCACGCGCCGAACCTGACGGCGGCGGGGCGGGCGTAGCCGCCGCGCCGGCGGGGGCGGCTACCGCGCGCCGCCGGGGCGCGGGACGGAGATGACGAACAGGCGGTGGTTCGCGATGTCGATGTTGCGGCGCGCCTTCTCGTTCCAGATGCGGTCGGCGGCACGGACATCGTGGAAGGGACCGTAGGACTCCTCCGTGTTCGGCTCCAGCTCGGTCCAGGTGCCGTCGGTGAAGATGCCGCCCCAGACGAAGTGGAGGGTGCGGGGCGTGGGCGGGGTGTCGGGCATGCGGCGGGAGATAACGCGCCCCGACGGGTTTCCCAACCTTCGGCACCCGGTTTCCAGCGCGTGTCGGGCGCGTCGTGACACCGATCGCCGGTCCCGACGTCGATCACGCGATCATCGCCGCAGGATCATCCTGATCGTAACGTTCCGATCCATGAGACGGGAATGACCGGTCCTGCCACCATCATTCCGGCCCTCGCGGCCGTCCTCCCGACGGGATGCGGCCCGTTTCCCCATCGCGAGAGCGCCGTCGGCTTCGGGGCCGCCGTCACCGACCTCCGGTCGAGCCTGCGCAGCGGGGCGGAACGAGTCATCGCGGAGCGCAACGGGGCCGATCGCGCCCGGTGGCTCGTCCGCCGTCCCGAACTCGATGCGCAGGGCCGTGACGACACCGGCGGTCCCGCGCAGCCCTGCCGCATCGTGTCCCGGGAGCTTTTGCCGACCGTCGCACCCGGTCGGAACCGACCCGTCCGCGCCGCCGCCCGCGACGTCGCTCCGGCGGACGCCTCCAACGTGCAGGACGCGAGCGAGCGGGCCGGGGCCCCGGCCAGGGGCGTAGCCAAGCCCACGGGGGACACCGTCGCGGGGCTTCTCCCGCCCACCCGGGATCGACGCCCTCGAGAACTGCGGCAATGGCCTCGTTGCGGTGACCCGCGCGGAAGACCGGGCGGCCTTCAATGTCCTCGACAGCCCCGGCAGCCACGAGAACCAGGGCGTCAGGCGCGCCGTCCGGGCGGTCGGCACCCACCTGCCGTTCCTGCCGCCCCCCTCGCTCGACCTCAACCCGATCGAGCAGGTCTTCGCCAAGCTCGAAACCCTCCTTCGACGCGCCGGCGAACGCTCCGTCGCCGCCGTCCGGCACCGCATCGGCGCCCTCCTCGATCACCTCAGCCCCGCCGAGCGCGGCAACGACCTCCGCAACTCAGGCTACGCTCCAAGATGAAACAAACACGCTTCATACGCCCGGCGCCGTTCACGCGGCGGTTCGGCACCGTCGTCCCCAGTTCCGATGAGCGAGCCGTCGCCCACCGTGCAGCCGTGCAGGATCGCGTGGCGACCGACCGTCACGTCCGCCCCGATGTGCAGCGGCGAGCCGAGGTCGGAAAGCAGCACCGCGCCGTCCTGGATGTTGGTGCGCGCCCCGACGAGGATCGGCTCGTTGTCGCTGCCGATCACCGCGCCGAACCATACGCCGACCTCGTCGCCCGGCACGACGCGGCCGATGACCTGGGCATCCGGCGCCACCCGGTGGCGGACCTCCGCCGGCAGCGTGGGGAAGGCGTCGTCGAGGGCGTGGATCGGCATGGGCGGCTTCGCTGGCGGCGCCCTATTCCGCCGCGACGGCGGGCGTCCGCAAGGCCCCGGCCGGCGCCGACCGCGCCCAGAGTTCCGGCCGCAGCTCCTCCTCGCGGTCCGGGAACAGCAGCGCGCAGGCGAGGGTGACGCCGCCGAAGGCGCCGAGGACGAGCATCGTCAGCGCCAGGTTCCCCGCGGCGTCGTGCAGGTAGCCGACGAGGGGCGAGGCCGCGGCGGCGCCGAGGAAGCCGACGAAGAACCGGATGGAGTAGAGCTTCGCCCGCAGCGCGGGGGCGACGTAGCGGGCCGTCATCGTCTCGTTCACCGTGACCTGCCCGAAGATGGCGGCGGCGGCGAGGCCGGCCACGGGCAGCACCGCCCAGCCGCCGAGGACGGAGAGGGCGAGCAGCGCGGGCACCTGCACGAGCGCGAGCGGCAGGAACACGCGGCGCAGCGTCGTCCGGTCGATCATCCGCCCCACGGTGAACTGCGTCACCCCGCCGAACAGCGTGGCGATGAAGGCGAGCAGCCCGACGACGGGCAGCAGGTCCGGCGAATCCGCCAGCCGTTCCTGCATCAGTTTGGGGATGAGGAGGGTGAAGGCGTTGAACACGAAGCCCGAGGTCGCGGCAATGAGGAGGAGGGAGGTGACGGCGCGGCGCACCACGGCCCGCGGGATCTCCGGGAAGGGCCGCGCGGTGTTCGCCTTGGCGAAGTCGTGGAGCGGCTCGCGGAGCCACAGCACGCCGAGGACCAGCGCCACCGCCGCCGGCACCGCGAAGGCCCAGCGCCACCCCGCGCCCGCCACGACGAAGGCCGTGACGACCGGCGCCAGCGCCACGCCCATGTTCCCGAACACGCCGTTGTTGCCGACCGCGCGCCCGACGCGGTCGCCCGCCGCCTCCACCAGCATCGCCGTGCCGATGGGGTGGTAGATCGCGTTGAACAGCCCCGCGAGACCGAGCGCCGCCGCGAGCGTCCAGGGCCCGGTCGCGATCGCCGCCAGGAGCAGCGACCCGCCGACGCCGAGGAAGAACGCCGCCATCAGCGCGTGCCGCCCCACCCGCTCCGCCAGCCATCCCATCGGCAGCGACGCCACGCCGTAGAGGACGAACATGAAGGTGCCGAGCGCCAGCACCGGCCCGTAATCCGACCCGAACCGCCCGGGATCGGTCGCGACCATGCCGAGCACGGCGGTGGCGAGGACCAGCAGCATGTAGTGGCAGACGAGGTGCGCGGCGTTGATGAACCAGACCTGGCGCGTCGCGGGCTGGTCGAGATGAAAGGGCATTGGCGATCTCCCGACATCCGTCCTAGCATGGCCGGGGGGAGGGGTCCGGCCAGATGCTGTCGCGAACCGGCCAGGAAGCCAACGCCGCACGACACCCCATGCCGCAGGACCGGGTGGACCGCCCCCTCGTCACCTTCGCCCGGGATTACCGGGACGGGGAGGTGACGGGGCGGCACGCCCACCCCCGTGCGCAACTGCTCTACGCGCTGCGCGGCGTCATGCGGATCGCGACCGACCGCGCCTCTTTCGTCGTGCCCGCCGGGCGCGCCCTGTGGGTGCCGGCGGAGGAACCGCACGCCGTGACGACGGCGGGGGAGGTGGCGATGCGCGCCCTCTTCCTCCGCGCCGACGCCGCCCGCGCCGGGCCGCCGGGCGTCGCGGTGCTGGCGATGGCGCCGCTGTTCCGCGAACTCGTCCTCGCCGCCTGCGCGGAGCCGCTGGAGTGGGACGAGGGCGGACGGGGCGGTCACCTCGCGGCGCTGCTGCTGGACGAGATCCGGCGGGCGCCGACCCTGCCCTTCGCCGTGCCGGAGCCGCGGGAGCCGCGCCTCGCCCGGCTGGCGGCGGCGCTGCGGGCGGACCTCACCTCCCCGATGGCGCTGGAGGAGTGGGCCGAGCGGGTCGGGGCGTCTCCCCGGACGTTGTCCCGCCTGTTCCGTCGGGAGACCGGCCTTTCCCCCGCCGCGTGGCGCCAGACGCTGCGGCTGGTGGAGGCGTCGGCGCTTCTCGCCGGGGGCGCGACACCGGCGCGGGCGGCGGCGGCGGTGGGCTACGCCTCCGCCTCCGCCTTCGGGTCGGCGTTCCGCGCGGCGTTCGGGACAACCCCCGCGCGCGTCGCGGGTGATGGTGGCTAGGCGGCCCGCCCCGCCCCGGCGTCCAGTCGGTAGCCGCCGCCCTCCGTCAGCAGCAGCGCCGCCGCCGCCGGGTCGGGCTCGATCTTCTGCCGCAGCCGGTAGATGTGGGTTTCCAGCGTGTGCGTCGTCACCGCGGCGTTGTAGCCCCACACCTCGTTCAGCAGGATCTGCCGCCCCACCGGCTTGCCCCCGGCGCGGTAGAGGAACTTGAGGATCGCGCACTCCTTCTCCGTCAGCCGGATGCGCCGGTTGCGGCCGACGTCCTGCAGCAGCTTCGCCGCGGGCCGGAAGGTGTAGGGGCCGATCACGAAGACCGCGTCCTCGGAGTTGTCGAACACCCGCAGCTGCGCCCGGATGCGGGCGACGAGTTCGTTGATGCGGAACGGCTTGGCGATGTAGTCGTTCGCCCCCGCGTCCAGCCCGCGCACGACGTCGCTCTCCGCGTCCGCGCCGGTCAGCATGATGATCGGCACCTTCACACCGGCGCGGCGCAGGTCGGCGCAGAACTCCCGGCCGTCGCCATCTGGCAAGCCGACGTCGAGGAGCACGGCATCCTGCCGCGAATCGGCCGCCGTCAGCGCTTCCCGCGCCTCGGCCACCGTCCCGGCCTCCCGGGTGACGAATTCACCATCGACCGCGAGTTGTTCCGCGAGCGTCGCGCGGAGCGCGGCGTCGTCCTCCACGATCAGGATCGGACGGGGGTCCGACATGCGCTCTCCATTCCCGAATCGTTGGCGCGCGCGGGCGGCGCGGCCGATGCCGCCTCTGCGATCCGCGATATGAACCGGGGTGGACCATCCGGCAAGGGCGCGCCGTTCCGGGTCACGCTGAGGCGTTGCCTTGATCGACGCCGTGCCCGCGCCACATTCGCCCGGCCTTAGTTGGCATGCGGCCTGATGCGGGACGCGCCGCGCTGCGCCGCGAGGGATGTCCCCGCCGCATCCGTCGGGCCCCGCGTCGCGTAGCGCCTGAGGTGGTCGCGAAGGAAGCGGAAGCACGCATGGCCGAGACTCGCATTGCGGAGGCGTCCGGCCGGGGTGCCCCGATCTCCGGTGCCGACCCGCAGGGCACCGCCGCCCGTTCCCCCGGGCCCCGGTCGACCGTCGTCCGTCCCGCCGCCGCCACGCCGCGCGACCCGATCGCCCACGCCATGCGGGCCGTTCACCGCGCCGTCTCCGACCTCCGCCGCGGGACGCCCGTGGTCATCGAGGGGCCGGACGAGGCGCTGATCGTCGCCGCCGCCGAGACGGTGGGGGCGCGGGGGCTGGCCGAACTCGCCGCCCTGGCCCCCGCCCCGCCCGTTCTCCTCCTCGCCCCTTCCCGCGCCGCGGCGGTCCTGGCCCGCCCCGTCCCCTACGGCTCGGCCGCCGAGGCGACGCCGACCGCGGTCCGCCTGCCGCCGGCGCTGCTGGCGGAAGGGCCGCTGCGGGCGCTGGCCGACCCCGTGCTCGCGCCGACGCCGGAGGGCGCGGCCCTCGCGGCCCTTCCGTCCGAATCCCTCTCCCCGGCCGCCCTGGCGCTGGCGAAGGTCGGGCGGCTGCTGCCGGCCGTCGTCGCGGCCCGGGTCGGGCCGGGCGCGCCGCGCGGCGACCTCCTCTCCGTGGCCGCGGCGGACATCCTCTCCTACCCCCTGGCCGCCGCGACGAGCCTGACCCGCGTCTCGGAGGCCGCCGTGCCGCTGGAGGACGCCGCGGACGCCCGGATCGTCGCCTTCCGTGCCGCCGATGGCGGGATCGAACACCTGGCGATCCTCGTCGGCCGCCCGGAATCGGCTGCGCCGGACGCCCCCGCCCCGCTGTGCCGCGCCCATTCCGAGTGCTTCACCGGCGACCTGCTGGGCTCGCTGCGCTGCGACTGCGGCCCGCAGCTGCGCGGCGCCATCGCGCGCATGGCGGCCGACGGCGGCGGCGTGCTGCTGTATCTCGCGCAGGAGGGGCGGGGCATCGGCCTCGCCAACAAGCTCCGCGCCTACGCCCTCCAGGATGCCGGCCTCGACACCCTCGATGCCAACCGCGCGCTGGGCTACGGCGCGGACGAGCGCTCGTTCCTTGTCGCCGCCACGATGCTGGAGGCGCTCGGCATCCCCCGGGTGCGGCTGCTGACGAACAACCCCGACAAGGTCGCGGGACTCGCGGCCTGCGGCATCACGGTGGAGGGGCGGGTGTCCCACCTCTTCGCCGGCAACGGGGTGAACGACGGCTACCTCGACACGAAGAAGCGCCGCTTCGGGCACATGATGCCCTGATCCCGGCGGCACGCCCCTTGCGCTCCCGCCCCGACGAACGGGCGGGACGACGGGCATGCAGATCGGGACCATCGGCGGCGCGGTGACGGTGAACCGGCGACCGCCCGCCCTCGCGGCGCCCGGGATGGTGGCGCCGCCCGCCACCGCGCCCAGGAGCGCCGCGATGCCGCAGGGCGGGTCGCCCGTGTCCGCGGCGCCTTCCCCGGCGGACCCGCCTGCGGTGACGGGCGCGACGCCGCCGGCGCGGTCGGCCAGCTTCTTCGGCGACGGCTCCTTCCGCAGCATCCTCGAAGCGGTCAACCCGCTGCAGCACCTGCCGGTGATCGGCAACCTCTACCGGGAGGCGACGGGAGAATCCGCCCCCCTCGCGGCCCGTCTCGCGGTTGGGGCGGCGACCGGCGGGCCGATCGGGTTCCTCACCACCGCGCTCGGCGCCGTCGCGGAGGACACGCAGATGTTCTCCCAGCTCCGCGACGCCCTCAGCGAACGGGGACGCGTCGTCGCCAACCCCCTGTGGGGCGAGACGAACGGGCCGGACACCTGCGCCCGCGCGATCCGCCTCTACGAGAGCCTCGCGGCATCCGGACCCTGAGGTCTCGCGGAGCCTTCCCCCCGACGCCCGCCTCCTCTATCAAGTATTGATAAATCGGCCGTAAGGCCGGGGGTGGCGGCCGACCTCGGACGGCCGCTTCGGGGAGGGACCGCGCATGACCCAGGACGTGACGCTGGAGGTGGACGGCCGAAGGCACGTCGTCCGCGCCGATCCGGACATGCCGCTGCTCTACGCCCTCCGCGACGACCTCGGGATGAACAACCCCCGTTTCGGCTGCGGCCTCGGCCAGTGCGGCGCCTGCACGGTGCACCTCGACGGGGAAGCGGCGCGCTCCTGCATCACCCCCGTCGCCGCGGTCGGGGACCGCCGCGTCACCACCCTTGCCGGCCTCGGCACGCCGGACCGCCCGCACCCCATCCAGGCGGCGTTCGTGGAGGAGGAGGCGATGCAGTGCGGCACCTGCCTCAACGGCTGGGCGATGACCGCCGCCGCCTTCCTCAAGACCAATCCCCGCGCGACGGACGCGCAGATCCGCGAGGCGCTGACCGGCCTGAAGTGCCGCTGCGGCGTCCACATGGCGATCCTCCGCGCGGTGCGCCGCGCCGCGGACGAGATGGCCCGGAACGCCACGAATGGGGGGAACGGCTGATGGACGGAATGCTCCTCTCCCGCCGCGCCGCCCTCGGCGGTCTCGGTGCCCTCGTCGTCTCCGTCGGCGCCCCCGTCGCGCCGGAGATGCTGGTGCGCCCGGCGCTGGCCCAGGGCGCGGCCCCCGCGCCGATCCCGCCGCTGCCGACCCTCCTCTCCTCCTACGTCGCCGTCGGTGCCGACGGGGCCGTGACCGCCTTCTTCGGCAAGGTCGATGTCGGCCAGGGGCTGGACGTCGCCATTGCCCAGGTCGTCGCGGAGGAACTCGACGTCCCGCCGGCCCGCGTCACCGTCATCATGGGCGACACGGAACGCTGCGTGGACCAGGGCGGCGCGAGCAACGCCTCCGGCGTCGCGCAGGGCTCCATCCCCCTCCGCAACGCCGCCGCCGAGGCGCGGCTGCTGCTGCTGGAGCGCGCCGCGGAACGCCTCGGCGTCCCGCTCGACCGCCTCCGCACCGCGGACGGCGCGGTGTTCGTGGAGGGCGCCGCGGAACGCCGCGCGACCTACGGCGACCTCGTCGGCGATCGCTTCCTCAACACCGAACTCCGCTGGAACGGCCGCTACGGCAACGTGCTGGACGCCGAGGGCCGCGCCCGACCCAAGCCGCCGGCGAACCACGCGGTGGTCGGCACGCCGCAGCCGCGTCGCGACGTCGCGGCGAAGGTGTTCGGGACCTACGAATACGCTTCCGACGCGCGCCTGCCGGGCATGTGGCACGCCCGCACGATCCGCCCGCCCGTCGCGGGGTCGGAGGTCGCCGCGGTGGACGAAGCATCCGTCCGTGGCATCCCGAACGTCCGCGTCGTGTCGAACCGCGGCTTCCTCGCCGTCGTCGCCCCGCGGGAATGGGATGCGATCAGGGCGGCCCGCGACTTGAAGGTCACCTGGACGACCGTCCCCGCGCCCTTCCCCGAACAATCCGCGCTGTTCGACCACATCCGCGCCGCCCCCGTCCGCACCCGCAACGCGCCGCTGAACGAGGGCGACGTGAACGCCGCGATGGCCACCGCCGCCCGCACCCATACCGCGGAATACGAGTGGCCGTTCCACTCGCACTCCTCCATGACGCCCGGCGTCGCGCTGGCCGACGTGAAGCCGGATTCCGCCCGGGTTTGGACCGGCACGCAGAAGCCGCACGCGGTGCGCGACGGCGTCGCCCGCCTGCTGAACCTGCCGCGCGAGAAGGTGCACGCGATCTGGATGCAGGGCCCCGGCTCCTACGGCCGCAACGACGCCGGCGACGCCGCGATGGACGCCGCCCTCCTCTCCCGCGAACTCGGCCGCCCCGTGCGCGTGCAATACTCGCGGGAGGAAGGGCACGCCTGGGACGCCAAGGGCACCGCCTCCGTCCACCGCCTCCGCGCCGCGATGGACGCGGGGGGCCGCGTCATCGGCATCGAGCACGTCGTCCGCGGCTTCTCCC
This sequence comes from Roseomonas sp., assembly GCA_964263755.1. Taxonomy (GTDB): domain Bacteria; phylum Pseudomonadota; class Alphaproteobacteria; order Acetobacterales; family Acetobacteraceae; genus Roseomonas. The sequence goes on along the minus strand of CAXVWQ010000076.1, from coordinate 1,006 downwards.
GCACCGGCGTCTCGACCTCCGAGAACGACCCGCGCGACAGCCTCGCCCGCATGCTCCAGGGCGACATGCTCGCCGCCGCGGACACCTGGCTCTTCCCCGGCGACTACGTGGCGATCTCCCCCTACGGCGTCCCCGCGCGCCGCATGGAATGGGGCATCGTCCCGCCCTTGCTGGAGCGCGCCTCGCCCCTTCGCACCGGCCACCTGCGCGACCCCTCCGGCCCGGAAACCATCTTCGCCGCCGAATCCTTTATCGACGAACTGGCGAAACTGGCGAACACGGACGCGGTGGAGTTCCGCACCCGCCTCCTCTCCGACGAGCGCGACCTCGCCGTCCTCCGCGCCGTCACCGAGGCCGCCGCCTGGGACACCCGCCCCTCCGGCCCCCGCACCACCGCGGGCGACGTGATGACCGGCCGCGGCGTCTCCCTCTCCCGCCGCGACGGCTCCCACGTCGCCACCGTCGCCGAGGTGGAGGTCAACCGCCGCACCGGCGACATGCGGGCACGCCGCCTCATCTGCGCCCACGACTGCGGCCGCATCATCAACCCCGCCGGCCTCCGCCGCGTCATCGAGAACGGCCTCGTCTACGGCCTCTCCCGCGCCACGAAGGAAGAAGTCACCTTCTCCCGCGAGGCCGTCACCTCCACCGACTGGAACACCTACCCCATCCTCGACGCCACCGAGGCCCCGGACCGCGTGGACGTGGTCCTCATCAACCGCCCGGACACCCGACCCACCGGCGCCGGCGAACCCATGGTCCGCTCCGTCGGCGCGGCCGTCGCCAACGCCATCTTCGACGCCACCGGCGCCCGCCTGCGCCGCGCGCCCTTCACGCCGGATCGGATCAAGGCGGCGCTGTCCTCGGCCTGAACCGTCGGGGGTGGCGCGGGTGGCCCTGGGAGAAGGCCCTGCCTTCTCCCAGACCCTCATCCGCCAGGAGCCAGGGGCCCCTGGACCCCCTTCCGTAAAAAGAATGCCGTCGTCGGAGGGTTGGTCTCCGAACG
>CAXVWQ010000075.1:0-3092 GCA_964263755.1 Roseomonas sp. | reverse complement strand
TGCTGTTCGCCCGTCCCCAGATCGTCAGCATCGCCCGCCCCCCGTGCCGGGCCACGTTAGGCCGCCCGCCGGGGTGGGCCAACCGCCGCCGCGCCCCATATCCCCGGCGTGTCGAGACGCCACGAGAAACGGGACGCGCGCGACCTCGCCCGCGCCCCCCGGGGGGAGCCCGGCGAGGAGACCTGCTCCCTCTGCCTCCGCCCGATCCCGCCGGGGGCCAAGGCCTCCCGCCACCACCTGATTCCCCGCCTGAAGGGCGGCACCCACCTCGGGACGGTGCGGCTGCACCAGATCTGCCATTCCGCCATCCACGCCCGCTGGACCGAGGCGGAACTCGCCCGCCGTCTCGCGGACGTGGCGGCGCTGCGGGAGGCGCCGGAGCTCGCCGACTTCCTCTCCTGGGTCCGGACGAAGCCGCCGGGCTTCCACGCGCCGACCCGGACGGCGCGCGGGCGGACGGCGAAGTGGAAGTGACCGCGTCGCCCGCCGCCGGATCGGCCGCGCTCCATCCCCCCATCCGCCGGGCCGCCCTCGTCGTCGCGGCCCTCGCCGTCGCCGCCCCCCTGCTGGCGCTCGGCAGCGAGCGGTTCCTCGGCCTCGTCCCCTGCGCGCTCTGCCTCTGGCAGCGCTGGCCCTACTGGGTGGCGGCGGCGATCGCGCTGCTGGCCGCCGGGCTGCGGTCGCGCGGGATGCTCGCGGTGGCCGCCCTCGCCTTCCTCGCCGCCGCGGGGCTGGCCGGGCTGCACGTGGGCGTGGAGGGGGGGTGGTGGCCCTCCCCGCTCCCCGCCTGCGCCGCCCCCGCCGTCACGGGCGCGGCGACGGTGGAGGAGTTGATGCGCAACCTCGCCCCCGCCCCCTCGAAACCCTGCGACGCGCCCACCCATCTCATCCCCGGCCTCCCGGTCTCGATGGCCGCGATGAACGGGATCTACGCGCTGCTGCTCACCGCCCTGGCGCTGGCCTGGGCCAGGAGACGACCCTGATGGACGGTTCCCACGCCCGCCCCGCCGCCCGCACGACGGGCGACGGCCGCCTGCCCGGCGACCCGACGCCGCGGGAGTACGTGGAGCGCGTGATCCGCGTGGACCACGCGGGGGAATACGGCGCCCAGCGGATCTACGAGGGACAACTCGCCGTCCTCGGCCGCACGCAGTATCGGCCGGTGCTGGAACACATGAAGGAGCAGGAGGTGGAGCACCTCCGCACCTTCACGCGCCTCATCGGGGAACGCCAGGTCCGCCCCACCGCGCTCCTCCCGATCTGGCACGTCGCGGGCTTCGCCCTCGGCGCCGCCACCGCCCTCCTGGGGCACCGCGCCGCCATGGCCTGCACCGTGGCGGTGGAGGAGGCGATCGACGAGCACTACGCCGCCCAGCACGCCGCCCTCGGCGCGGACGAGCAGCCGCTGCGCGACACCATCGAGCGCTTCCGGCAGGAGGAGCTGGAGCACCGCGACATCGGCCTGGAGAACGAGGCGGAACTGGCGCCGGCCTACAAGGCGCTGAGCGCGGTGATCAAGGCGGGGTGCAAGGTGGCCATCGCGGTGAGCGAGCGGGTGTGATGCACCGGCTGGCCACGGCCGCGCCGCTTGCCCTGGCCGTGGCGGGCTGCACCGTCCCGTCGATCCCGCTCATCTCCCGGCCCGAGGCCCCGCGGACCGTCGCCCTGGCGGAGGCCGGCGCCCGCTTTCCGCCCGAGGCCGCGGGCCTTCGCCTCGTCACCACCGCCCCCGACACCGCCCCGGACGTGCGCGAGGGGATCGTCGCGCGCTACGAGGCGACCTGGGGCTACGCCACCGTCACCCTCTTCCGCCGCGACGCCGCCGTGCCGGACGGGCCGTCCAACGCCGTCCGCGACGAACTCACCATCGCGACGCGGGACGCGCTGGCGGTGGCCGCGGCGCGCGGCGCGCCGGACCCGCGGGCGGTGCGGGTCGCGCTGATCCAGGGGCCGGGCCTGCCCGACCTGCCCTGCTCCCTCGCCGAGCGGGCGGGACGGCCGTTCGGGACGATGGACTACACCTGCGTCACCGGCCTCGGCGGCCGGATCGTGAAGCTGCGGATCACCGCGCGGACGAACGCGGAGGGGATGGCGGAGGCCAACGCGACCGTCTCCGGCTTCGCGACCTCCGTCATGCGCTCGCTCGCCGGCGGGGTGGGGGAGGCGGTGCCCGGCACCTCCGTCCCGGGCTTCGGCGCGCCCGGCGCCCTGCCGGACCGCGCCCTGCCGCCGGCTCTCCTCCCCCGCGACGGCCCGCCGACGTTCCGGACGTGACCGACCGCCCGCCACGCCGCCCGGTGCCGCCCGGTGCCGGCAGGGGGAGGCGGCCCCTCAGCAGTAGTTCGCGACGACCTCGACGCGCCGGTTGCTGCCGGACCACGGCCGGGCCTGATCGAAGAGGTGCAGCGGCCCGAAGCCCTGGGGACGCAACTTCTCCCGCGGGATGCCCTGGGCGATGAGGGCGTCCGAGACCGCCCCCGCCCGCAGCATCGAGAGCCCCATGTTGTAGCCGAGCCGGCCTATGACGTCGGTATGGCCGCCGATGTCGAAGCTCTGCGCGGTGTTGACCGGCGGCGTCTGCATGGCGTGGGCGAGTTGGGCGATCTCGAACTGCCCGGCCGGCGGCACGTAGTACGCGTCGAACGCGAAGGCGATCCGCAGCACCACCGAGCGCTGGCAGTTCGGCGCGTCGACCCGCGGCGGCGCGTTCTGCGCCACGGCCGGCCCCGCCGCGCCGCCCGCGGCGATGCAGGCCGCGAGGAGGAGACGTCCGACGCGCCCGCCGGAACGACGCCTAGCGGGGCGGGGACAGGGCATTCGTGAACTCCCGTGCGGTGGGCGGCGCCGTCCCGGCGCGGGTGTCGGTGGGGGAGGAGCGGGGCACGCGCAGGCCGGCGCGACGTGCCACCTCGGCGGGATCGGGCGGTTGAGCGTCGGACAGGTTCCGCAGCGTCGGCGGCAGCAGCCGATCGCCTGCCGTGGCGGCGGCGGGATCCTCGCCGGCCCGGGGCCGCGCGGGCGGGGGGGCCGGGGAGGGGCTGGCGACGCGCGCGGAGGCGCGGGCCGGGTCGCGCGTGGGTGCCCGGCGCGCC
>CAXVWQ010000074.1:0-18547 GCA_964263755.1 Roseomonas sp. | reverse complement strand
GGCCGGCGAGTTCGGCGATCCGGGCGGAAAAGCGGTCCGGGCGGGCGTCGCGCGGGAGGCGGGCGTCGAGGGCGCGGGCGACGGCGGCGGTGTCGAGTTCGGTGAGTTCGGACAGGAGCGGCGACCCGTCGGCGTCGCGCTTGCCGGTGATGCGCGGGGCGGCGGGCGTGCCGTAGAGGGCTTCGCGGAGCTGCGATTCGAGGAAGGAGCGGCGGTCCTCGACGACGATCACCTCCTCCAGCCCGCGCGCGAAGTCGCGGGCGGCCTCGGCGTCGAGCGGCCATGCGAGGCCGACCTTCCAGAGGCGGAGGCCCATCATCCGGGCGACGTCCTCCGTGATGCCGAGGTCGAGCATCGCCTGTCGCAGCGTGGCGTAGGCCTTGCCGCGGGCGGCGATGCCGATGCGGGCGCGGGGGGAATCCAGCACCACGGGGTTCAGGCCGTTGGCGCGGGCGTAGGCGACCGCGGCGGGGAGACGCACGGAACGCAGCCGCCGCTCCTGCGCCAGCACCACGTCGGGGATGCGGATGTGGCGGCCGTCCACGCCCTCGAACGCGCCTTCGGGGATCACGGGCATCCAGCGCAGCGGCTCGACCGCGAAGGTGGCGGAGGCATCCATCGTGTCGGCGACGCACTTCATCGCGGACCACAGGCCGGAGAAGCGGGACATGCCGATGCCGTGGAGGCCGAAGGGCAGCACCTCCGCCACGCCGGAGGGGTCGAGGTAGGGCACTTCCAGGTCCTGGAAGGTGTGTTCGGTGGCGTTGGCGACGGTGGAGGACTTGGCGGACGGGTCGTCGCCGGGGAGGGCCAGCACGCCGCCGAGCGGGGCGGTGCCCGCGGCGTTGGCGTGGCGGATGGCATCGCCGGAGCGATCCACGCCGGGGCCCTTGCCATACCAGATGGCGAAGACGCCGGCTTTCTCCCCATCCCCGAACAGGTTGACCTGCTGCGTGCCCCAGGCGGCGGTCGCGGCGAGGTCCTCGTTCAGGCCGGGGCGGAACACCACCCCCGCCGCGTCCAGCCGCGCCTTCTGCTTCCACAGTTCCTTGTCGTAGGTGCCGAGGGGAGAGCCGCGGTAGCCGGTGACGAAGCCGGCCGTGTCGAGGCCGCGCGCCGCGTCGAGCTCGCGCTGCGCCAGCGGCAGGCGCACGAGGGCCTGGATGCCGGTCATCAGCACCGGCTCGGCGGCGGATGCCCAGCGGTCCTCCAGCCCCACGCCCGGACGCTTCAGGTCGCCCATCCCGTCGGTTCCCCTTCCCGCGCCATCACTTGGGAAGGGTATCGCCCGTTTTCGCCGGCGGAACCTGCCGATTTCCGTTGTGCACCGCCGAAGATTCGGCAGACCCTTCCGCGATGGACGCCACCGACAAGCGAATCCTCCGCACCCTCGCCCGCCGGGGCCGGCTGTCCAACGCCGAACTGGCGGAGGAGGTCGGGCTCTCCCCCTCCCCGTGTTGGACGCGGGTGAAGCGGCTGGAGGCGTCGGGGGTGATCCAGGGCTACGTCGCCCTCCTCGATCAGGCGGCCATGGGGCTGCCGGACACGGTGTTCCTGGAGGTTATGATGGAGCACCACGACGAGGCCGCGCTCAAGGGGTTCGAGGCGGCGGTGAACGCCATCCCCGAGATCCTCGAATGCCACCTCGTCACGGGGGAATACGACTACGTCATCAAGGCCGCGGTGTCCGGCACGGCAGGTTATGAATCGCTTCTCCGAAAGGGGATCTACCGCCTCCCCGGCGTGCGCCACACCCGCACGGCCTTCACGCTGCGCTGCCTCAAGCGCGAGGTGTCCGCGCTGCCCTGAACCCGGATCAGGACACGACGAGGTCGTGGGAGAGGGTGGGCGGCCGGCTCACGGGGCCGAGGGCGGCGATGTCCTGGATCACGTCGAAACGCGTTTCCCCCGCCGCGAAGGAGGCGACGCCCCGCGCGATCTCCGCGGGCGTCGCCTCCCGCTCCAGGACCTGGCGGTGGATGTCGGCGAGCCATTCGGCGTCCGACGTGCCGATGTGTTCCGCCTGGTAGGCGTCCGTGCCGGCCAGCCGGTGGTACAGGTTCTGCACCATGCCCGGCCCGACGAACTGGATCGCGGTGGTCCAGAGCTGCAGGGCGTTGGGATCGGGCACCGCGTCCAGCACCGCGTCGTAGGCGCGCACGACGAGGTCGGCGCGGCTGTCGGGGATCCAGGTGCCCTCCGGGTGCAGGGCCTCGTAGCGCGCCACCGCCGCCGCACCCTCCGCCGCCCATTGCAGCGCGCTCGGCAGTCCCGTCGTCGCGATCCGCTCCTTCAGCGCCGTGTACTGCGGCCCGGTCGGCGCGACGCCGGTCAGCGACCAGTGGACCATCCAGGGCAGCGTGTCGGCGGTCAGCCCCGACAGCGGCCCCCACCCCGCGGCGTAGTCCAGCAGCCAGCCCGCGATGGCGGCCGGGGAGAACCCCGCATCGAGGTAGGGCTGCATCGTCTCCATCCAGGCGCCGTTCGGCGACCAGCCGAAGATCGCCTCGTGCAGGTGCGCCAGCACGGCGGGGCGCGATTCGCCCTCCAGCTCCAGCCGCCCGTCGGCGAACTGCAGCGCGCGCACCTCCGCCATCCGGATGGCGGTGCCGTCCTTCCAGGTGAGGAGCAGTTCGGCCCCGCCGGCCTGGAGCGACGCGACCTCGGAGGCCGGGCGGATGAGAAGCGCCGTCCCGTCCCGGCCGAGCGCGGCGTGGTCCGTCGAGCCGCCGCGCGCCAGGGCGGTTCCCCCGATCCCCTCCGCGGGGAAGAACGTGCCCTGCGCCGGGCCGGGATCGAAGGGGCCCCGGCCGATCCCGTCCACCCGCGTGCCGAGGGCGTACATCACGTCGAACCGGGTGACCTCGCCGCGGTCCAGCGCGCCGCGGGTCAGCACCATCTCCGCGGCGGTCGGGGCGCGCTCCAGCGCCATGGTGTAGGCGGCGATCGTGAAGGTGGCGTTGTCCTGCCCGGCGTAGCGCGCGTAGGCGAAATCCGTCGTCATGAGGGAGACGTAGAGGTCCGGCAGGCTCCAGTAGCCGACGTTCAGGAGCCACGCCGCGTGGTCGAGGGCGCCGGGGTCCGGTTCGAGGTCCAGCACGGCGTCGTAGGCCCGCAGCACCGCGATCCGGGTGGCGTCCGGCGTCCAGGCGCCGGAGGGATGCACCGCCGCGGCGCGGGCGTGGGCGGCCGGGGAGATGAGGATGTAGGCCGCGATGTGGGCGAGCGGCATCCCTTCGCCGAGGCACCCGGCGATCCAGGCGGAGCCGGCGGCGTCGGGGGCCCGGCCGGTGGCCCGGACGTAGAGGAGGTTCGCGGCCGCGGTGGGCGACAGGCCCGCGGCGTCGGCGGCCCAGGCCGCGCCCGCCATCAGTTCCGCCGTCACCACGCCGGTGGGCACCCCCGCGGCGAAGCGGCCGGCGATGGAGGCGGCGGTCGCCGCGTCCGGGAAATCCCCCGTGATCACCTCGTGGACCCACACGGCGCGGAAGCCCGCGGTCCCCGGGTCGAGCGACAGCGTGCCGTCCGCGAAGCGCATCGTCGTCTCGCGGTCGAGGAGGAGCGTCCCGCCGTCCCGCCACGCCAGCGTCACCGTGTCGGCCGAGACGGTGACGCCCGCGACGTCCGGCGAGGCCCGGCGCGTGGCGACCACGCCGGAGAGGCCGACGGCGGTGTCGCCGTCCGCCTCCCCCCGCGAGAGGCGGACCGGCGGGGGCGGGGGCGCGGTGCCCGCGCCGCTGCCGGGGGGCGGCGTGCCGACGGTCCGGTCGGCGACGGCGATCGAGAGCGGCGCGACGACGAGGCCGGCGTAGGCCGGGTCGGTCGCCGCGACGACGACGGCGACCGCGACCGTCTCCGCGCCCTCCCGGATGCCGTCATCCACCGCCGAGACGGCCACGCCGCGGGGGGTGGCCCAGTCCTCCGTCGTGAAGGTGAGCGTGACCGACGTGCCGCCGGACGCGGCCGTGCGGCCCAGCAGGACGTCCCCCGGCGAGCGCAGGGTGACGGTCACGTCGGAGGTCGGGGCGCGGGAGAGGGAGACGGCGAAGGAGTCGCCCGCCCCGCCCTCCGCGACGGCCAGCGATCCCGGTGCCCGGGTGAGCAGCACGGAGGGCGGCGATCCCGGGGGCCGCGGCGGCTCCGGCGGCGGCGGCGAGTCGTCGTCGATGACGGTGACCGGCAGGACGTCCGTGCCGAGCGCGGCGAAGGCGGCGTCCGGGCTCGTCACGGTGATCCCGATGAGGGCGATCTCCGTGCCCTCCGCCGCCGTATCGTTGAGGGCGCCGAGATAGACCGTGCGGGGCGTGGCCCAGTTGGCGGGATCGACGACGAAGGTGACGCGCGTGGTGGGAGCGTAGGTGTTGCGCGAGACCGTCACGTCGTCGCCCGCCTGCAGCACGATCGTGACGGGGGCGTCCGGGCGTCGCGACAGCGCGACGGTCAGGCTGTCGCCCGCACCGCCCTCGCCCACCGCGGTGCCGCGCCCCGTCTCGGTATAGACGATGGCGGCGGCGGGCGGTGACGGGGGCGGTGGGGGAGGCGGCGGAGGGGGAGGTGGCGGCGGGGGCGGCGGCGGGGGCGGCGGGAGACCGCCATCCTCGTTCGTCACGTTCACGACCCGCACGTCCACGGCGTAGGCCGCCTCGTTCCGCCCGTCCGAGACCGCGACGAGGACCGTCCGCGTCGTCCCGCCCTGGCGCAGCAGGTCCACGCCGTCGCGCAGCCGCAGCGTGTCGCCCTCGAAGGTGAACTCGGCCGCGTCCGGCCACAGGACGCGCCATTCGATGGCGCTGCCGTGGGTGTCGGGGTCCAGCGCCCTCAGGCGGCCGACGGTGCCGCCGATGTCGGTCTCCAGGACCGAGCCCCCGCTGACGAAGGTGGGCTGCCCGGGCGGCGCGTCGTCCACGTCGACGAGCGTGACGGTCCAGGAGCCGGTGACGGCCTGCCAGGTGCCGCCGGACAGGACGGTGAGGCCGAAGGCGAGAACCGGGTCCGCCGTGCCGCCGTAGAGGTCGCGGTCCAGGCCGTTGCGCGGCGTCACGGTGACCCGCTTGCCAGTGGCGTCCAGCGTCGCCACGAAGGCGTTGGCGTTCGCGCCGGTGAGCGCGACGTCCGTCGCCCGCGTCAGCCCCGAGAGGGCGAGGACGGCGGACCAGTCCCCCGGCCGGGGGTTCTCGAGAAGGGTCGCGGGCACCGTGCCCGTGGCCGTGATGGGCATGCCGCCCCCGCATCCTGTGGAGCGGACGACGATGCCGTCACGGGGTGAGGATCACGTTAACGCGAGTGTGCGGAACCCTCGCTCGTCAGGTTCCCGGCCCTCAGGTCCCTGTCCCTCAGGTCACTGGGCGCTGGCCTGTCCCGGCACGAGGCGGGCGTTCACCAGCCGCGCGGTCATCGTCCCGAACCACCGCGTCTGGCTCTCGATGCGGACGGGGATGGGCGGCACGCCCGGCACCACCTCGCCGAACCAGGCGGTGCCCGGGGTGGGGCGGCGCGCCTCCTCCCCGTTGTTGTCGCGGTGGAAGCCGGCGACGAGGCGGCCCTCGAACTGGCAGCGCAGGGCGCGCCCGGACCATTCGCCACGGGCGGGGGGGAGCTGCTCCCAGCCGACGGTCCGGGCGGTCATCGTCGTCAGGCGGCGGCCGTCGAAGACCTCGCCCGTCGAGTCGCAGCGGCCGTCGCGGCCGACCTGCCGCATCAGCCGGGCGACGGCGGAGAGGCTGTCCACCGCACCCCGCTGCCGGGCCGCGGGAACCTCCTCCCGCTCCGCCTCGTTCGGCGGGACCATCGTGCGGATCACCGGCTGCGCGCCCTGCCATTCCACCACCGTCCGCCGCGGCTCGCCGCGCCAGACGCCGTTGGCGTCGTAGCGCACGGGCTGGACGCCGGCGCCGGACCACGTGCCGCTCGCCCGGGTTTCCTGGCGGGCGTCGCCCATCGCGCTGGCCATGCCGCGCAGGCGCGAGGTGAAGGCGAGGGCGTAGCCGCGTTCGGTCGTGTCGTAGCCGACCCGCACCTCCATGATCGTCATGCCGAGGGCGGTGACGGCGTAATCCGCCTCCACGCGTTCGGCGAGGGCGGGGGCGGCCGCGAGGACGGGAAGCAGGGCGAGGGCGGCGATCGGGCGCATGGGCGCGGTCTCCGGAAGGGGGTCGGCTGGGCATATGGCGTGCCGTCGCCGTGGCGACAGGTGCGCCTTGACACTCCCCGACCCCGGCGATAGGTCCGCCGTCCCGACGGGATCGGGGATGCTCGCATCCCCGGAGGGCGCGTAGCTCAGCGGGAGAGCATTCGCTTCACACGCGAAGGGTCACAGGTTCAATCCCTGTCGCGCCCACCATTTCCCCGAAGCGGTCCCGTCGTCGAAGCCGTCCGGGCGGGCACCGTCCGGCGCCCGCCCGCCTCGATCTCAGCGCGACTTCTTGTACAGCTTCGTCGCGATCTCGAACATCTCCTCCGGCGCGTAGTCCGGCGTGAAGGCGCTCGGCGCGCCGGTCAGGTCGTGGATCTTGCCGCCCTCCGGCGGGCCGTCCACCACCTCCAGCTCGCCCTGCGGGTCACCCGGCAGCGCCGTCTCGCCGCCCCCCCAGATGCCGCGCATCTCGTCGTAGTCGGACGGCGAGAAGCGGTAGAGGCGGCGGTGCGAGCCCTCCGCGAGGTACTTCTGGCATTCCGGGATCTTGTCGGCGGGGATGTTCGGCACGGGCAGCATCTGCTCGATGGCGACGCCGGTGATCTTCTTCAGGGCGAGCGCGTAGGCGTGCGCGTGCACCTGCCCGCGGACGAGGAGGTAGCCGCAGACCTCCCGCGCGCAGGGGTCCGTCACCGTCTCGTAGACCCGCAGCTTGTGCAGCCGGGCGCCGCACTCGAGGTGGAAGTTGTGCAGCAGGTCCGTCACGACGTTGCCCGTCGTCGTCACCATGTCCTTGTTCCAGGACATGGAGTTCGAATCCACCGGCACCGCCCCGCCCGCGTGGGAGAGGAAGGAGGCGGCGGAGCGGATGTCCTTCATCAAGGCGTAGGGCGCGGCCGAGATGTCGCCGCCGTCGCCGGAATCATCGGCCTCGGAATCCGGGCCGTTGGCGACCATGGCGACGCCGTTGGAGACGAGTTCGATGTGGCCCAGCTCCTCCGCCGTGATGTTGGCGACGAGGGAGTAGAAGGGGCGCAGCTTCGTCTTCGAGCGGAAGTTGAAGCTCTGGAACATGTAGTTCCCGAGGGTGGACATCTCCCCGTACTTGCCGCCGAGGAGTTCCTGCAGCAGGGCGGCCTCGTTCGGGTCTTTCTTGAGCGGGGGCGGCAGTTCGGTCTGCAGCCGGTCGATACGTAGGAACATGCGTCGTCTCCAGGGGAAGGACGGCGGGTCAACGTCACCGCGATCCCCCTGGTTCGTTCACGTCGCGCGCGGATCGCGCCTTTCGCGATCCCGAACGCGCGACGCGCTCAAGGCCCCGCTGGCGCGACGGCGTCCGGAGGTCGGCCCGTCGGTCAGCGCGCCGGCTGGGCCGGGGGGGTCTCCGCGCGATCCGCCTGCGGCCGGTCCCCCTGCGGCCGGTCCCGGCGGTCGCCGCGGCGGCCGCGCACCTCCTCCCGCGTCAGTTCGCCGTCGGCGTTGGCGTCGCGGGCGCGGAACATGGCGTCGGCGAAGGGACGCAGCTCCGTCAGCGTCACCCGGCCGTCGCGGTCGGCGTCGAGGCCGCGGAACATCACCTGCCCGCGGGCGTCCATGCGGGAGGCGCGGTCGCCCGTCGGCACGCGGCGGCCGGCGGCCCCGGCCTCGGCGGTGACGTAGGCGCGGAACTCGTCCCAGGTCACGCCGCCGTCGGCGTTGGCGTCGGCGCGGGCGAAGCGGGCGGAGAGGGCGGTCCAGCCTTCCCCGGTGGAGACGCGGCCGTCGCGGTTGGCGTCGGCCTCCTGGAACAGGCGCTCGCCGGGGCGGGGGCCGCGGTCCTGGGCGCCACGGTCCTGGGCGAGGGCGGGAATGGCGAGGGCGCCGCCGACCGCGACGGCGGCGAGGGCGGCGAGGGTGATCGTCCGGGTGCGGGTCATGGGGTGTCCTCCTGAGACCCCCCGAAGATGCGCGCGGGCATGTAACGGCGCGACGCGGGGCATGTGAGGAAGCGTGACGGGCGGCGGTTCCCCCCGCGGCGCGCGGCTGGCACGGTCCCGCGCGAACGAGGGGACGCGATGACCGGCCTGATCCTGCCCGCGGCGCTCACCCTCGGCGCCGTCGCGCTGTGGGCCACGGGGCGGCTGCCCGACATCCTCGTCGCCCTCGGCTTCTTCGCGCTGGCGATGGCGCTGGGGGTGGCGCCGGCGGAGGTGGTGTTCTCCGGCTTCGCCTCCTCGGCCTTCTGGCTCGTCCTCGGCGGGTTCGTGCTCGGCATCGCCATCCGCAAGGTGGGGCTGGCGGACCGGGCGGCGCGGGCGCTGTCGGCGCGCCTCGGGGTGTCCTGGGTGGGGATGGTGGCGGGGGTGGTTCTGCTGACCTACGCGCTCGCCTTCGTCATGCCGTCCAACATGGGGCGGATCGCGCTGCTGATGCCGGTGGTGATGGCGCTCGCGGCGCGCGCCGGGCTGGAACCCGGGTCACCCGGACGGGCGGCGCTCGCGCTCGCGGTGGGGTTCGGGACCTACCAGCTGTCGTGCTCCATCCTGCCGGCGAACGTGCCGAACCTCATCATGGCCGGGGCGGTCGAGGCGACGCACGGGATCACCCTCTCCTACCTGCCCTACCTCGTCCTCCACGCGCCGGTGCTGGGCGTGCTCAAGGCGGCCCTCCTCGTCGTCCTCATCGCGGCGCTGTTCCCCGCCGCGCCGCGCGCCGCGCCGCCGGAGGCGCCGCCGCCGCCGATCTCGCGGGACGAGCGACGGCTCGCCCTCCTCCTCCTCGCCACCCTCGCCCTCTGGGCGACCGACTCCCTCCACGGCATCGCGCCGGCCTGGGTCGGGCTGGGTGCGGCCTGCCTCTGCCTCGCGCCGCGCGTCGGGGTGGTGACGGCGGAGGAGTTCGTCGCCGGGGTGAACTGGCGGGTCTGCCTCTACCTCGCGGGCATCCTCGGCGTGGCGGCGGTGTTCGCCCGCAGCGGCCTCGGCGATGCGGTGGGCGGGTTCCTCGCGGCCCATGCGCCCCTCTCGCCGGACGCCCCCTTCACCGCCTTCGCGGCACTCGTCGGCATCACCGCGGTGCTCGGCGCGGCGGTGACGACGAACGGGGTGCCGGCGCTGTTCACGCCCCTCGCGGGACGGCTGGCTGAGGCGTCGGGCCTGCCGCTGGAGACGGTGCTGATGACCCAGGTCATCGCCTACGCGACGCCGCCCCTGCCCTACATGGCCGCGCCGATCGTCGTCGCGATGGGGATGGGCGGGGTGTCGGCGCGGGACGGGGCGCGGCTGTGCCTCGCGGTCGCGGCCGTCACGGCGCTCGTGCTGCTGCCGCTCGACTATCTCTGGTTCCGCGTCCTCGGCCGGCTGGGCTGAGGGGGGCGGCGGGTCAGCCCTGGGCCGCCGCCGCCACGGCGCGCGCGAAGCCCGCCGCGTCGGCCGCGGGGGGGTTGCGGGAGGGCATCGTGACCTCCGTCCGGAGGAAGCGGCCGCCGATGGCCCCGACGCAGACCTGCCACTCCACGGGATTCCGGCCGAGGGTGCCGCCGAGGGTGGCGCAGTCGAGCGATCCGCCGCCGGGCAGCGTGACCGTGCTGCGCGACCGCTCGACGAGGGCGCGGCCCGTGCGCTGGCCCAGCCGGGCGCCGTCGGCCGCGGCCCGGTCGAGTTCCGCCGGCACGTCGGCCACGGTGACGAGGGGCCGGTCGGATTCGTGCAGGAACACGAGCCCGACCGCGAGGCGGCGCGCCGTGGCGTATTCCGCCACCCGCGCCGTGCCGAGTTCCGGCGGGGCGGTCGGGGCCGTGCCGGCGACGCGGGAGAAGCCCGCGGCCTCGCCGGGCAGCCGCCCCGCCTGGGCCTCGATCGGCACGCGGGTCTCGTCCGGGCCGGTGGCGCAGCCGGCGAGGAGGGCGAGCGCCGCGAGCGGGCGCCAGGGGGTGGCGATCGAGTTCGTCATGACAACTCCCGCATGGCGGCCGGGGCGGCGCGCCGCCGCCCCGGCTCCGGCGTCAGGGGGTGGCGCGCGGGGCGCCGGTCCACAGCCGGGTCAGGTCCGGATAGCCGGAGTAGATCATGTCCACGGCCACGTAGAGGATGACGAGGAGGCCGACCCAGGCGATCCAGCGGTTCTTCTCCAGCAGGCGCGCGATGAAGGTGGCGGCGGCGCCCATGAGCACGACCGAGATGGCGAGGCCGATGATGAGGACGTCGAGGTGGTCCTTCGCCGCGCCGGCCACGGCGAGGACGTTGTCGAGCGACATGGACACGTCGGCGATGAGGATCTGGACGATGGCCTGCCGCAGGGTCTTGCGCGGCGCGCCCGTCGGGACGCCGTTCCCGCCCGCGGCCTCGGACGCGGCCTCGGCGCCCTCGTGCTGCTCGTGCGGCTGGCGGAGTTCGCGGAACATCTTCCAGACGACCCAGAGCAGCAGCAGGCCGCCCATGAAGGTCAGCCCGACGATCAGCAGGAGCTGGGTGGTGACGAGGGCGAAGCCGATCCGCATGATCGTGGCGGCGGCGATGCCCCAGAGGATGGCCTTGCGCCGCTGGTCCGCGGGGAGCCCCGCCGCGGCCATGCCGACCACGATGGCGTTGTCGCCCGCGAGGACGAGGTCGATCAGCAGCACCTGACCGAGGGCGATCAGCCAATCCATCGGCACTCATCCTCCCCATGTCCCGCGCGGCCGGGAGGCGCCGCGGGGAGCCGGCCGCGCGTGCCCGCGCGGTTCCGGTCGTCCGACGCGCATAGACGACCGCCCCGCGACCGGCAACCGCCCCTGCGACGGCCGCCGGTGCCCGGCGGGCGCGGTTGACGCCCGTGCGCCGATCCCCGATGCGCCCGCGAGCGCCCCGGCCGCCCGTCGTCCGCGGCCCAGGAGTCCCGGCATGGTCCCCCGCTACACCCGGCCCGAGATGGCCGCGATCTGGTCGCCCGAGGCGCGCTTCCGCATCTGGTTCGAGATCGAGGCGCTGGCCGCCGAGGCCATGGCCGACCTCGGCACCATCCCGCGGGAGAGCGCCGAGGCCATCCGGCGCGCCGGGGCGGCCCGCACCGCGTCGATCACGGCCGCGGACCTGGAGCGCATCGACGTCATCGAGCGGGAGACGCGGCACGACGTCATCGCCTTCCTCACCTGGCTCGGGGAGGGGTCGGATGGCATGGGGGAGCACGCGCGCTTCATGCACCAGGGGCTGACGAGTTCGGACGTGCTCGACACCGCGCTGGCGGTGCAGATGACCCGGGCGGCGGACCTGCTGATCGCCGACGTGGACGCCCTGCTGGCGGCGCTGCGGCGGCGGGCGGAGGAGCACGCGGGGACGCCGACCATCGGGCGCTCGCACGGCATCCACGCGGAGCCGACGACCTTCGGGCTGAAGCTGGCGAACCACTGGGCGGAGTTCCACCGGGCCCGCAAGCGCCTCGTCGCGGCGCGGGAGGAGGTGGCGACGGGGGCGGTGTCCGGCGCGGTCGGCACCTTCGCGGCGGTGGACCCGCGGGTGGAGGCGCATGTCTGCGCGGCCCTCGGGCTGCGGCCGGAGCCGGTGTCCACGCAGGTGATCCCGCGCGACCGGCACGCGGCGTTCTTCTGCGCGCTCGCCGTCGTCGCCTCGGGCGTCGAGCGGCTGGCGACGGAGGTGCGGCACCTCCAGCGGAGCGAGGTGCGGGAGGCGGAGGAGTATTTCCACCCGGGCCAGAAGGGCTCCTCCGCGATGCCGCACAAGCGCAACCCCGTGCTGTCGGAGAACCTCACGGGGCTGGCGCGGCTCGTGCGCGGCTACGCGGTGCCGGCGCTGGAGAACGTGGCGCTGTGGCACGAGCGGGACATCAGCCACTCCTCCGTCGAGCGGGTGATCGGGCCGGACGCGACCATCGCGCTGGACTTCGCCCTGACGCGCGCGGCGGGGATGGTGGAGCGGCTGACGGTGCATCCGGAGCGGATGCGGGCCAACCTCGAATCCCTCGGCGGGGTGGTGCATTCCCAGAAGGTGCTGCTGGCGCTGACGCAGCGCGGCATGTCGCGGGAGGACGCCTACCGCACCGTCCAGCGCGCGGCGATGGCGACGTGGGAAGCGCTCGGCGCGCCGGAGGCCCGGTCGTTCCGGGACAACCTGCTGGGGGACGCCGGGGTGACGGCGCTGCTGGACGCCGCGACCCTGGATGCGGCGATGGACCCGGCGCGGGACTTCGCCCACGTCCGCGCCACGCTCGACCGGGTCTTCGCGCAAGCGTGAGCGGGTGGCGGCCGGAATATCGCGTGACGGCCCGGCGGTGCCACCGTTCTGCCTCATGGCGCGGGCCAGCTTCCCGTCCAGCATGAGAGAGGAGGTTCCCGTCATGCCCTCGACCTCGTCCCGCGGCGGTCTCGCGGCCTTCGCCCTCACGGCCCTCATCGGCGCACCGGCCGTCGCGGCGGTCCCCGCGCCGCGCCCGGAGGCACTGTCGAACCTCCAGGCGGCGCAGTATTACTGCGCCCCGGGGTTTCGCTATTCGTATCACCAGGGCGCCTGCGTGCCGTTCGGGCCGCCGCCGCGCTACTACGCGCCGCCCCCGCCGGTGGTCTACGACCGTCCGCCGCCGACCTACTACGCGCCGCCCACCTACTACGCGCCGCCACCCCCGCCGCGCTATTACCGGCCGCCGGGCGTGGGGTTGTACTTCGGCTACTGAGCGGCGGGGCCGGGCCGGCGGTCGCGGGGATGATCGGGCGCCACCCGTCCGGGCGTCCGGATCGCCGCGTCGGACGTCTCGGCCCGCCCTCGGGCCTCGCGGTTGTCGGACAACCGGGCGCGATCACTCACGCTCGATGCCGGCGGTGCCGGCGATCGCGCCCCACTTGCGGCGCTCCTCCTCCAGCAGGCGGTCCATGTCGTCCGGGGTGCCGCCGCCCGGGTCGGCGCCGAGGGCGGCGAGGCGTGCCGCGGTGACGGGCTCGCGGACCACCGCCTCGATGGCCGCGGCCAGCCGGTCACGGATGGGGCGGGGGGTGCCGGCCGGCGCGGCGAAGGCGAGCCAGGCGGAGGCCTCGTAGCCCGGCACGCCGGCCTCGGCGATCGTCGGGACGTCCGGCATGGCGGCGCTGCGGGTGGCGCCGCCGACGCCGATGGGGCGCAGGCCGCCTTCTCGCGCCGCTTCGAGCAGGCCGGGCATCTGGTCGCAGATGAACTGGACGTCGCCGCGGCGCAGGTCCACCAGCGCGGGGCCGGCGCCGCGGTAGTTGACGAGGGTAAGGCGGAGTCCGCCGGCCATGGCCTGCAACAACTCCACCGTCAGGCGGGCGGCGCTGCCGGTGCTGGCGTAGTTCAGGGCGCCGGGGTTCGCGCGGGCGTGGGCGATGAACTCGCCGACCGTGGTCACCGGCAGGGTGGGGGAGACGGCGAGGAGGTAGGGCACCTTCGCCATGAGGCCGACGGAGGCAAAGTCGCGGGCCGCGTCGTAGGGCATCTGACGGTAGAGGAAGGGGTTGACCGCCAGGGGGCCCGGGGCTGCCGGAAAGGAAGGTGTAGCCGTCGGGGGTCGCCGCGGCGACGGCGCCGGCGCCGATCATGCCGTTGGCGCCGCTGCGGTTCTCCACGAGGACGCGCTGGCCGAGGAGAGGGGTGAGGCGCTCGGCGACGAGGCGCGCGACGATATCGTTGGCGCCGCCGGGGCCGAAGGGGACGATGAGGCGCAGCGGGCGGCTCGGCCAGGTGTCGGGGGGTTGGGCGGAGGCGGGGGCGGCGAGGGCCACGGTCAGGCCGCCGAGCAGGACGCGTCGGGTGGTCATCGGGCGTCTCCTGAGGGCTTCCGGTGGGTTGGGATGCTGGATGACGGGGGGCCGGTCCAGCGGGCGGGCCGCGACGCCCGGGTGGTCGCCGTCATCCTACGGGGCGGGAGGGCCGACCCACTTGCCGGTCGTCTGCGCCGCCGCGCGGATGGCGTCGAGGATGCCGGCGTAGCCCGTGCAGCGGCAGAGGTTGGAAGCGACGGTGTCGCGCAGCGATGCCTCGTCCAAGGGGTCGTCGCGTTCGAGCAGCCAGGTCGCGAGCATGAGGAAACCGGGGGTGCAATAGCCGCATTGCAGGCCGTGATGGGCCTGGAAGGCGCGTTGCAGGGGGTTGAGCGCGCCGTCGGGGGCGGCGAGGCCCTCGACGGTGCGGACCGCCGCGCCTTCCGCCTGCACGGCGAAGAGGAGGCAGGCGCGGATGGGGGCGCCGTCCAGCAGGACGGTGCAGGCGCCGCAGACCCCGTGCTCGCAGCCGAGGTGGGTGCCGGTGAGGCCGAGGTCGTCGCGCAGGGCGTCGGCGAGGGTGCGGCGGGGCTCGACCGTGACATGGCGGGGGACGCCGTTGACGGTGAGGGCGACGGGGCGGCGGGTCATGCCCCCTCCTCTGCCCTCGCGCCGGCCTCCGCTGCGCGGATCAGGGCGCGGAGGCGGGGCGGGGTCATGGGGAATTCCGCGACGTCGATGCCGAGATGGGCGAGGGCGTCGCTGATGGCGTTGCAGACCGCGGCGGGGGCGCCGATGGCGCCGCCCTCCCCCAGGCCCTTGGCGCCGGTGAGGGTGGCGGCGCTGATGGTTTGGAGGTGGTGGATCTCGATCTCCGGGATCTCCGCGGCGGTGGGCGGGGTGTAGTCGGCGAGGGTGCCGGTGAGGACGTTGCCGTCGGGGGCGTGCAGCACCTCCTCGTAGAGCGCGTTGCCGATGCCCTGGGCGACGCCGCCGCGCACCTGGCCGTCGGCGATCATGGGGTTGAGGATGCGGCCGGCGTCCTCGACGACGAGGTAGCGGAGGATGCGGACGCCGCCGGTGTCGGCGTCCACCTCGACGGTGACGAGATGGCAGGCGTTGGAGAAGGTGCCGGGGGGGTCGTAGGACGCGGTTTCCGCGAGGTTGTGGGCGCCGAACAGGTCGCTGCGCTGATGGACCTGCTTCGCGAGGGCGGGGATGGGGATGGAGGCCTCGCCGGGGCCGACGGCGTGGCCGTCGCGCAGGGTGATGCGGTCGGCGGTGGTTTGCAGGACGACCGCGGCGGCGGCGCGGAGGCGGTCGGCGAGGCGGTCGGCGGCCATGCGGCAGGCGCCGCCGCTGATCACGGCGTTGCGGCTGGCGAAGGTGCCCCAGCCGTAGGGCGTGCGGTCGGTGTCGCCGTGGACGATGCGGATGGCGGAGGGGTCGAGGCCCAGGCGGTCGGCGATCACCTGCGACAGCGTCGTGCGGGTGCCCTGGCCGTGGGGGGAGGCGCCGATGCGGGCCTCCACCTCGCCGCCGGGGGTCATGGCGATGTCCACCACCTCGTAGCCGGGGACGATGCCCATGGAGCGGGCGGCGAAGGCGGGGGTGCCGTAGCCCGTGCGCTCGTTGAAGACGGCGAGGCCGAGGCCGAGGAGGCGGCCCTCGGCGCGGGCGACGCGCTGTTCCGCGCGGAAGGCGGGGATGTCGGCGAGGCGGACGGCCTCGTCGAGCGCCTCGACGTAGGTGGCCTCGTCGAGGGTCAGGCCGGTGGCGGTGCGGTGGGGGAAGGTGTCCACGAGGTTGCGGCGGCGGATGGCGGCGGGGGGCATGCCGAGCGCGGCGGCGGCGCGGTCCATCAGGCGCTCGATGCCGAAGGTGATCACGGGGCGCGAGACGCCGCGGTAGGGGGCCATGGGGCAGGTGTTGGTCAGCACGCCGCGGGCGCGGGCGGCGTAGGCGGGAACCCGGTAGGGGCCGGGGTATTCGGCGAAGGCCATCAGCGGCTCGACGCCGCAGGTGGTGGGGTAGCAGGAGAAGGCGCCGACGTTGGCGACGATCTCGGCCTCCAGGGCGAGGAGCGTGCCGTCGGCGTCGAAGGCGGCGCGGAGGGCGTGGCGCTGGTCGCGGGAATGGGCTGACGCGGTGAGGTTCTCGTGGCGGTCCTCCACCCAGGCGAAGGTGCCGCGGTGGCGGCGGGCGAGCCAGACGAGGACGGGGTATTCGGGGAAGAGCGACATCTTCTGGCCGAAGCCGCCGCCGACGTCGGGGGCGATCACCTGCAGGTCGGCCTCGGGCATGGCCAGGAGTTCGGCGATGCCGGTGCGGAGCATGTGCGGCATCTGGGTGGAGGCGGAGAGGCGGGTGCGGCCGGTGGCGCGGTCGTAGGCGGCGACGCCGCCGCGGCCCTCCATCGGGGTGGCGTTCTGGCGGCCGGAGCGGAAGGCAAAGGTGGCGACGTGGTGGGCGGCGGCGAAGGCGGCGTCGAGGGCGGGGTCGCGCAGTTCGCCGAGGACGCAGACGTTGTCGGGGGCGATGGGGTGGACGGCGGGGGCGCCGGGGCGGAGGGCGTCGTCCAGGGTCACGACGGGGGGTTCGGCGTCGATCTCCAGGGTCGCGAGTTCGGCCAGATCCTCGGCCTCCTCCGGCGTGGCGGCGACGATGGCGGCGACGGGCTGGCCGATGAAGTGGATGCGGTCGCGCGGCAGCACCGATTGTTCCACCGCGCGGTAGTCCCAGCGGTGCAGCACCGGGCGGATGGTGCCGACCTCCGGCATGTCGGCGGCGGTGACGAAGAGGGCGCCGGGGGGCATGTCGGGGGGCGGGGCCAGGGTCGTGATGCGGCCGGCGGCGACGGGGGAGCGGAGGAAGCGGACGGCTCGGGCGCCGATGGCGATGTCGGCGACGAAGCGGCCCTCGCCGCGGAGAAGGGCGGGGTCCTCGATGCGCGGGAGGGAGCGGCCGACCCAGGTCATGCGGGGAGGGCGGCGCGGAGGGCGCGGCGGACCATGGCGCGAACGAGGTCGCGGCGGTAGTCGGCGGGGGTGTGGGCGTCGTCCTGCGGGTCGCATTCCGCGGCGGCGGCCTCGGCGGCGACGGTTATGGCGGCGGGGGATGGCGTGGCGCCGAGGAGCGCGCCCGCGGCGGCGGGGGCGAGGACGGGGGTGCCGCCGATGCCGCCGAGGGCAATGCGGGCCTCGCGCACCAGTCCGGCGTCGAGGCGCAGCGCGACGACGGCCATGGCGAGGGCGTAGTCGCCGGCGCGGCGGCTGAACTCGGCGAAGCCGCATCGCCAGTCCGGGCCGAGGAGGGGCAGGCGGATTTCGGTCAGCACCTCGTCGGGGCGGAGGGCGGTGGTGAGGACGCCCTGGAACCAGTCGTCGGCCGCGACCTCCCGCGTGCCGTCGGCGCCGGCGCAGACCATGCGGCCGCCGAGGGCGAGGGTGGTGGCGCACCATTCCGACGCGGGATCGGCGTGGGCGAGGGAGCCGCAGAAGGTGCCGCGGGTGCGGATCGGGGCGTGGGCCACGTGGCGGACGACGTGGTTCAGCAGGGCGCCGAGCGGGCCATCGGCGACGGGTTTTTCGAAGTGCGCGTGGCGGGCGAGGGCGCCGATGGCGAGGGTGCCGTCGCGGGGCGTGACGTAGGCGAGCGACGGGATGCGGTTGATGTCGACGAGGATGGCGGGGCGGGCCATGCGGAAGGCCATGGTGGGGACGAGGCTCTGGCCGCCGGCGAGGATGCGGGCGTCGTCGCCGTGGCGGGCGAGGAGGTCGGTCGCTTCCGCGAGCGTCCGGGCGGCGTGGTGGTCGAAGGCGGCCGACTTCATTCCGCGCTGACGACCCCGGTGACGCTGCGGGGCGCATTGAACACCGGGGGGACGCGGGCGGGAACCCCTCGGCGCGGTTGACGGGCAACAGGCGGGTGCCGATCCTGCCATCGCAGAAGAAGACGTCGGGAGGACTTGCCGTGGGGCGACATGCCTTGTTCCGCCGGCGCGCGGTCGCCTGGTGCGTGGCCGTGGTCGCGGCGATCTGGGGCCACGCGGTCAGCCCCGCATCGGCGCAGGGCAATCCGACCTACATGGCCTTCGGCGCGGCGAAGGGGCTGCTGTATCGGCCGGATGCCGGGCCCGCGCTGCGGACCGGCGTGCTGGTGATGCACCGCACGGCCAACTACCTCCAGCACCCCGCCTGCACGGAGCTGTCGCGGCGAGGGTTCGTCGTGCTGTGCATGAACTCGCGCTTCGAGAACAACGAGGTCGGCGTGTCGTTCGAGGTGCTGCCGCTGGACGTGGCCGCCGGCGTGCGGGCGCTGCGGGCGCAGCCCGGCCTCTCCCGCGTGATCCTGTTCGGGCACAGCGGGGGCGGGCCGTTGATGGCGCTGTATCAGGCGGTGGCGGAGAACGGGCCGGGGTTCTGCCAGGGGCCGAACAAGCTGGTGTCCTGCACCGATGCCCTCGCCGGGCTGCCGCCGGCGGACGGGATCGTGTTCGCGGACGCGCATCCCGGCAATGCGGTGCTCGTGCTGCGGGCGCTCAACCCGTCGGTGGCGAGCGAGGCGAACCCGCCGGTGGCGCCGCCCGATCCGGCGCTGGACCCCTTCGACCCACGCAACGGCTACGCGCGGAGCGGGGCGTCGCGCTACGAGGAGGCGTTCCGTCGCACCTACTACGCCGCGCAGTCCGCTCGCATGAACCGGTTGATCGAGACTGCGCTCGGTCGTGTTGC
>CAXVWQ010000073.1:0-5985 GCA_964263755.1 Roseomonas sp. | reverse complement strand
CCCCGGACCCCCATCAGCCAGGCGCGAAGCACTGCTTCGCGGGGGCCCCTGGACCCCCTTCCGTGAAAAGCGATGCCGTCGGGGGGGGGGGTTGGGGGGGGGACCCGCCCCCCCCGGGCGGGGCGCGGCGGCCCCCCCCCCCCCCCCCCCGGACGGCGTCTCTCTTTCTACAGAGGCGGGTCCAGGGGCCTCAGGCTCCTGGTGGGAGGAGGTCCGGAGGAGGGCAAAGCCCTTCTCCGGCCCACAGGCGCAACCCCCGAGAGGGTCGTAGCCCGACCGCGATCAGGCCGCGCGCAGCACCCGGGGCAAGTCGGCGACGGCCTTGTCCACCATCGCCGCGTCGGCCTCGGCGGTGAGGCGTTCCGCGATGACGGTGCGGGCGGCGGCGGTCGCGACCTCGGCGGCCACGGCGCGCACCTCGGCCAGAGCCGAGGTTTCGGCGGCGGCGATGCGATCCATCGCCATGCGCTCGCGGCGGGCGGCGGAGGCTTCGGCCTCCGCGGCGGTCGCGGCGCCGACGCGCTCGGCCTCGGCGCGGGCGCGGGTGATCATGTCGATCGCCTCCTGCGCGGCGGCGGCACGGTCGGCCTCCGCGGCCCGGCGCATCGCCTCCGCCTCGCTCCGCAGGCGCGTCGCCTCGGCGAGTTCGGTGCGGACGGACTCGGCGCGCGCGTCGAGCATCGCCGTCAGCGTGGACCAGATCTTCCGGCCGGCCAGCAGCACGAAGAGGATGAAGGAGACGGCGACCCAGAACTTCGGGTCGAGCCAGACGTGCTCATAGGCGTGGTCCATCGTCAGGCCGCCTTGTCCAGGTTGCGGGCGGAGAGTTCGCGGGCCACGGCCGCCTCCACCGCCGCGCCGTCCGCGAAGCCGGCGAGCCGCTGGACGATGGCGCCGGCCGCGTCGGTGGACGCCTCCCGCAGCGCGCGCATCGCGGAATCCCGCTGGGCGGCGATGCGGGTCTCGGCGCCGGCGATCTGGGCGTTCAGCCGCGCGTTGAGCGTCTCGGCCTGGGTCGAGGCCGCGGTCTGGGCGGCCTTGGTGGCGTCGGCGATCGCGGCCTGGGCCTCGGCACGGGCGCGGGCGGTCGCGTCCCGGTGCGCGGCCCCCGCGGCCTCGGCCTCCGCCCGCGCGTCGCGCGCGGCGTCGAGGTCACCGGTGATCCGGGCGCGCCGGGCCTCCAGCACCTCCGCCACCGGCGGAAGGAGGTAGACGGTGGAGAGGTAGGTCAGGAGGCCGAAGATCACGAACAGCCAGATCACCTGCGCGATCGTCAGGGGGTTGGCGAAGTCCAGCTGCGGGATGCCGCCCGCGTTCCGCGCGGTGGTGGATCCCGTCTCGTGCGCCTGGGCGGCCGCGCGTCGCCGGTCGCTGTCGGCCGCCACGGGCACGGAGACCGGCCCGCGATCGATCGGGCCCTGGATCGCGGTGCCCGTGACGGGCCCTTGGCCGGTGACGGAGGGCGAGGTGATGACCGCGCCCGGCGCCCCCATCTGCCCCGCCGCCTGGGGAACCGGCTGGGCGAGGGCGAGCCCCGTCGGGACCAGTAAGGCGAGCGCGAGGAGGAGGCGTCGGGCCACGGTATGCCTTCCGAGGTGGGCGGCGGGGCGAGGGGCCCTGCCGACCCTGTCAGACGAAGAGGATGAGGATGGCGATGACGAGCGCGAAGAGCGCCACCGCCTCCGTCAGGGCGAAGCCCAGGAGGCCGATGGGATACACCGCGTCGCGCGCGCCCGGGTTGCGTGCCACGGAGGTGATGAGGGAGGAGAAGATGTTGCCGACGCCGAGGCCCACGCCGAAGAGCGCGATCACGGCGATGCCGGCGCCGAGGGCCTTGTAGGCGCCGAGGAAGGCGGCGGGGTCGTTCATCGGGGGATATCCTTGTCTGTGCCGATGGGAGGTGGGCCGCGACGCGGGGAGCGCCCTGCTCGCTAGTGCAGGTGCACCGCGTCGTGGAGGTAGACGCTCGCGAGGATCGCGAAGACGTAGGCCTGGAGGAAGGCCACGAGCAGTTCGAACCCGACGAGGGCGACGTTGACCGCGAGCGGCACCGCCGCGCCCACGAACCCGACCGCCCCGAGCGAGCCGAGGAGGACGACGAAGGTCGCGAAGATCTTCAGCATCACGTGCCCCGCGAGCATGTTCGCGAAGAGCCGGACGGAGAGCGACACGGGCCGGGAGAGGTAGGAGACGATCTCCACGGGAATGAGGATCGGCGCGAGCCAGATCGGCGCGCCTTCCGGGAAGAAGTAGCCGAAGAACTTCCGCCCGTGGATCGCGATCGCCACGATCGTCGTCGTGAGGAACACGATCGCCGCCAGTCCGAACGTCACCGCGATGTGCGAGGTGTAGGTGAAGGCGTAGGGCAGCAGCCCCAGCAGGTTGCCGACGAGGACGAAGGAGAACAGCGCGAAGACGAAGGGGAAGTAGCGGCGGCCCTCGTGCCCGACCTGTCCGATCACCACGCCCTCGACGAACTCGTAGAGCATCTCGGCGGCGGCCTGGAGGCGGCCGGGAACGACGGCGCGGTGCCGCATGCCGTAGACGAGCAGGAGCGAGATGAGCCCGACCGCCAGCAGCATGTGCGCGGTGGACTGGGAGAAGCCGACGGCCCGGCCGATCGGGCCGAGCACGGGGGCCAGCTCGAACTGGCTCAGCGCGTCGATCGTCTTGCCTTCGGCGGCCACGCGATGCCCCTAACCCTGTCCCGCGCCCGGAGAACCCGGAGGAGCGGTATTCCGGCCCGTCCTGAACGGCCGCAGGACGTTCAGGATTCCCGCCGCGCCGCCGAGGAGGAAGAAGACGAGGAAGAGCCAGGGAAAGGTGCCAAGCCAGCGGTCGAGGACGAGCCCGAGGCCCACCCCGACGACCAGCGCCGCCACCACCTCGACACCCGCGCGAAGGCCATTCCCCAGGGAACCGGGCGGCAAGCCGCCGGTCGGTCCTGGCTTGGGGTCGAGGCCCTGCTGGGCCCTGGCCTTGCGCAGACGGTCGTCGAAGTCGTCCCGATCCGCCATCATCTCCCCCGCGGGATTCCGCCCGCGCGGCGCGGCCGGTCCCTAGATGACGGGGTGCGGGGCGTCAAGCAGCCGCGCTGCGCCGCAGCGAAGGCTGCAACCGCCGGCCCGCGCCCCGCCTTCTGGGGATGGACGCCACCGACAGGACCACGACGCCATGACCGCCCGCCCGGCCCTCGCCCTCGCGCTTCTCCTCATCGCGGCGCCCGCCCTCGGCCAGACCACGAAGACGCTCCCCGACGGCACGCCGATCAACCCCGCGAACGTGCCGCCCGTCGCCGCTCCCCCGGTCGCTGCGGGCCCGGCGGCGCCGGAGCACGAGTGCGACCGCCTCGCCCAGCCCTCGCGCGCGGTGATGGGCAACCTCCCCGCGCTCGTGGAAGGCGTGCCCGCCACCGCCATCCGCGCGCCCGCGGCCCGCGCCGCCTGCGCCCGGGCGCTGGCGGAGTTTCCAGCCGAGGCCCGCTTCCTCGCCTTCGCCGCCCGCGCCGCCGACCGGGCGGGCGATGCGCGGGAAGCGGTGCGCCTCTACCGCCTCGCGGCCGACCAGGGTTACGCGCTCGCCCAGAACAACCTCGCGGCGATGTTCTCCCGCGGCGAGGGCGGGCTTCCCCGCTCGGAGCGCGAGGCAGAGCGCCTCTACCGCGCGGCGGCGGACCAGGGCTTCCCCGCCGCCATGTCGAACCTCGGCACGCTCTACCTCGCGGGCCGGGGCGGCGTGCCGCGGAACGAGCGCGAGGCCGTCCGCCTCTTCCGCGCCGCCGCCGACACGGGGGAGGACGCGGGCCAGGTGAACCTCGGCACGATGTACGCCGAAGGCCGCGGCGGCCTGCCGCGCGACATGCGGGAAGCCGCCCGCCTCTGGCGCGAGGCCGCCGCCGGCGGTTCCGTCGAGGCCCGCAACAACCTCCGCCGCGCCGGCCTCGGCGGCTGAGCGGCGCTGGACGGTCCCCTCCTCGCGGCGGCCCTCCTCGTCCTCGCGGTGGTCGCGGCGACGTTGATCGGTGCGTTCTGGAACAGCCACCCCGTCCGGCGGGCGTCGGAGGCGGTGATGCACGCGCTGACCGTCCTCGGCGACATCCTCCGCGTCCTCACCTGATGCGGCTCGCGAAGGGTCCGGGCGTCGTCGCCGGCCGGTCGTTCCCCACCCTCCGCACGCGGGCGTGCGTCGCCGGGCGAGAGGATGCTCGCTCACGGCGGAGGAGCCGAGGATGAGGAAGCGCTGGTGGCTGGCGGGCGCGATCGCGCTCTCCCTCCCCGCCGCCGCGATCCTCGCCGGGCTCGGCGGCGAGGCCGGGCACGAGGGGGACGTCGCCGGCCGTGCCGCGACCTACGCCGGGCGGATCGGGCTGCGCCTGCCCCCGGGGGCGCGGTTCGAGTACGCCGTCTGGGGAAGCGGGATCGACGCCATGTCGCGGATCGCCTTCGTCGTGCCGGATGCCGGCTGGGAAGCGTTCCGGGCCGGTCTGCCGCCGCGGCCCTTCGATCCGGAGGGCAACGCCAATTTCCTGCCCGACGCGCCCGGCTGGGCCCCGGGCCGGGCCGCCGGGCTGTCCGCCGCGGTCTTCCCGTGGCGCGGCGCGGGCGGCGGGGCGGAGGTGCTGCGGGTGGGCGTCGCGCCGGCCGGCCCGGGCGAGCGCCGCGTCTTCCTGTTCTGGAACCAGATGTGACCCGCCGCAGCGCCACCCGCTCCCGCCGCGACGAAGGGAGGCCGACCGAGGAACGTCACCATCGTCGCCGCCCCGTCCAGGCGCCCCTCACGCCCCCACGAACCCCCCGGACTGCCGCGCCCAGAGCCGCGCATACACCCCGTCCCGCGCCAGCAGCGCCTCGTGCGTCCCCTCCTCCGCCACCACGCCGCCGTCCAGCACCACCAGCCGGTCGAGCCGCGCGATGGTCGAGAGCCGGTGGGCGATGGCGATGACGGTCTTGCCGGTCATGAGGGTATCGAGCTGCGACTGGATCGCCGCCTCCACCTCCGAATCCAGCGCGCTCGTCGCCTCGTCGAGGACGAGGATGGGCGCGTCCTTCAGCAGCACCCGGGCGATCGCCACGCGCTGCCGCTGCCCGCCCGAGAGCTTCACGCCGCGCTCCCCCACATGGGCGTCGTAGCCGTCGCGGCCGCGCCAGTCCTTCAGGTGGGTGATGAAGCCGTGGGCCTCCGCGCGGCGGGCGGCGGCCTCGATCGCCTCGTCCGTCGCGTCGGGGCGGCCGAAGCGGATGTTGTCGCGGATGGAGCGGTGCAGCAGCGCCGTGTCCTGCGTCACCATCCCGATGGCGCCCCGCAGCGATTCCTGGGTCACGCCCGCGATGTCCTGGCCATCGACGGTGATCCGCCCGCCCTCCGGCGTGAAGAAGCGCAGCAACAGGTTCACGGCGGTGGTCTTGCCGGCCCCGGAGGCGCCGACGAACCCCACCCGCTCCCCCGGCCGAACCCGCAGCTCGAAGCCGTCGAGGACGGAGGCGTCGGTGCGGCCGTAGCCGAAACGAACGTCATCGAAGTGGATCTCGCCGCGGGTGACGAGCAGCGGCTCGGCGCCCGGCGCGTCCGGGGCGGTGGGGGGCACGGCGATGCTCCCCATGCCCTCCTGCACCACCCCGATGTTCTCGAAGATCCCGGCCACGTTGAAGGCGACCCAGCCCGAGATGTTCGTGATCTGCCACGCCATCGGCAGCGCCGTCGCGACGGTGGCCGTCGCGATGTCGCCCCGCGACCACAGCACGATCGCGGTGGTCGCAATCCCCACCATCAACGCCGCGTTCAGCGTGGACAGCAGCAGCCCGTTGAGCGTGATCAGCCGCATCTGCCGCTGGAACGCCGCCGTGAGGTTCGTGATCCCCTCCGCGACGAAGCCGTCCTCCCGGTCCGCCCGGGCGAACAGCTTCAGCGTGACGATGTTCGTGTAGGAATCCACGATCCGCCCGGTCAGCAGCGACCGCTGCTCCGACGCCGCGCGCGCCCGGTCCC
>CAXVWQ010000072.1:0-2581 GCA_964263755.1 Roseomonas sp. | reverse complement strand
GCACGTCGCCGATCCGCATCTTCGCCGCGATCTCCGGCGCGATCCCCGGAACGCCCATCGCCGCGGCGAGGTCGGCCGCGACGTCGCGCACCGTGCGGTCGGTGCCGGAGGCGATGTTGAAGACTTCCCCCGCCGCGCGCGGGTGGTCGAGCGCGAGGAGGAAGGCGCGGGCCACGTCCTCCACGTGCACGAAGTCGCGGCGCTGCAGCCCGTCCTCGAAGATCACCGGCGGCTGGCGGTTGTGGAGGCGCGAGGCGAAGATCGCGAGCACGCCCGTGTAGGGATTGGAGAGCGCCTGCCCCGCGCCGTAGACGTTCCAGAGCCGCAGCGCCGTGCCCTGCATCCCGTAGGCGGGCATGAGCGTGAGCGTGAGCCGTTCCTGCGCGAACTTCGTGATGGCATAGACGGAGGCGAGGGAGGTGCGCTTCCACTCCGGCGTCGGGACGGGGATGAGGGGACGGCCCTTCGCGTCGAGCGGGTCCCAGGGCGCGTCGGGCCCGGTGCGGGGGATCCGCACCGCGTCCTCCACCGCCGCGCCGTCCGCGTCGCGGTAGAGCCCCTCGCCGTAGACGGACATGGACGAGGCGACGACGACGCGGCGGACCGGCTTCTCTATCAGCGCCTGGTAGAGGACCGCCGTCCCGTGGTCGTTCACGCCGACGTAGTGGTCCACGGCATACATGCTCTGCCCGACCCCGACCTCCGCCGCGAGGTGGATCACGGCGTCGGCCCCCGCGAGCGCGCGGCGGACCGCATCGGCGTCGCGCACGTCGCCCCGGATCACCTCCGTGTCGGCGTCGAGGCCGTCGGCGCCGCGGTCGCCGTGCACCTGCTCGATGAAGGAGTCGAGGACGCGCACGCGGTCGCCGCGCGCGAGAAGGGCGCGCGCGACGTAGCGCCCGATGAAGCCGGCGCCGCCGGTGATCAGGATGGTCTCGGTCACTCGGATCTCCGGTCAGCATCGGGTGGTGATCGCGGGTGGTTACACCGGATCAGGGCCGCTGCGAACTGACGCGCAAAGCCGCGCGGCCGCTCGTTTCCGGAGGATCCGGATCCTGCCGCTCCAGCCTTCGCTGTGCGCCGGGTGACGGGCTGGATCGGCCAGCATCTATGTGCGTAAGGTGCCGCGCGTCGCAGCGAGCGCGGACCGACGTGGCGGGGAGAAGGCATTGACCACCGACTTCGGGACCGCGCGGTTCACCGCGTTCAAGGCCGCTTCCGCCAACGCTTGGGCCGGCGGCAACACGGCGTGAGCTGGAAGACCGTCCGCGTCGCGGTCGTCGGGATCGGGAACTGCGCCTCCTCCTTCGTGCAGGGCCTGACCTACTACCGGGATGCCGTGTCCAACGAACCGGTGCCCGGCCTGATGAACGTCGAGGTCGGCGGCTATCACGTCCGCGACATCGTCATCTCCGCCGCCTTCGACGTGAGCGCGGCGAAGGTCGGGCGCGACGTCGCCGACGCGATCCCCGCCTTCCCGAACGACACGGCCCGGTTCGCGCAGGTCGCTCCCACGGGCGTCACGGTGCGGCGGGGCGAGACGCTCGATGGGATCGGCCGCTATCTCCGCACGTCCATCGAGGAGGCGGAGGGACCCGCGGCCGACGTGGCCGCGGTCCTCATGGAATCCGGGACGGACGTGCTCGTTTCCTGGCTTCCCGTCGGGTCGCAGCGCGCGACGGAGTGGTACGCGGAGGCGGCGCTCCGCGCCGGCTGCGCCTTCGTGAACTGCATCCCCGTGTTCATCGCCTCCGACCCCGCGTGGCGCGCGCGCTTCGAGGAGCGGGGACTTCCGATCATCGGCGACGACGTGAAGAGCCAGGTGGGCGCGACGATCGTCCACCGCGTCCTCGCGAACCTGTTCCGCGAGCGGGGCGTGCGGCTGGACCGCACGTACCAGCTGAACTTCGGCGGCAACTCGGACTTCCTCAACATGTTGGAGCGCGAGAGGCTGGAGTCGAAGAAGATCTCGAAGACCCAGGCCGTGACGAGCCAGTTCGACGTCCCGCTTCCCGCCTCCGACGTCCATGTCGGGCCGAGCGACCACGTGCCGTGGCTGACCGACCGCAAGTGGGCGCACATCCGGCTGGAGGGCACGGGCTTCGGCGGCACGCCGCTGAACCTCGAACTGAAGCTGGAGGTCTGGGACTCGCCCAACTCCGCGGGCGTGGTGATAGACGCGGTGCGCTGCGCCAAGCTCGCCCTCGACCGGGGCGTGGGCGGCGCGCTGGTCGGCCCGTCGAGCTGGTTCATGAAGTCCCCGCCGCAGCAATTCACCGACGAGGAGGCGCGCGAGCGCACGCTGCGCTTCGTCGCGGGCGAGGACTGAGACGCGGGCGGACCCATGGCGACCACCGTGTTCCTCGTGCGGCACGCCGCCCATGACCGCGTGGACCGCGTCCTGTGCGGCCGGATGCCCGGCGTGGGCCTCGGCGGAGCCGGGCGCTCGCAGGCCGAGGCGCTGGCGCGGCGCTTCGCCGGCGAGGCGGTGGACGCCGTGTGGTCCAGCCCCGTCCAGCGCGCCCGCGAAACGGCGGAGCCCATCGCCGCCCGGCTCGGCCTCGCGGCGCAAACCAGCGAC
>CAXVWQ010000071.1:0-8555 GCA_964263755.1 Roseomonas sp. | reverse complement strand
GCCCGCCGCCCGGCCCGCGCGCCCCGCGCCGCCCGCCGCCGCCTACCCGCCGCCCTCGCCCTCGCGCTCGTGCTCGGCTTCGCCCTCCCCCGCCTCGCCCGCTCCCTCCTGCCCGACCCGCTCCCGGTCCCGCCCCCCGCCACCCTTCGCCCGCGCGCGGAGGACGGCGCCCTCGGCCTCCGCATCGGCCCCAACCTCGTCAGCGCCACGGCCGAGGCCGGCGGCGGCTACGACTCCAACCTCTTCGCCCAGTCCCGCGCCAACGCGGTGGGCGACGCCTTCCGCACCCTCTCCCTCCGCGCCCGCTTCGATTCCGGCTGGCGGCGAGACGCCCTCTTCGCCGAAGCATCCCTCGACGACCGCGCCTACGCCCGCCGCACCGACAACGACACGACCGACTACATCCTCGGCGCCGGCGGCCGCTGGGACGCCACCCGCGAACTCGCCTTCGACGGCCTCGTCCGCCACACCCGCGGCCACCTCTCCGTCGCCGACCCCTCCGCGCAGCTCCTCGGCGTCCTCCTCCCCGTCCCGTACGACCGCGACGACGCCCGCGCCGGCGCCACCTGGCGCCGCGGCGACCTCAGCGTGCGGGGCGAACTCAACGCCACCGCGCTGCGCTTCGGGGAGGCGGGGGGCCGCTCCCTCGCCGCCAACGACCGGACCCAGGCGGGCCTCGGCCTCGCCGCCGCCTGGACCTTCCTCCCCGGCAACGCCGTGACCGTCGCGGTGTCCGGCGACGCCATCCGCTACGACCGCGCCGTCTCTCGAGGCTTCGACGGGGAAGCCTTCCAGGCCGTCGCTGGAATCGCCTGGACCTCCGACGCCCTATGGCGCGCCCGCATCGCCGCCGGCTACCTCCGCCGGGACTTCGACGGCGCCGGCCTGAAGCCCCTGCAAGGCCTCGCGCTCGACGCGGCGCTGACCTGGATCCCGCAGCGCCAGACCGCCGTCACCCTCTCCGCCCGCCGCGGCCTCGACGACGTGCTGGGCTCCGATCCGGTCCCCGCCATCCGCTCCATCCTCGCCCTCGCCGTCCAGCACGAGGCGGGTCGCGAGGTGACCCTGCAGGGCGAACTCCGCTACGACCGCCGCGAGATCACCGCCCCCGACCGCACGGCCGAGGACGCCGTCGCCGCCCTCTCCGCCGAATGGCGCTTCGGCCGCCGCCTCGCCCTCATCGCCACCTACGAGCACGCCACCCGCCTCAGCGGCTTCACCGGACTCTCGAACTACGACCGGGACTACCTGACCCTCCGCCTCCGCGGCGCGTACTGACGGCGTCGTGGCCCTTCCGGGGGGTGGTGCCTGTTGCCCCGGGAAGGCTTTGCCTTCCCGGACCCCCGCGATCTGTTTTTCTTGATGTCCTCGGTTCAGGAGGCCCCGCTTCGGGGGCCTCCTGAACCGAGGACGTTAAAACCGAACGCGGGTCCAGGGTCCCGTTGGACCCCCGTGGGTGGAGGTCCGGAGGAGGGCAAGGCCCTTCTCCGAGACCACGGGCGCAACCCCCACGACGGTGTCGCCTACTCCGCCGAAGCCACCCGCCGCCCCGGATGGATGAACCCGTAGGTCGGGTAGGCCGTGTTCCCCACCGCCGCGATCGGCGGGAACCACACCCGCACCCGCGACCAGTCCCCGCGTTCCGACACGTCCACCACCGCCTGGTCCCGCGCCACGCGCCCCCGGTCACTCCCGTTGGCCCAGTTGGCATGGTCCACCCGGATCTCCCGCGGGCCGACGACGCGGGACACGACGGAGACGTGCCCGTCATCCAGCCGCGAGGTCCGTCGGAACACGAGCACCGACCCGGTCCGCGGTCGCTCGCCCCGGTCGTAGCGGCCGGAGGCGGCGCCCCACCACTCCCAGGCGTTGCCCCGCAGGTCGAGGCCGCTCCGCGCACGGGCGTAGGGCACGCAGTACTGGAACCCGCTCCGGGCCTCGTACCCGCCGGAGGCGGCGACCGGCCCGTCTCGCGCGGACCCGCACCCGGACAGGGCACAGACACCCAGCGCCATCAGCGCGGCGTGCTGGAATCGCATGGAGCCATCCCCCTCCGCCCCCCAAGCGGTCGGGCCTCCCCCGAGGCCCAGCGCCGAGGTTAAATCGGTTGCGGGGGCGGTTGAAGTAGGAGCGACCGCCGAGCAACCGTAACGAGGCGGCGGCGAGGACTCCGCGTCACACGTGAATCGCCTCTCGCGGAGCTGGGCGGGCCGCCCGGTCGCAGCGTCCGCTCCAGGGCGCCCGAGACGGCGCGCGTCGGATGACTTGCCCTCCATGTCGAGGAGCACGTCCAAATTAAATGGGCTAAGAGCAACTTTTTGGCTCTCGATCATAAAATTGACCTTGAGCGGTCGTGCGACCAGTCCTTATACAACTTTAACGTGTATTTATCCAGCATGATCATAGATTTTCAGCCAGGGAATGTATTCTCCCGCCCCATACAACCCATGATGGTATGTCGGACATTCTATCAGGCGAAATCTTGAGGCGAATGCAACCTGAAGATTCATTTGAAGTTCTTGATGCAGCCTTCCGGAGAGTTGATTGAGACACTTCCCCAGAATTTGCCCTGGGACCTGATCATGATGCCTCCGTAGGTTGTC
The DNA here is from genome assembly GCA_964263755.1 of Roseomonas sp. GTDB lineage: Bacteria > Pseudomonadota > Alphaproteobacteria > Acetobacterales > Acetobacteraceae > Roseomonas. Next base: position 5,952 of record CAXVWQ010000071.1, on the reverse strand, counting down.
GAGCTGAGCCAATCGCGTGGAGCCAGCCCGACCCGTCACACACGCAAAGGCGGCGTGACCGCCGGGAGACGACAGATGAGCGGAACCGTTGGCAATGGCATCTGGACCGTTCGACCCCTGGACGTGGGCGTGAACGTCCCGCTAATCGGCGACGGGGTTTCCGGAACCCCCACCTCCCTCAACGACCGGTTCGACGGCGATGCGATCCTCGTCGTCGGCTTGCTGGACGGCGTGGCGGTGACCCTGTCGCCGACCGCCACCAACAACTTCGCCAGCGGCGGCGGCGGGGACGACTTCCTCTTCGGCAACGGCGGCAACGACATCCTGGCGGGCGGCATCGGTGCCGACCTCATCGACGGCGGCACCGGCATCGACTCCGCGAGTTATCGCGCGAGCGAGACCGCCGTCTCGGTGAACCTGCGCTTCGGCACCGGCAGCGGCGGCGAGGCGCAGGGCGACGTCCTCGTGGACATCGAGCGCGTCCTCGGCGGGCGCTTCAACGACAGGCTCACCGGCGGCGCCGACGCCGACACGCTCGACGGCGGCAGCGGCAACGACGTCATCGTTGGGTCCAGCGGCGCGAACCTGCTGATCGGCGGCGGCGGCAACGACACGGTGCTCGGCGGCGCCGACAACGACAGGCTCGTCGGCGGCAGCGGCAACGACATCCTCGCCGGGGGCGCCGGCATCGACCGGCTGACGGGCGGCGATGGCGCCGACATCCTCACCGGCGGCGCCGGGATCGACCTCCTCTTCGGGGAGGACGGGGCGGACCGCTTCCGCTGGACCGAGGTGAACGACAGCACCCTCAGCACGAGGGACCGCGTGATGGATTTCAGCTCGGCGGAGGGCGACAAGCTCGATTTCGGCGTGTTCGACGCATCCTACGAGGGCGCCGGGCGGTTCGCGGGCGGCGGCGAGGCCTCCATCATCTGGCGCGCGAGCGCGGAGAACAACCGCACGACCGTCTTCCTGGACGCGGACGGCGACGCCGCGGCGGACGTCGCGGTCCTCGTCTTCGGCGTGACGTCCCTCGCCCAGTCGGACTTCCTTCTCTAGGGCGCCGACCCGCCGCGCCGGGAATGGCGCGGCGGGATGGAGCGCACCCGACCCCTTCCGGTGCGGCCCGCCGCATCCGGAACCACACGATGAAAACGGAAACATGACGTCAACCAGACGAAGCGAGAATGGAGGATACAGCCGTGCTGACACGTCTCCTGAGCGGCCTGATGCTGCTTTCCGTCGCCGCGACGGCCCAGCCCACCAACCCATCGCATGACGCGGTCGCGGCGATGGGCGAACACGAGCGCCGGGCGCTCTTCCGGGGCGGCCTCATGGATGCCCGCCTCGCCTGCTCCGGCATCTCGGCGACGGTGTTCTCCGGCTCCGACACCGCCGGCAACGCCTACTGGGATGTCCGGTGCCAGGGCGGCATCCTGTACCGGGTCACCCTCTCCCGTGACCGGCTGACGCCGCCTGTCCATCTCCCCTGCGGCTCGGCCGCGATGTCGCTCAGCAGCGGCCCCTGCTTCCGTCCGGTGGAGACGGTGGTCGAGGCCGCCATCCCGGGGGGCCCGCGCCGCCAGGCGGCGGCCAGCTCCTCGCCCTACGCGGTCCCCTTCCCGATGGACCCCCCGCCCGCAACGATGGAGGCTCCCCCGGCCCTCGCCCTTGCCTCGCGCGCCGGCGTCGCCAACCTCGTCCTTCCCTCGTCGCCCGCTGCCACGCCCGGGCCGGTCACCCCGCGCCGATCGACCCTCATCGGCTACTCGACGCGCCTCGATGCGTCCTGCCGCGCGCTGTGCGACCGGCGGCACGCGGACGACGTCTCGGCCTGCACGGGCATCTGCCTCCAGGGCGGCGACCCGGATGCCCCGCCCCTCATCCGCCAGGACATGCGCTTCGGCGCGATCTACGCGACGGCCCCGCCGTTCGGCGCCGTCGGCCTCGCCAACGGATCCCCCGATCGCCTCGCGGTGAACATTACGGGCGTCCGGACGTGCCAGGGCCGCGCCGGCCCCATCCCCTGCCTGTTCCAGCGCGAGCTGGTGAACGAGTGCGGCGCCGTGGCGCAGGTGATCCAGCGCAGCCCGCGGGCCGTGGCGATCACCGCGGACATCAACACCTTCATCGCCACGATCCTCGCCACCGGGGTCGGCCCCACCTTGGCGGAGGCGGAGGAGGCCGCCCTGACGGCCTGCCGGGCGCAGGGCAACGTGCCCGGGCGCCGCGAGGCGATCGGCTCGGTCTGCCGCATCACCGCCTCGGGCTGCTGATCGCGGAACCGGCCGGGCGATCCCGTCGGAGCGAGCCGGGGGGATCGTTCGCGTGCTTCAGGCGCCCAGGTCAGGTCCCGCGGATCGCCGCGTCGAGGGCGTCCCGCGTCGCCTGGAAGGCCGCGAGGCTCTGCCGCGCCCGCTTCACCCCCGCGGCGTCGCTCGTGTCCACGTCATCCGCCGCCTCGGCCGCGGCCTCCGCGCCCTCGGCGAAGGTGTCGCGCATGAATTCGAGCCATTCGCGGACCTTCTCCGCGTCCGCCGCCTCCCGCAGCCCGTCCACCACGCCCGCGACCTCCCGCGTCATGCGGTCCGGCGCGACGCCGCGCTGGAGGGTGGCGCCGAGCCGGGTGATCGCGGCCTTCTCCGGCGAGGGGGGACGGGGGGCACGGGCCATGGGGGTCCTCGGGATGGTCGAAGAAGGGGCGGTCGGGAGGGGGACGGTCGGGAAAGGGACGGGTTCGCGATGGGCGGGCGTGGCGTCGGGCTCGATGCGCGCGAGCGGCGCGGCGGCCCGCGCCGGGTCCTGTCGGGCATCGCCGACCGCCGCATCCTGCACGCCGGCACCGCCGCGCCCACCGTCGCCGACGATGGCTAGGCGTTTCCCCGCCGGAACACCCGCCACCGGGCCGGGGGCGGCGACGGACGCGATCGCCGGCGGCGCGGGACGGTGGGGGGCGTGGTCACGCCTCGATGCGTGCGGACCCGCTAGGTCGGCCTCCGGCACGACGGGACGCGCCGCCTCCAGGACCGCCGCCCGCGGCGGCACCTCGGCGATCGGGGCGCCGATGCCCTTCGTCCACGCCTCCGCCTCCCGCGGGCGGGGGGCGAAGGTGGCGCGGAGCAGTTCGGCATCCTCGATGCGGGCCACGTCGAACAGCCGCCAGCCTTCGCCGGGCGAGGCGGGGCCGCGCGCGAGGCCCGCGGTCTGCCACGTCAGCAGCCCGAGGCGGCCGGTGCCGGTCTCCCCCAGCACGTGCGGGTGCACGACGCGCCAGGCGCCGCCGTACAGCACCTCCAGCGCGCGCCGCTCGCGCACGGCGCGGGACAGGCGCGCGACGCGGCGGGCCATCGTCTCGGGGGGCAGTTCGGGGGCGGGGGGGCGGGCCGCAACCGGGCGGGCCGCGCGACGCCCCGCGGGGGTCTGTCGCATGCTTGGGAGATAGGGATTCGGGGCGTCGTTTTCCAGGCCGATCAACCGTTTAGGACGCGTCCGGCAGCGCGGCGAACCATGCGGCGTACGGCGTGTTCCGGGCCATCCGGCGGTTCAGGTCCGGTGCCCCGTCGCCCCACCAGACCGGGCCGCGTTCACCCAGCGCGACCTTCGCGCGATCCACGGCGGCACGGGCCTCGCGCAGCGCCGCGTCGTCGCCGGACCGCAGGGCCGTGCCGACCGCCCGGCGGGCCGCCATCAGGTCGCGCGTGAGGGCGTCGCGTTCCGCCGGCGGCAGAGCGGGATTCGTGGTGCGCCACAGCCGCCCGCGGACGACGAAGTAGCGCCCGTCCGGCGTCACGGGATACCTCACGCCGCCCCGAAGATCCCGTTCCCGAAGATCCGGCGCAGGCCGAGGCGACCCGCGGGCGTGACCGTCACCGCCCGCGTCCCCGCCGCGCGCCGCACCCATCCCAGCGCCACGCAGCGCCCGCACAGGGCCGCGCCGAGGGCGCCGCCGATGTGCGGCCGACGCTCGCTCCAGTCGAGGCAGGGGCGGCAGAACGGGCGCCCGCGGCCGGCGGGGGCGGCCACCCCGAGGTCGCGCAGCAGGGCCGACCCGTCCTCCGTCACGCGCCCGCCATCCTCCGTCCATTCCAGCTGCCCGCGGGCGACCATCGAATCCGCCAGCGCCACCGCGAGGCGGCCGGCGAGGTGGTCGTAGCAGGTCCGGGCCTCCCGCAGCGCCGCGTCCCGCGGGCCGGTGCGCGCCGCCGGGGGACGGGCGGTGCCGGCGACCGCCAGGATCGCCTCCAGCATCCGCGCGACCTCGGGCGCCGCGAGGCGGTGGTAGCGGTGCCGCCCCCCCCGCTCCGCCGCGAGGAGCCCCGCCGCCGCGAGCCGCGCGAGATGCCCGGAGGCGGTCTGCGGCGTGACGCCCGCGACCCCCGCGAGTTCCCCCGCCGTCAGCGCCCGCCCGTCCAGCAGCGCCGCGAGCATCGCCGCCCGCGCCGGGTCGCCGACGAGGGCGGCGGTGCCCGCCAGGGATGCCGTGCTGACCATCGCCCCTCCCCGTACCGGTACCCGGCGGCCGGTCGGCCGCCACGCGGCCCAACATGCCGGGGCCCAACATGCAGGACCGGCGCGCCGAACGCTTCGGCCGGCGCCGTAGCATCGCCGCCCGGCCTTCGCGAAGGTGGCGCCATGACGCCAGCCGCCTTCCCCGGCCCCCGCGCGGTGCGCGCCGCCTTCCTCGTCGCCGTGTTCGGCTGGGGCATGGGGTTCTACGGCCCCCCGGTCTTCCTCCACGCCGTCGCGGAGGGGCGCGGCTGGCCGGTGGCGACCGTCTCCGCGGCGGTCACGCTGCACTTCCTCGTCGGCGCGGGGACGACGGCGAACCTGCCGGCGCTGCACCGCCGCTTCGGCCTCGCGCACGTCACGCTGGCGGGCGCGGTGCTGTCCGCCCTCGGGGCGATGGGGTGGGCGCTGGCGGCCTCGCCCACCCTGCTGGTCCTCGCGACGCCGCTGTCGGGGCTCGGATGGGGCATGACGAGCGGCGCGGCGGTGAACGCCATCGTCGCCCCCTGGTACGCCCGCGGCCGTCCCGTGGCGCTCTCCGCCGCCTACAACGGCGCGAGCGTCGGCGGGGTGGTGATGTCGCCCCTCTGGGTCGCCCTCATCGCCGCCGTCGGGTTCCCGGCGGCGGCGGCCCTCGTCGGCGGGGCGATGATCGCCGTGGTGGGTTGGCTCGCGGCGCGGGTGCTCGGCGCCACGCCCGCCGCGCTCGGCGTCTTCCCGGACGGCGACGCCACGCCCCCGCCCGCGCGCGACACGGGCGCGCCATCCCTGCCGGGGCGTCTGCTATGGCGGGACGCCCGGTTCCGCTCCCTCGCCGGCGCCTCCGCCCTCGGGCTCTTCGCCCAGGTCGGGCTGATCGCCCACCTCGTCTCGCTCCTCGCGCCCGTTCTCGGGGCGGGCGGGGCGGGGCTGGCGATGGGCTTCGCCACCCTCTGCGCCGTCGGCGGGCGCACCCTCGTCGCCCGGTCGCTCGGCCCAGGGCAGGACCGGCGGCGGGCGGCGGCCCTGTCCTACGTCGTCCAGATCGCCGGCACCGTCCTCCTCCTCCTCGCCGTCGAGGCCGGTGCGCCCTGGGCCGTCCTCCCCGGCATCGCCCTGTTCGGCTTCGGGATCGGCAACGCCACCTCCCTCCCCGCCCTCATCGTGCAGGCGGAGTTCGCCCCGGGGGACGGGCCACGCGCGGTGGCGCTCGTCGTGGGGTGCTACCAGGCGGCCTTCGCCTTTGCCCCCCTGGCCTACGGCGCGCTGCGGGCGGCGACGGGGTCGGGCGCCGCCTTGTTCGCCGTGGCCGCGGTGGTGCAGGGGGTGGCGGTCGCGGTGCTGCTGGCGGGGCGTGCCCGCGAAGGACCGGGCTGATACCGGCGTGCGTTTCTCCTGACCTTCTCGTAGGTTGCGCCTGTTGGCCGGAGGAAGGGCTTTGCCCTCCCTCCGGACCTCCCACCCACC
>CAXVWQ010000070.1:0-16071 GCA_964263755.1 Roseomonas sp. | reverse complement strand
CCTCGGCCATGCCGCGGTCGCGACCGTCGCGGGCGTCGCGCCCGCCGCGGCGGCGCTGGCGCGGTGGGGCGTGCCCGGCTCGCTGTCGCCGGAGGAGGAGGCCGCGTCCGTCGCCGCGCTGCCCGTCCTCGCGCTGCGCGTGGCGACGGAGGTGGTCGTCGGCGTCCGCCGGATCGGGCTGCACGCCGTCGGCGACGTGCTGGCGCAGCCGCGCGGGCCGCTGGTCAGGCGCTTCGGCGCTGCGCTGGCCCTTGCCCTCGACACGATCACCGGCGCGGCGACGACGCCGTTTCGCTCCGTTCGCCCGCCGCCGGACCGCGGCATCGCGATGGAGTTCCTCGAACCGATCATCACGCGCAGCGCGATCGACGGCGCCGCCGACCACCTCCTGCACGCCCTCTGCGCACGCCTCGCGGCCACCGGCGAGGGCATGCGCCGCCTCACCCTCCGCGCCCACCGCGCCGATGGCGGCGTGCAGGAGGTCGCGATCGGCACCGGCCTCGCCTCCCGCGACCCGCGCCACCTGTCCCGCCTCCTCTCCCACCGGCTGGAGTCACTGGAGCCGCGCTTCGGCTTCGACCGCATCGCCCTGCTGGCCGACGGCGTGGAGCCGCTGGACGCCTCCCAGGCCAACCTCGTGCCCGGCGAGGCGGAGACGCGCGCCGCGCTCGCCGCCCTCCTCGACCGCGTCGCGCAGAAGGTGCCAACGCACCGCCTGCGCCCCCGCGCCTCCCACTGGCCGGAACGCGCGGTGGAACGCGTGGCGGCAGACGTCCCCGAGGCATCCCCGCCGGGCCGCGCCGCGCGCGTTCCGTCCGCGCCGCCGCGCGCCACCTCCATCGCCATCCTGCCCGGCCGCGTCGTGCCGGCCCTGGCTGGCCGGACGATGCCGGATCGGATGACATCCGTCGGGATCACGCCGGGAGACGCCGCGATGCCCCCGTGGTCCGCCCCCGATCACGCCGCGCCGGACGCCTCTCCGTCCGGTCACGTGGTGCCCTTGAGGGTCGTGCCGACCGACCCCGCCGCACCCGGCTCCATCACGCCGAGCGCCGCCGCCCCGAACGGTGCCGCGTCCGGCTGCGACGCGCCCTCGAGGATCGCGCCGGCAGACCCTGCCGCGCGCGGCGACGTCGCACCGGACGGCGCCACGCCCGATCGTGTCGTGCCGTTGAGGATCACGCCGCCCGATCCCGCGGCCCATGGCCCCGTGGCGTACGCCATCCCCGTCCGTGCCGCGCCGATCCCCGTCGCGCACCCCTTGACGATGCCGGGGATCTGGCCCGCCCGCGCGCGTCCCCTTCACCTGTTCCCGCGTCCCGAACGCCTGGAGGCCGTGGCCCTGCTGCCCGACGCGCCGCCGACGCGACTGCGCCACCGTCGCGACTGGCACCCCGTCCGCGCCGCCGAAGGCCCGGAACGCCTGGAACCCGAGTGGTGGCGGGATCGCCCGGGCCGCGCGACGCGCGACTACTACCGCGTGGAACTGGAGGACGGCCGCCGCTGGTGGATTTGCCGCGCCGGCGCGCCCGGAGCGCCGGACTGGTTCCTGCACGGGCTGCTGGGGTGACGGCGCAGCCCGGCCACGGGACCGTCCTCCCGCTTCCCGCCACGCGTCGCGAGACGACGCCGCGGGAAGCGCCCGGCGGTTTCGCGGAGCTCGGCGCGATGTCGAACTACACCTTCCTGGAGGGCGCGTCGCATCCGCACGAACTCGTTGTCGCGGCGAAGGCGCTGGGCCACGCCGCCACCGGCATCGCCGACCGCAACACCTTCGCCGGCCTCGTCCGCGGCTGGGCGGCGGCGAAGGAGGAGGGGATCGACCTGCGTTTCGTCCCGGGTTGCCGCGTGGCGCTGGAGGATGGTCACGAAGTCCTCGTCTGGCCGACGGACAAGGCCGCCTACGGGCGCCTCGCGACGATGCTCTCCGCCGCGCGCATGGCGGGCGAGAAGGACGAGTGCATCATCCCGCGCGACGCGCTGATCGCCGCCGCGGAGGGACAAGTCATGGCCCTCGTCCCGCCCGACGCGCCGGACGCGGCCTTCACCGACCGCCTGAAGCGTGACGCCGACGCGATGCGACGCGTGTTGGCGCTCCCCCTGTTCTGCGCGGCGGAGCACCGCCTCACGGGCGGTGACCGGAAGCGCCTCGATGTGCTCGCTGCCATGGCGGACGCGGCCTGCGGCGCGCTGATCGCCGCAGGCTCGACGCGCTTCCACGTCCCCTCGCGCCGCCGCCTCGCCGACGTCGTCGCCGCGATTCGCCACGGCGTCACGGTGGACGCGCTCGGCCTCCACGCCCACGCCAACGCCGAGGCGCACCTGAAGACGCCGGCGGAGATGCGGCGCCTGTTCGCGGGGCACGAGGATGCCGTGGACGCGACGCTGCGCGTGGCGGCGGCGTGCCGCTTCTCCCTGGGGGACCTATCCTACGAATACCCGGAGGAGATTGTGGAACCCGGCCTGACCGCGCAGGAGACGCTGGCGCGACGCGTGGACGCGGCGATCCGGGACCGCTGGCCGGACGGCGCACCCGCGAAGGTCGCGCGGCAGATCGCGGAGGAGATGGAACTCATCGAGCGGCGGGACTACGCCGCCTACTTCCTGACGATCCACGAGATCGTGCTGTTCGCGCGATCGAAGGGCATCCTGTGCCAGGGCCGCGGCTCGGCCGCGAACTCCGCCGTCTGCTTCGTCCTGAAGATCACGTCGGTGGACCCGGAGAAGCACCGCCTCCTCTTCGCCCGCTTCCTGTCGGACGCGCGGGGCGAGCCGCCGGACATCGACGTGGACTTCGAGCACGAGCGGCGAGAGGACGTCATCCAGCACATCTACGAGCGCTACGGCCGCGACCGCGCCGCGCTGACCGCGACGCAGATCTGCTATCGCTCCCGCTCCGCCATCCGGGAGGTCGGGAAGGCGATGGGCCTGTCCGCCGACATCACCGGGCGGCTCGCCAAGGCGGTGTGGCACGCCGACCTCGGGGATTATCGGGCCCTCGTGCGCGACGTGGGGCTCGACCCCGAGGACGACACGCGCCTGACGACGGCCATGGAGCTGGCGGACGAACTGCAGGGCTTCCCCCGCCACCTCGCCACCCACGTCGGCGGCTTCGTCATCACCCGCGGCAAGCTCACCGAACTCGCGATCGTCACGAAGGCCGCGATGAAGGACCGCCATACCGTCGAGTGGGACAAGGAGGACATCGCGATCCTCGGCATGATGAAGGTGGACGTGCTCGGCCTCGGGATGCTGTCCTGCCTCAAGCGCGCCTTCGCGATGCTGGAGGCGCACACCGGCAAGCCCTGGGGCCTGCACGACGTCCCGCAGGACGATCCGGAGACCTACGACATGCTGTCCCGCGCCGATTCCCTCGGCGTGTTCCAGGTCGAGAGCCGGGCGCAGATGAACATGCTGCCGCGCATGCGACCGAAGAAGTTCTACGACCTCGTCATCGAGGTCGCGATCGTCCGCCCCGGCCCGATCCAGGGCGACATGGTGAATCCCTACCTCCGCCGGCGGGACGGGCTGGAGGAGCCGGAATACGCCAAGCCCGAGCTGAAGGAGGTGCTGGAGAAGACCCTCGGCGTGCCGCTGTTCCAGGAACAGGCGATGGAGATGGCCATCGTCGCGGCCGGCATGTCCGCCAGGCGCGCGGACGAGCTGCGCCGCTCCATGGCCTCCTTCAAGCATGATGGAAAGCTCGGGACGTTCGAGCCGGAGTTCGTCGGCGGCATGATCGCGCGGGGCTACGAGCCGGACTTCGCTGCGCGCTGCTGGGCGCAGATCAAGGGCTTCGGCGGCTACGGTTTCCCGGAGAGCCACGCCGCCTCCTTCGCCTCGCTCGTCTATGCGTCCTCCTGGATCAAGTGCCACCACCCCGCGATCTTCGCCGCGGCGCTGCTGAACTCCCAGCCCATGGGGTTCTACGCGCCGGCGCAGATCGTGCGCGATGCGCGGGACCACGGCGTGGTGGTGCGCTCGGCCGACGCGACCGTCAGTGGCTGGGACTGCACTTTGGAACGGGCGCCGGACAGCACGGGCTGCCTCGCGCTGCGGCTGGGTCTGCGGCAGATCGCCGGCATGTCGGAAGAGAGTGCGAAGGTCGTGATCGCTGCCTGCCCGAACCCCTCGCCCGCGGCGCTCGCCCGCGCGGGGCTGGACCGGCGGGTGATCGCGGCCCTGGCCGCCGCCGACGCCTTCCGCGGCCTCGGGATGGATCGCCGCCGCGCGTTGTGGGAGGCGGCGGCGACCGAGCATCCCTCGTCCCTGCCGCTGTTCGCCGCGGCGGAGGCCGCGCCGCGCCTGCCTCCGGAGACGCGCGGGGAGGCGACGGTGCTGGACTACGGCGCGATGAACCTCTCGCTCCGCGCGCATCCGCTGGGGCTGCTGCGACCCCGCCTGGATGAGTTGCGCCTCGCGGACAGCCGGGGCGTCACGGCGGGGCGGCAGGGGCAGCGGCTGCGGGTGGCGGGGATGGTGCTCGTGCGGCAGCGACCCGGGACCGCGAAGGGCGTCGTGTTCTTCACGCTGGAGGACGAGTTCGGCACGATCAACCTCGTGCTCCACAAGCACACCGTGGAACGGCATCGCGCCCCCGTCGTCGCCGCGCGGCTGCTGCAGGTGGATGGCCGGATCGAGCGCTACGACGCGGGCGCCGTGCCGATCGTCCACCTCGTCGGCGAACGGCTGACGGACCGGTCCGCCCTGCTGGATGGGCTGCACGCCATCGGCACCCCCGTCCTCGTGCCGCTCGCCCGCGCGGACGAGGTCTCGCGCGGCACGGACCACCGCCCGGACCCGCGCGGCCCGAAGCCGCCGGCGGCGTTTCCCGGCAGCAGGGATTGGCACTGACCTGCGCTACTCCGCCACCAGCCCGCGCTCCGCCGCCACGCGGCGCCACAACGCCACGTCGGCCGCGATGCGCGCCGCGAACTCCTCCGACGTGGAAGTGCGGGGCGTGCCGCCGATGGCGCGGACACGCTCCCCCAACTCGGGCGACGCCAACGCGCGTTCGATGAGGCGACGGATCGCGTCCACCGTCGCGGGCGGCACGGCGGCGGGGGCGACGAGGCCGAACCAGGCGATCGTCTCGAAGCCGGGGATGCCGGACTCGTCGAGGGTGGGGACGTCCGGCAGTTCGGGCGCGCGGCGGAGGGAGGTGACGGCGAGCGGGACGAGGTCGCCGCGGCGCAGGTTCGGCATGACGGTGGGGAGGTTGACGAACATGACCGCCGGCTCGCCCACGGCGAGGCCGGCCAGCGCGCCGCCCGCCCCGCGGAAGGGGACGTGTTCGAGGGTCAGCCCCGTGCGTGCGCGGAACAGTTCCATGGACATGTGGGCGGAGCCGCCGACGCCGCCGGAGGCGTAGGGCAGGCCGCCGGGCGTCGCGCGGACGCGGGCCATCAGTTCGGCCACGCTCCGCACCGGCAGGGCGCGGGCGTTGACGACGAGGACGGAGGGTCCTTCGAGGAGGAGGGAGATCGGCGCGAAGTCGCGGACGATGTCGTAGGGCAGGGCGCGGTGGATCGCGGCGTTGATGCCGTGGCTGCCGGCGTTCGCGATCATGAGGGTGGAGCCGTCGGGCGTCGCGCGCGCCGCGGCCTCGGAGGCGAGGCGTCCGCCGGCGCCCGCGCGGTTCTCCACGACGAAGGACTGGCCGGTCAGCCGCTCGAACTCGGCCGCGAGGACGCGGCCGAGGGAGTCGCCGGCATCGCCGGGGGAGGAGGGGACGAGGATGCGGACGGGGCGGTCGGGCCAGGCCGGCTGCGCCGCGGCCGGGCACGCGAGGACGAGGAGAAGGGCGACGAGGGCGCGGCGCATGACGGGTTCCTCCGCGCCGCAGCGTGCCGTGCCGCCGCCGCGCGGTCCATCCGGCGCCGCGCCCGCCCCGTCACGCCGGGTTCACCAGCAGGGCGTCCGCCGCCACCGTCACCGTCCCCGGCCCCGTGACGGCGGCCGAGCCCGTGAGGGACGAGACCATCAGCGGGTTGCCGCCGGTCACCGCGTCGTAGAGGCCGACATGGCTCAGCGTGCCGACGGAGGCGGAGAAGACGAAGCGCAGCGCCTCCGCGTTCCGCTGCGCGCCGGAGCCGGTGAAGGTGACGCGCTGCCGGGCGTAGCCGTTGCCCGCGGGCTCGCCGGAGATGCCCGCGGCGATGGTGCCGCCGGTGCCGAGCGCGGCGTAGACCGCCGTGGGCAGCGCCGGCGCGCGGGCGCAGAGGGCCCGGGCCAGCAGGTTGCGGGCGTGGTCGGTCAGGTCGGACATGATCGGTCTCCGTCGGTGGATTCGAGGGCAGGGAGTTCAGGGATTGGCGAAGGCGTGCAGCGTCGCGTCGGGCAGGCGCTCGGCGCGGAGGTCGAGCCGCTCCACCTCCCCGTGCATCGCCCGGTCCAGCGCGGCGGCCGCGTGGCCGATGAGGAGGCGGCTCACGGCCGGCGGCGCGGTCGCGGTGGACTGCACCGCGCCGCCGGAGAGGCAGAGCGCGACGCCCGCGGGCGACCACGCCAGGGCGGCGCGGAACGGCGTCCCCGCCGCCACCGTCCCGCCCGCGAGGGTCGCGAGGGTGGTGCCGCCGGAGACGAGCGCCGCGCCCACCGTCCCGCCCCCCGCGGCGTTGCGGAGGACGATCCGGTTGGCGTCCGACCCGGCGTCGAGGGTCAGCAGCCCCTGGTCCAGCCCGGCCGGGGCCGCCTGCGGCAGCATCGCGCGGAGGAGGAGCGTGCCCCGCTCCGCGCGCGCCCCGGCGAGGGCGAGGGACGCGACGCTAGCCGCCCGGGTCGTCACCGTCGGGGCACCGGCGGCGGGGAGGATCGGCGAGGAGGGGAAGGCCCCGACCTCCGCCTGGGGCGCCAGGAGGGTGACGGTAAGGTTCACCGCCGCCCCGGCCGTGCAGGCGAAGCGGATCGCGTAGCCGGCCGCGCCGCCGCCCGCGTAGGTCCGCGTCGTGGAGGTCCGCGCCATCGCGGCGGAGAGCGAGACGGCCGCGACGCCGGAGGAGGCGATCGTCACGCCCGTCACGTTCGCGAGCGACCCCGCGACGACCTGCCCGAAGAAGGAACAGGTCAGGGGGTCGCCCGCCGCCAGCGTGCCGCTCACGGGGATAATCAGGATGATGGTGGACGGCGCGGCGGCGGCGGAGAGGCGCAGCGTGAGGGCGGGCAGGCCCGTCGCCGAGCCGAGCGAGACGACCTCCGCGGCCGCGCCGGTGCCCGTGACGGCGTAGCCCGTCGGCAGGGCGCCGCCGGACCCGACGACCCCGGTCGCCGCGCCCTCGAAGCGGGGGTTGGTGACGAGGTTGGTCCGCGCGCCCTCCAGGAGGATGCGGCGGGTCGTGCCGTGGATTCGCGGGGCGCCCGCGGCGACGGCCGACCACGTCGCCCCATCCGCGCCGAGCGCGAGGGCGGGGGAGGCGCGGACGAAGGACAGGGCGGGCGAGAGCTGGCCGGAGCCGACGAGGATGGGCGGTGCGTCGCCGATCACCGCGAGCACGGAGGGGGCGGCCGCCTGCATCAGGGCGCCCCCGACCCGGCGAGATGCAGGAGTTTCGTCGTGCCCCCGTCCGGCGAGTAGGCGAAGAGCGAGGCGATGCCGCCCGCCTTGATCTTCGCGTTGCCGTCGGCGTTGGCGATGCCCGCGGAGAAGCCGGCGAGCGAGATGGCGAGGTCGCCGCCGGTGCGGTTGACGACCATGCAGGAGAAGCCGTGGCCGACGTTCGCCCAGTCCACGGAGAGGGTGGTGCCGGGGTTGGCGACGATCATCCGGGCGTTGTGGTTCGCGAGCGACAGGCCGGTGCCGCCCGCCGTGGCGACGGTGACGAGGGGGCGGGCGGTGAACTGGGTGTCCACGTAGTTGCGCGTGGCCGCGTGGTGCGCCGCGGTGGGCTCCCCTCCCAACGCCAGGGTGCCGCCGGCGATGAGGCGCAGTCGCTCCGAGACGGTGCCGCCGACGCGGGTCTCGATCACCACGTCCTCGCCGGCCATGGCGATGGTCGCGGCGTGGGCGTCCGACAGGTCGTTCAGCCGCAGCGCGGCGCCGGCGGAGGCGGAGCGGCGGTGGAGCGCGACGGCGCCGTCGCCGCGGGCGGAGAGGCGGGTCTCGACCGTGCCGGCGGAGGAGATCGAGGCGAGTTCGGCCTGCCCGCCGACGACGCGCGACACCCCGGCGCCCGCGGCGAGGCGGGAGCCGACGACCTGGAGGCGGGACAGGGCGGTGGCGGACTGGCCGGCGAAGGTGGCGCCCTTCGCGTCGCAGCCGATGATCTGCACGGAGTCCGCGGCGTCGCCGAGATACACCTGGCCGTAGATGTCGCAGCCGACGATCATCACCGCGCCGTCCGTCACCTCCACGGAGCGGCCGTTGCCGTTCGTGAGCATGACGCCCTGGATGGTGTTGTGGTCCACCGCCGTGCTCTCGACGACGAGGGCGCGTCCCTTGGACGACCAGAAGCCGCCGCTCCACTTGTTGCGGTTGGCGAGGCCGGAGATGCGGAGGCCGACGGAGTTCGGGTCCAGCCCGCCGCCGTCGAGGCCGCAGTTCACGAGCTGCGCGGCGTGGCAGAGGTTGTCGAGGTGCCAGCCGGTCTCGTGGCCGAACTCGAAGCAGCCGGAGAAGTTCGGCATGTCCGCGTCCACGACGTGGAACGCCTTGCCGCGGCGGATGGGGACGCCCGGGTCGGCGGTGCCGCCGGAGGTGTAGGCGCCGGAGAAGGTCGTGCCCGCGAGGTCCACCTGGGCGGCGGCGGGGACCGCGCCCACGGTGAAGCGCCCGTTGGCGCCGGGCACGCCGCCGACGCCCCGCACGATGAGGAGGTCGCCGACCTGCAGCTCGTGCGCCCCGGACAGCGTGAGGCGGACGAGGCCGGAGCCGTTGTTGGTGCAGCCGGACACTCCGTAGGTCTGGGCGGAGAAGGTGCGGCCGGCGGTGGCGAGCGGGTGCCAGTTGATCCGCTCGTTCTGCGCGATGTCGTAGGACTTGCCGAGGTAGAGGCCGTTCGTGCAGTCGCCGAGGATGTCGGTGATGCGGGTGCGGGAGGAGCCGTCGGAGCGGATGCCCTGGGCGAAGCCGATGATCAGCAGGTGGCGCAGCGCGGAATCGGTGCCGGACGTCGTGGAGTTGCCGGTGGAGCCGTCGCCGATCTGCACCGCCGTGCCGGCGAAGGCCGCCGCGCAATCCAGCGCCGTACGGAGCGAGGTGGGCGCGACGAAGCCCTTGCGGATGATGGCGACGCGCTCGACGGCCGCGTTGCGGCGCAGGCGGATGGTGCGGGCGGCGTTGAGGACGATGCAGTAGGGCAACTGCGAAAAGTCCGCGTTCACCCGGAAGCCGCCGGGGTCCATGGATCCGCTCAGCGTGACGTTGGAGGGAATGACGAGTTCCGCCGAATCCACGAGGTAGCGGCGCGGGCCGAGGAGGACGGTGCCGCCGCCCGCCGTCGCCGCGGCGTTCAAGGCGGACTGGATGGCGGCCGTGTCGTCGGCCGTGCCGTTGCCGACCGCGCCGTAGTCGCGGACGTGGATCGGGCGTTCGGCCAGGATGCCGGTGCGGAGCTGGGCGAAGGTGGCGCGGCGCGTCTCGGCGCCGGAGCCGGTGCCCTGCACCATCGGGGCGAAGTCGGCGTCGGCGAGGGTGGTGGCGGGGGGGAGTTCGGAGATCCGGGCGTCGGGCATGGGGGGTCCTTCCGGTTCGGGTGCGTCGTGGGCGTCAGAGGGCGAGGCGGGAGCCGCTCTCGAGCAGCATCCCGGCGCCGGCCTCGAGCAGGAGCGCGAAGGCCGAGAGGACGACGAAGGAGGGAGAGGTCTGGGTGACGAGCGTGTCCGCCGGGTCGCTCGCGCGGACGCGGTAGCCCGTGCCGGCGGCGGGGGCGGTGAAGGACGCCTGCGCGGCGCCGCCCGCGACCGCCGCGTCGGTCGGGCCCACGACGGTGGCGCCCGCGCCGTTCAGCACGGCGAAGCGCACCGTCGCCACGGGGCCGGTGACGGTGGCGCCGACGTCGAAGGTCTCGCCGACGTTGATGCCGGCGGGGACGGGGGAGAGGGAGAGGCAGCGCGCCACCGCGCTCGCCGACAGGTCGGCGGAGAAGTCGAGCGTGCCGGTGGTGGTGAGGCGGAGCGGCGGGGAGGAGGCGTCCACGACGAGGCCGTTGCCGACCGCGCCCCCCTCCCGCACCGGGAGGATGGAGGTGGCGTCGCCGGCCTGGAGGAGGAGGACGTGGCCGGCGAGGAGGCGGTTCGTCGCCGTCGCGAAGTAGCCGTCGGCCAGCACCGCGGCCCGCGTGTCCGCGGTCCGGTAGTACCACATGGAGAAGGCGTCGGCCGCGATGAGCGGCGTCAGGGCGGTGGGGTCGTAGGCCATGGGCGGGCTCCGGACTCGGGGGGCGGACGCGAAAAGCCCCGCACGGCACGGGGCCGGCGGGGCGTGGTCGGGGGCGGGGAGGGGGGCGGGCGCAACTCGCCCGGTGACGCGCCGGCTTTAGGTCAGGGGGATGCCGGTGTCAAGGAAATTAAATCTAGTATGGGAAGGATGTCAGGCGTTCCGGCGGAACGTGGCCGAGGGTGCCTCCCCGAAGACCCGCCGGTCGTCCCCCGCGAAGCGCCCGAGTTCCCAGAAGCCGTGGCGCATCGCGATCTCCGTCACGCCCGTCCCCGTGCCGCGGAGGAGATCGGTGCGGGCGCGGGTGAGGCGGCGACGGAGGTAGGCGGCGGCGCCGAAGCCGAGGATGGCGTTGCTCGCGGTGTTGAGGGTCCGGAGGGGAACGCCGAGGTCGCGGCAGACCTCGAGGAGCGGCACCGGGCCGTCTGCCGCGTCGGCGACGGCGACGAGGGCGTCGGCGAGGTCGAGGCGGCGCCCGGGGGTGAGGGGGTGCCGCACCGGCGGTTCCGCCCCGGCGAGGGTGCGGATGATGGCGCGCAGCAGGCCGTCCTCCAGCACGGCGTCGGGTGCCTCGTCCGCGGCGTCGGCGGCCTCGGACATGGCGTGCGACGGGCGCTGCTTCTCGCCGGGGGCGAAGTGGTGGAACCGGATGGCCGAGAGGGGGGGGGGCGGCAGCGGGGCGCCGAGCATCGCCCGGGCCGCGCGCTCGAACTCCGGCAGGGGGATGGTGAGGTTCCACCAGGGCTGGCCGGCGGGCCACTGGGAATGCGTCTCGGCCCAGGGCCGGTACCGGACGAGCGCCTCCGGCGGGAAGGGCTGGCCCTGGGTCACGGGCGGGGGCGCGTCGGGGTCGGTCGGGAAGGCGAAGATCGCGCGCTCCCCCGCCGCGAAGTGGAAGGTGGCGGGCGAGCCGATGGCGGCGCGGGCGACGACGATGCAGCCGATGGCGGAGCGGCGCCGGCTGCCGGCGAAGCGCCCGCGACCGCGGATGGTGATGCGCCAGCGCGTCGTGGCCGAGGCGGTTCCGGCCAGGGCTGCCGGGTCCACCGTGTGGAGTTCGCGGGTGCGGGCGGGAGGGGACATGCGGGGTTGCCTCGGGCGTAATGTCGGGCGGCGGAACGGGTTGCCGGACCGTCGTGTGACCGTTTTGATCCGGGCGGATCGGGATTAGGCTGCGGCCGGACGGATGGGGAACACCGCGTGATGATCGTCCCGGCGCTGCGGGCCCTGCTCGGCCTCGTGCTCCTCGCCAGCGCGGCGGCGGCCCAACCGCCTTCGCCCGGCGTGGTGAACGTCTACAACTGGACGGACTACATCGACCCCACCGCCATCGAGCGCTTCACGCGCGAGACGGGCATCCGCGTGCGCTACGACGTGTTCGACAGCCTGGAGACGCTGGAGGGCAAGCTCTCCGCCGGGCGGTCGGGCTACGACGTGATCGTGCCGACGAGCGAGCCGACCTTCGCCCGCCTCGTGCGTGCCGGGGCGTTGCGGCGCCTGGACCGCGAGGCGATGCCGAACCTGGCGGGGCAGGACGCGGCGCTGCTGCGGGGGGTTGCGCGGAGCGACCCGGGCAACGCGCACGGCGCGATCTACCTCTGGGGCACGATCGGGATGGGGGTGCGGGCGGACCGGGTGCGGGCGCTGGCGCCGGACGCGCCGCTGGATTCCTGGGACCTGCTCTTCAAGCCGGAGAACGCGCGGCGGCTGGCGCGCTGCGGCATCGCGATGATGGACAGCGGGATCGACGTCATCCCCTCCGTCCTCCGCTGGCTCGGGCGCGACCCGATCTCGTCGGACGCGGCGGACCTCCAGGCGGCGGAGCGGGCGCTGCTGGCGATCCGGCCGCACGTCCGCGCCATCATCCCCTCCGCTGCCATCACCGATGCGCTGGCGAACGGGGAGTACTGCGTCGTGCTGACCTATTCGGGGGACGTGGTGCAGGCCCAGGCGCGGGCGCGCGAAGCCGGCCGCGACACGGGCGGGCTGAGCTACGTGCAGCCGCGGGAGGGCGCGCAGCTGTGGTTCGACATGCTGGCGATCCCCGCCGACGCGCCGAACCCCGAGGGCGCGCGCCGCTTCGTGGACTTCATGCTGCGTCCCGAGGTGATCGCGGGGGTGACGAACGTCGTGCGGTATCCCAACGCGGTACCCGCGTCCCGGGAGAGCGTGCGGGAGGAGGTGGCGCGCGATCCCAACGTGTACCCGACCGCGGAGATGATCGGGCGTGCCTTCACGATCACCGCGCCGGGCGCCGCGGCGGAGCGGGCGCGCGGGCGGAGCTGGACGCGGTTCAAGGCGGGGCGTTGACGCTCCTCTCGATCCGCGGCCTCGTGCGACGGTTCGGGGACGTGGCGGCGCTCGACGGCGTGACGCTCGACGTGGCCGCCGGCGAGTTCGTCGCCCTCCTCGGCGGCTCGGGTTCGGGCAAGTCCACCCTCCTGCGGGTGGTCGCGGGGTTCGAGCGGGCGGACGCGGGCGCCGTGACGCTCGACGGCGCCGACCTGCTGGGCATCCCGCCGCACCGCCGCCCCCTGAACATGATGTTCCAGTCCTACGCCCTGTTCCCGCACATGACGGCCTTCGACAACGTCGCCTACGGGCTGCGGCGGGAGGGCGCGGCGCGGGCGGAGGTGACCCGCCGCGTCGGCGACGTGCTGGCGATGCTGGGCCTGGACGGGCTCGGCGCGCGCAAGCCGCACGCGCTGTCCGGCGGGCAGCGGCAGCGCGTGGCGCTGGCCCGGGCACTCGTGAAGCGGCCCCGACTGCTGCTGCTGGACGAGCCCCTCGGCGCGCTCGACGCCGGGCTGCGGGAACGCACAGGGTTCGAGTTGCGCGCGATCCAGCGCGACGGCGGCGCCGCCTTCGTGATGGTGACGCACGACCAGGGCGAGGCGCTGGCGCTCGCCGACCGCGTGATGGTGCTGGACCGCGGGCGCGTGGTGCAGGAGGGGACGCCGCGCGAGGTGTGGGAGCGGCCGGCGACGCGCTTCGTGGCAGGGTTCCTCGGGGGTGCCAACGTGATCGAGGGCCGCGTGGTGGACGGCGCGCTCGTCGCCCCCGGGCTGATCCTGCGGGCGACCGTGCCGATCGGGACCGCCACCGCCGCGGCCCTGCGGCCGGACCGCGTGCGGGTCGTCGCGGACGCCCCGGCGGAGAACGGGGCGACCGGCACGGTGGAGGACGCGGCCTTCCGCGGGGAGGGGACGGTGCTGGTGGTCCGCCTCGCCGGCGGCGCGACGCTCCGCGCCGTGCTGCCGGACGCTCCCGCCCCCGCCCGGGGCGACACGGTCTCCCTCGCCTGGGACGCCGGGGCCGTGGTGCCGCTGCGTGACTGACGGCCGCCTCGTCCGGGCCGTCCCCGCGGCGTGGCTGGCGCTGTTCGTCGCGCTGCCGCTCCTCATCGTCGGCGTCGTCGCCGTGTCGTCGGGAACCGAGGGCGTGCCGCCCTTCGCGCCGCCCTGGGCCGGGGGATGGGAGTGGGGGAACCTTCTCCTCATCCTCGGCGACCCGCACTACCGCGCGGCGATCGGACGATCCCTCCTCGTCGCGGGCCTGACGGCCACCTGCTGCCTTCTCCTCGCCGCGCCGATGGGCGTCGGCATCGCCCGGGCACGGCGGCGGGAGGCATGGCTGGCCGCGGTGCTGCTGCCCTTCTGGACGGGCTTCCTCATCCGCATCGGCGCCTGGATCGGCATCCTCCGGGACGAGGGCTGGGTGAACGGCGTGCTCCGCGGCCTCGGGATCATCGAGGAGCCGCTGCCGCTGCTCTATTCCGACGGCGCGATGCTGCTGGGGATGGTCCACGCCTACCTTCCCTTCGCGGTGCTGCCGGTGTTCGCCGCCGCCGCCCGGCTGGACCCGGCGCTGGAGGACGCCGCGGCCGACCTCGGCGCCACCCCCGCACGGGCCTTCCTGACGGTGACCCTGCCGCAGCTCGTTCCCGCGCTGGCGGCGGCCTTCCTCCTCGTCTTCATCCCCGCGGCGGGGGAATACGTCATCCCCGCCCTCCTCGGCCCCGCCGATGCCACGCTCGCCGGCCGCGTGGTGTTCGATGAGTTCTTCGCCAACCGCGACTGGCCCGTGGCGGCGGCCCTGGCGGTGCTGCTGCTGGCGATCCTGACCGGGCCGGTGCTGCTGTTCCAGCGGATCGGGCGCGCCGCGTGATCCGGGCGGCGCTCTGGGCCGGGGTGGGGTTCCTGTGGCTGCCGGTGGCGCTCCTCGTCGGCTACGCCTTCTCGGCCGATCGCCAGCCCTTCCGCTGGGGCGGGTTCTCGCTGCGCTGGTTCGCCGCGGCCCTCGCGAACGAGCGGCTGATGGAGGCGGCGTGGCTGTCGCTGCGCGTCGCGGCCGGGGCGGCGACGCTGGCGGTCCTGCTGGGCGGCGCCATCGGCTGGGTGCTGGCGCGGCAGGGGCCGTTCCGGGGCCGCGCGGCCTTCGGGATGCTCGCGGGGGCGCCGCTGGTGCTGCCGGAGGTGGTGACGGGGCTGTCGCTCCTGCTGCTGTTCGTGGCCCTGGAATCGGCCACCGGCTGGCCCGCGGGACGCGGCGCGGGGACGGTGCTGATCGCCCACGCCACCCTCGGCGCCGCCTACGTCGCTGTCGTGGTGCAGGCCCGGCTGGCGTCCCGCGACCGCGACCTGGAGGAGGCGGCGGCCGACCTCGGAGCCACCCCCGCGGCGGTGTTCCGGACCGTGACCCTGCCGCTCATGGCGCCCGCACTGGCCGCCGGGTGGCTCCTCGCCTTCACCCTCTCGCTCGACGACGTGGTGCTGGCCTCCTTCACCTCCGGCCCGGCGGGGACGACGCTCCCGGTGGCGCTGTTCTCCATGCTGCGGCTGGGGATGACGCCGGAGGTCAACGCGCTCGCCGCGATGCTGCTGGCCGGCGCGGCGCTGGCGCTGGCCGCCGCGGGGTGGCTGCTGCGCCGTCGCGGCTGAATCGCGTCCCCGGCGGTTTCCCGCGCCGGACAAGGGGGGTAGGGTCCGGCCCTCTCAGCCACGTGACACCGGACCGATGACCGCCCTCACCGCCGCGCGCCTGGACCGCATCTCCCCGTCCCAGACCATCGCCATCTCCTCCAAGGCGCGGGCGCTGAAGGCCGCCGGGCGGGACGTCATCTCCCTCTCCGCCGGCGAGCCGGACTTCGAGACCCCGCGCAACATCCGCGACGCCGCGATCCGCGCCATCGAGAACGGGGAGACCCGCTACACCGATGTCTCCGGCACGCGGCAGCTGCGGGAGGCTGTGGCGCGGAAGTTCAAGCGGGATTCGGGGCTGGACTACAAGCCGGAGGAGATCGTCGTCTCCACCGGCGGCAAGCAGGTGATCTTCAACGCGATGGTCGCGACGCTCGACGCGGGCGACGAGGTGATCATCCCCGCGCCGTGCTGGGTGTCCTACCCCGACATCGTGTCACTCGCGGACGGCACGCCGGTGATCGTGGAGGCGGGGCCGAACCAGGGCTTCAAGATCACGCCGGAGCAGCTGGAAGCGGCGATCACGCCGAAGACGAAGTGGCTCATGCTCAACAACCCGTGCAATCCCACCGGGGCGGCCTACACCCGGGCGGAGCTGAAGGGACTGACGGACGTGCTGATGCGGCACCCCGACGTATGGGTGTTCACCGACGACATCTACGAGAAGCTCGTGTTCGGGGGCTTCGAGTTCGCGACGGTGGTCGAGGTGGAGCCGGGGCT
>CAXVWQ010000069.1:0-8953 GCA_964263755.1 Roseomonas sp. | reverse complement strand
CGAAATGGTGCATCCCGAACGGCGTCGTCGCCGCCGCGGCCACGATTGAGGTCGCGACGAGCCCGAGGAGGACGAGGGCCGCCCGCCCGGCAAGCCCCTTCCCCCGCAGCGCCGCTCCCGCCCGCCGCGACGCCTCGGCGCAGGCGATGAGGGCCAGCACCGCCGCGAAGGACATCTGGAAGGACGGCGACAGCACCGCCGCCGGAGCCGCCAGCAGCACCACCCCCGCCGCCAGCGCCAGCGCCCGCAGCGACAGCACCCGCCGCCCGGTCAGCAGCGCCAGCGTGCCGACCGCGGCCATGGCGAAGGCCCGCATCATCGGCACCTGCGCCCCCGTCAGCAGCGTATATCCTCCGCCCAGCACCAGCCCGAACACCGCCGCCGCCGCCTTCCCGTCCACCCGCACGGCCAGCCACGGCACGAAGGCGATGCCCCAGCGCGCCATCCCGAACCCCAGCCCGATGACGATGGCGACGTGCAGCCCGGACACCGAGAGCAGGTGGGCCAGCCCGGAATCCCGCATCGCCGCCATGGCGTCCGGCGGGATGGCGGATTGCGACCCCGTCAGCAGCGCCGCCGCGACCGCCCCTGGCGCGCCCGGGACCACCTCCCGGATGCGCGCCTCGATGCGGGCCCGCAAGCCGGCGAAGAGGGGTTCGTCCTCCCGCGCCGTCACCTCGGCCCGCCCCAGCGCGAACCCCGACCCGCCGAGGCCGGAGAAGTGAGCGGCGCGCTGAAAGTCCCAGGCCCCCGGGTAGGCCGGCGCCGAGGGTGCCCGGAGAAGGGCGCGGACCGTCACCGTATCCCCCGGGACTGGCCGGGCCGGGTCGTCGGCCCGCAGGCGCAGGCGCAGGTGGCGGGCGAGGATGGCATCGCCGACCCGCGCGCCCTCCAGCATCAGGCGGCGGCCCTCCGGCAGCAGGTCCACCGCCGCGACCCGGGCGGTGACGACGACCGCGGTGCGCGGCAGGTCCGGCATCGGCGGCGCCAGCCGGGCGTGCCAGAGCACCGCCGCGAAGCCGAGCCCCGCCGTGCCGAGGAGGGCCAGCGCCGCCGCCGCCACCCGCGCCCGCCGTGCCAGGAGGGCGGCCGCGAGCAACGGTGCGACCAGCGCGAGCGACCAGGCGGGATCGGGTTCATGGGAGAGGAGGAAATAGGCCACCACGCCCGCGCCCAGGGCGACCGGGAGCCAGAGGGGCCAGCGTGGCCACTCCGCGACCAGCAGGTCCGACAGGCGGTCGACCATCCGTCGGCGCGCGACGAGGCGCGGCATGGGGGCGGCGTGGGCGGACATGCTGCGGGGCACGGTAGCGCGCCCGCGGACGGAGGTGATGCCCTTTCGCGAGTCGACGCGGCATTTCTCGCG
Organism: Roseomonas sp.; assembly: GCA_964263755.1. GTDB lineage: Bacteria > Pseudomonadota > Alphaproteobacteria > Acetobacterales > Acetobacteraceae > Roseomonas. The sequence goes on along the minus strand of CAXVWQ010000069.1, from coordinate 7,587 downwards.
CCGTGGTTGCGGCGAACCGTGCGCGGTGCGGCGATGGCCCGCGATCCATCCGGCGCGATCCGCCTGGCGCCATCACCTGCGATGGGTCGCCTCGCGGCCGCGGGCCGGCGGTGGTAGGGGCCGGCGCATGACCGTCCGCACGCGCTTCGCGCCCTCGCCCACGGGTTACCTGCACATCGGCGGGGCCCGCACCGCGCTCTACAACCTGCTGTTCGCCCGGCACCACGGCGGGCAATACCTCCTCCGGATCGAGGACACGGACCGCGCCCGCTCGACGCCCGAGGCGGTGGCGCAGATCGTCGAGAGCCTCGACTGGCTCGACCTGTCCCCCGACGAGCCGCCGGTGTTCCAGTCGGCGCGGGAGGCGCGGCACGCGGCCGTCGCAGGCGAACTGCTCGCGAAGGGCGCGGCCTACCTCGCCTACGACACGCCCGAGGAACTCGCGGCGATGCGGGCCGCCGCGGAGGCCGCGAAGCGGCCGTTCCAGTATGACGGGTCGCGCTGGACGACGCCCGGCGCCGCCGCCCCGTCCGTGCCGCCGGTCATCCGCATCAAGGCGCCGCGCGAGGGCGAGACCGTGGTGCGCGACCTCGTCCAGGGCGAGGTCCGGGTCGCCAACGCGGAGCTGGACGACATGATCATCCTCCGCTCCGACGGCACGCCGACCTACCTTCACGCCGTGGTGGTGGACGACCGGGACATGCGGATCACCCACGTCATCCGCGGCGACGACCACCTCACCAACACCTTCCGCCAATGCACCGTGTACGACGCGATGGGATGGGAGCGGCCGGCCTTCGCCCACATCCCGCTCATCCATGGGGAGGACGGCGCGAAGCTCTCGAAGCGGCACGGCGCGCTGGGCGCGCTGGAGTTCAAGGAGGCGGGCTACCTGCCGGAGGCCATCTGCAACTACCTCCTCCGCCTCGGCTGGGGACATGGCGACGAGGAGTTCGTGCCGCGGGAGCGCGCCATCCAGCTCTTCGACATCGCGGACGTCGGGCGCGCCGCGTCGCGCATGGACTACAAGAAGCTCGGCCACCTGAACGGTCAGTACCTCCGGGCCGCGGACCCGGCGCGGCTGGCGGCTGAGGTGACGGATCGGCTGCGCCGCGGCTGGATGGCGGCCGACGGCACGATGGTGGAAGGCTTGGCGGTGGATGTGGCGGGGGAGGGCCGCATCGCGGCCCTCATGCCCGACCTTCAGCCCCGGGCCCGGACGCTCGTCGAGATGGCGGCAGGCGCCCGTTTCGCCGTGCTGTCGCGGCCGTTGACGCCTGACGCCAAGGCGGCCGCCCTCCTCGACGACGCGGCGCGGGGGGTGCTGGTCCGCCTCGCCGCATCCCTGCGCAACGCGCCCTGGGAGCGGGCGGCGCTGGATGTGGCGCTGCGCGGCTTCGCGGAGGCCGAGGGCGTGAAGCTCGGCGCCGTCGCCCAGCCGCTGCGGGCGGCCCTGACTGGCAGCCCCCAATCGCCGCCCGTGGACGCCGTGCTCGTCGCCCTCGGGCGTGACGAGTCGCTTGCGCGGATCGCCGACGCGGCGGGCTGAACGGGATCAGGCGGTCGGCAGGATCCGGCAGGCGCTCGCGGTCGCGCGGGCGAGGGTGATCAGCCGGCGCGCCGCGACGGCGCCCGCGGCCGCCTCCCCCGCCACGTGGGCGACGAGGGGATTGGTGACGACAGCGCGGACCGCGGCGTCGGTGACGATCTCCGTGCCCGCGACGGTCGCGGCGTCGAAGGCGGCGCGGCGGAGGAGGGAGAGGGTCGCGGCGATGCCCGGGCGCATCCCGTGAAGGGCGGCGACCTGCCGGACGAGGCGCAGACCGCGCCACGCGATGACGAGGGCGTCCCAGGCCGGCGCGGGGGAGATGGCGGTGGCGGCGAAGCCCTGCACCGCGGCGGCACGTCCGAGGGCGCGGGACTCGCCTTCGAGGGTGCGAAGGGGGCCCGCGTCCAGCAACGCGCGGAGGGTGGCGACGTCCGGCGCGGCGCGGAGGGCCGCGAGGTGGGGCGCCGCGGCGGGGATGCGGGCGGCCCAGGCGAGGGTTTCGGCGCGGGCGGCGGTGTGGTCGCCGCGGGCGAAGGCCCTGCGGGCCGCGTCCACGGTGCGGAGGCCGGCGAGGGCGGAGACTTCGCGCCAGCCGGCGGCGAGGATGAGGCCGAAGCCGCCGGCGGCAACGGCGAGGCCGAACCAGCCGAGGAGGGCCGAGCGCTGGAAGAGGTCCGCGACGGTCGTGCCGGCCGCGAGGGCGGAGAAGCCGAGGATGAGGACGAGGACGCCGAGGGCGAGAAGCGTGAGGGCCGACCGCGGCGCGGGGGGGAGGACGGGGATCGCGGAGGCCTCGTCCCACCCGTGGTCGAGGCGGGCGGGGCCGGCCGTCTCCTCGACGACCACGCGGGGCGGGCGGGCGGGGGCTTCGGGGACCGGCGCCTCGGCGCGGGGCGCCTCGTCGTCGAGGGCGATGCGGGGTGCGCGGAAAACGGTCTCGCTCAACCGGGCCTCCGGGAGGGGGTCAGAGCGCGTCGCCGATGAGGGCGGCGAGGAGCGCGTCCATCCCGATGTGGGGAACCCCCGCCCGCCCTGACAGGTCCAGGCGGGGCGGGCGGAAGGCCGGCATCTCGAAATAGGCGGCGGACCAGAAGGATTCGGGCGGGCGGCGGGCGGGGACGAGGCCGGGGTCCACGGTGGCGTAGCGGCCGTTCGAGAGGAGGATGCCGCGGATGGCGGGGGTGGGGCGCCCGTCATGGGTGGCGGTCGCCTCCTCCGTGCAGCGGATGGCGGCGAGGGGGTGGACGGTGACGGGGGCGCCACCCCGCTCGGCGCGGGCGCGGGGGGAGGAGACGAGGTCGTCCAGGAGGCTCGCGAGGGAGTCGCGGGAGACCTCCGGGACGTGGTCCGCCTTGGTGGCGCCGAAGGCGACGCGGGCGATGCCGCCGCCGGTGAGCCAGTCCAGCCAGCCGGTGCCATAGCGCAGGGCGTCCGAGATGGCGGCGAGGGCGTCGGCGGTGTCCTCGAAGGCGTCGCGGCCGGCGTGCAGGGCGCCGAGGACGTCCACGAGGACGGCCTGCCGGTCGAAGCGGCGGAGGAGCGGGTCGAGGAAGGCGTCGCGCTGATCGCGGAGATAGGCGTCGTAGCGGCGGGCCATGAGGGCGCCGAGGGCGGACGCGCGGTGCTCCGGCGGGAGGGGGCAGAAGCGCAGGAGGGGGGCGTCGCCGCGGGGGCCGGGGTTGAGGAAGCGGCCGGGCTGGAGGAAGCGGAGGCCGAGCGTGTCGCGGGCCGTGAGGAGGAAGGTGCGGTAGAGGCCGTGGGCGGTGCGGGCGAGGGCGTCGTCCTCCGGGGCCGTCGTCGGCAGCGCCGTGACGAAGGCGCGGAACTCGGCGGAAGGGGCGGCGCGGACGCCGCGGGCGAGGCGTTCGAGCGTGGCGTCGGACCACGCCGCGTAGTCCTGCGAGAGCATCGGCAGGTCGAGGAGCCATTCGCCAGGGTAGTCCAGCAGGTCCAGCGTGACGGTCTGGTCGGGCAGGACGGCGCCGAGGGCGGAGCGGCGGCGGAGGGTGAGGACGAGGGAGAGGGTGGAGACGTCCTCCGTGCGCGCCGGCCATGCGGGCGGATCGGCGGCCAGCGCCGCGAGATGGGCCTCGGCGTCGAAGCGCGGGGTGGACTCGACCCCGGGGGGGATGAGGTGGGCGGAGACGAGGCGGGTGCCGGCGGCGTCGAGGGCGGGGAGGGTCCGGCGGCCGGACCCCGCCGCCAGGAGGTTGGCGACGCGGGAGGTGAGGAAGACCGTCTTGCCGGCGCGGGACAGGCCGGTGACGGCGAGGCGGATGCGCTCCCGCCCCGCCAGGGCCCAGGCGGCGTCGTTGGCACGTTCCAGGACGCGCAGGGCGTCGTCGAGGAACGGGACGGCCATATTGCTTGAGCCGGGGGCGTCAGCGCTGGACGAGTTCGATCTTGTAGCCGTCGGGGTCCTCGACGAAGGCGATGATCGTCGTGCCGTGTTGCACCGGACCCGCCTCGCGCGTGACCTTGCCGCCGGCGGCCTTGATGCGGGCGCAGGCGCCGGCGACGTCGGGGACGCCGACGGCGAGGTGGCCGAAGCCCCCCCCGAGGTCGTAGGAGGTCGTGCCGTAGTTGTAGGTCAGTTCGATCTCGGCCTCGCCTGCCTCGTTGCCGGCGTAGCCCATGAAGGCGAGGGTATACTTCCCGGCCGGCACGTCGCGGCGGCGGAGTTCCCGCATCCCGAACATGTCGCGGTAGAAGGCGACGGAGCGGTCGAGATCGCCGACGCGGATCATCGTGTGGAGAAAGCGGCCGGCGGGAGTTTCCGTCATGGGGCGGCTCCTGGGAGGGGGGCGTCGGGGTTGATGGCGATGAGGAAGAGGCCGGCGGCCTCGGCGGCGCGGATCGTCTCCTCCCGGTCCATCAGCAAGGCGCCGGACGCCTCGAAGGCGATGCCGGACAGGCCGGCGGCGGCGGCGCCGGAGACGGTGCGGGCGCCGATGGTCGGCAAGTCCAGTTCGCGGTCCTGGCCGGGCTTCATCAGCTTGACGAAGACGCCGCCTGAACCGTCCCGCCGCAGGGGGGGGCAGCGGGCGAGCATGGCGTCGGTGCCCTCGGCCGCCTCGACGGCGAGGACGATGCCGTGCTGGACGACGGCCCCCTGCCCCACGTCCACGGCGCCGAGGGCGCGGACGACGGCGATGCCGCGGGTGATGTCCGCGAGGTCGGCGGCATCGGGGCCGCGGGCGGTGAGGAGGCCGGGGGGAACCTGGGCCTCGGCCAGGAAGCGGGCGGGGCCCATCGGCTCGAACCCCTCCTCGCGAAATATGCTGCGGAGGGCGGTGAGGAGGGAGTCGTCGCCGCCGAAGGCCCGAATCCCGATGCGGGCGACGAGCGCGGCGCCGCCGACGTCGGGCCGGAGGGAGAGAAGGGAGGGGCGCCGCACGTCGCCGGCGAGCACGAGGTCGCGGGCGCCGGTGCGCTTGAGCCATTCCAGGCCCTGCCCGGCGGCGCCGAGGCGGATGGCGAGCGAGGGGGTTCCGACCCAGTCCCGCGGGTCGGCGAAACCCTCCAGCAGCAGGGCGTGGACCGGGCGGCCCATGGCGCGGGCGGCGGCGGCGACGCGCAGGGGCACGGGGCCGCCGCCGACGATGATCGCCAAGGGGCTGGGACTCGTCGGGGCCGGCATGGGGGTCAGGCGGCCTCGGCGGCTTCCATCGCCTCGGCGGGGGCGCGGCCGGCGCGCATCAGGCCGCGGCGGGTGCCGGCGCGGATGAAGGCCAGCACCTCCTCCACCTCGGTCTGGCCGGCGTGGTCGCGCGTGACCTCGGCGAGGCGGTCGTCGAACTGGCCGCGGCCGAGGAAGAGGGCGCGGTAGGTGGCGCGAAGGGCGTTGATGGCGTCCCGCCCGAAGCCGCGTCGCTTCAGGCCGATGAGGTTCAGGCCGATGAGGCGGGCGCGGTTGCCCATGCAGGAGCCGAAGGGGATGACGTCCCGCTCCACCCCGGACATGCCGCCGATCACCGCCTGTCGGCCGATGCGGACGGACTGGTGGACCGCGGTGCCGCCGCCGACGAAGACGTTGTCGCCGATCTCGACGTGGCCGCCGAGCATGACGTTGTTGGCGAGGATGACGCGGTCCGCCAGCGCGCAGTCGTGGCCGACATGGGCGACGCACATGATGAGGCAGTCGGCGCCGATGCGGGTGATGCCGTCGCCGGAGACGGAGCCGCGATGGACGGTGGCGTGCTCCCGTATGATGGTGCGGGGGCCGACCTCCACCCGGGTCGGCTCCCCCTTGTATTTCAGGTCCTGCGGCGGGAGGCCGACGGAGGCGAAGGGCAGGACCTGCACGCCCTCCCCCAGCGTCGTGATGCCGTCGAGGACGGCGTGGGCGCCGACCTCCACGCCCTCCCCCACCACCACGGCGGGGCCGACGGAGGCGTAGGGGCCGATGACGACGGAGGCGGCGAGCGCGGCGCCGGGGGCGACGATGGCGGTGGGGTGGATTGTGGGCACGCGGTCAGGAATCCAGGATCATGGCGGCGTAGGTCGCTTCCGCGACGACCACGCCGTCCACCTTCGCCTCGGCGGAGAACTTCCAGATGTTGCCGCGGTTCCGCGTCTTGCGGACGTGGACGAACATCTGGTCACCGGGGACGACGGGGCGGCGGAACTTCGCGTTGTCGATCGTCATGAAGTAGACGAGCTTGCCCTTGGCGTCGGGGCCGAGCGTCTCGACGACGAGGACGCCGGCGGTCTGCGCCATGCTCTCGATGATCATCACGCCGGGCATGACGGGGTGGCGGGGGAAATGGCCCTGGAACACGCCCTCGTTGATCGTGACGTTCTTGATGCCGGTGCAGGACACGTCGGGGATCAGGTCGACGATCCGGTCCACCAGCAGGAAGGGATAGCGGTGCGGCAGGGCCTCCATGATGGCGAGGACGTCCATCGTGGAGCGGGTCTGGCCGCGTGGGGCCCCGCCCGGGGCGACGCCGCTGTCATCGGGGGTCATGGGGTGCTCGGATTCCTGCCGGCCAAGCGTCGCAAGGCGATGAAGGAGCGCATGGTCTCGCGCTTCGGCCATGCGGGCGAGCCGAGGACGTCCTCCCCCGCGGCCACGTCCCTCATCACCCCGGCCTGGGCGCCGACGCGGGCGCCGTCGCCGACTTGGAGGTGGCCCGACAAGCCGGACTGGGCGGCGATGACGACGCCGTCCCCGATGACCGTCGAGCCGGCGACGCCGGCCTGGGCGATGACGACGCAGGAGCGGCCGACACGCACGTTATGGCCGAGCATGACGAGATTGTCGATCCGCGTGCCCGCGCCGATGACCGTGTCGTTGCCGGATCCGCGGTCCACGCAGGCGTTGGCGCCGATCTCCACCTCGTCGCCGAGGATGACGCGCCCGAGCTGGGGAACCGTCACGAAGCCGCCTTCCCGGGAGGGGACGAAGCCGAACCCTTCGGAACCGACGCGGGCGCCCGGGTTCAGCGTCACCCGGGCCCCCGCGAGCGTGTGGGAGACGGTGACGTGGGACAGGATGCGGCACTCCACGCCGAAGACGCACCCCGGGCCGATATGGGCGTGGGCGCCGACGAGGGAGCGGGCGCCGAGGCGGACACCGGATTCGATGACGGCGTAGGGGCCGATCTCGCTCCCCTCGCCGATCTCCGCGTCCTCCGCGACGACCGCGGTGGGGTGGCGGCCGGTGGCGGCGCGGCGGGGCGGGTGCAGCAGCGCCGCGAGGCGGGCGAAGCCGAGGACGGGGTCGCGCACGACGAGGGCGGCGGTGCCGGACGGGACGGACGACGCGTGCTCGGCCGGCAGGACGACGGCGGCGGCGCGGGTCTCGCGCAGGGCGGGCAGCCAGCGCTTGCCGTCGAGGAAGGAGACGTCGTCCGGGCCGGCCGACGGAAGCGGCGCGACGCCCCGGATCTCCCGGTCGGGACCGACCGGGACCGCTGCGCCGGCCGCCCTCGCCAGCGCCGAGAGCGGCAACGGGCCGGCGTAGGTGTGGAAGCGGGAGTCCGCGGCCACGCTAGCGCCGCGGCTGGGCCGGTGGCTGGGGCGGCGCGGGCGGG
>CAXVWQ010000068.1:0-5130 GCA_964263755.1 Roseomonas sp. | reverse complement strand
CCCACCAGGAGGCTGAGCCTCCTGGACCTGCATCCGAAAGAGGAGGGGGCGCCGTCGTTCGAAGGCGGCGCCCTCCCCGGGCGCCGACCTCAGATGATCCGGAGGCGCCCCAGCAGCCAGCCCACGCCGAGGGCGATGAGGGCCGCCTGCATCGGCTGGTCGCGGATGTAGTCCTCCAGCTGGCCGACGGAGTTCTGCGCCTGCCCCTTCGCCTGGGTCGCCCGGCCCCGGGCCTGGGTGCGGGTGTCGCCGATGAGGCTGCCGATCCCCTCCTGGACCTCTCCGGCGGCCTGCTTGCCCGCGCCGATGATGCGATCGCTGTCCATGTGCCTGTTCCCTTGGTGTGTGCCGATCGGTCCACCCTCGCCGGGTCGGCGGGGGTGATCCACGGGTGGGGGAACGCCGCTGAGGGCGCCGGGTTGTGTCGCGCGGATCCGCATCGATTCAGGCGGGTCAGTTCAGGCGGGCGCGCCATTCCTCGATGGAAGCGCGGGCGCGGGCGGTCGCCTCGCCGGCGGGCATGAGGGTGATGAAGCGTTCCATGGCGGCGATGGCGGCGCCGTAGCGGCCGAGGTTGCCCTGCATCAGCGCGGCCTCGCGCCAGAGGGGGGCGGCGTCGGGGGCGAGGCGGAGCATGTCCTCCGTGCAGGCCAGCGCGCCCTCCGTGTCCCGGGCCGCGAGGCGGCGCAGGCGGATGTTGGTCTGCAACCGCAGCAGCACCGCCCGCCGGCTCATCGGGACGAGGAGGCCGGGGCGGAGTTCCGCCGCCTCGCCCTCCACCCGCTTCACCAGGGCCCGCAGATCCGGGGCGGCGAGGGCGGCGCCGCCGCCGAAGGGGTCCGCCACCGTCGCACCCCGCGGCCCCTCCACGGCGAGGAGGAAGTGGCCCGGGAAGTCCAGCCCGCGCGCCACCCAGCCGGCGGCGTGGGCCGCGTGCAGCCAGACGATGCCGAGGGCGACCGGGAGGCCCTGCCGCCGCTCGGTCACGCGGATGAGGTTGGCGTTGTCGGGGTGGTCGTAGGTCTCGGTGTCCCCGGCGTAGCGGTGGCGGCCGTGGATGACCTCCGCGAGGACCGCCCGGCGGCCCTCCCCCTCCCCCGGGTCGGGCGTCGCCAGCACGTCCCGCACCACCGCGGACAGCCGGTCGAGGGCGGCGCGCCAGTCGAGCTCCGGCCGGTCCACCCGCGCGAAGGCCACGGCCACCGCCCCGATGTCGAGTTCGTCGTCCGGCAGCGTGCCCGCGGCGTCGAGCGCGGCCCGGGCGGCGGCGGCCTCGCTCACGCTCGCGCCATCATGGGGTGGGCGGCACCATCCGCCCGATCCGCCGCCCACCGAAGAGGTGGACGTGGAAGTGCGGCACCTCCTGGCCGCCGTCCTCGCCGACGTTCGTCAGCGCCCGGTAGCCGCGCGCGTCCAGGCCGAGGTCGGCCGCGACGCGGGAGACGGCGCGCCAGAAGCCCGCGATCTCCTCCGTCGTCGCCCGCGCGCCGAAATCGGAGAGGGAGAGGTAGGGGCCCTTCGGGATGACGAGGACGTGGACCGGGGCCTGCGGCGCGATGTCGTGGAAGGCGAGGGCGTATTCGTCCTCGTGCGCGCGCCGGCACGGGACCTCGCCGCGGAGGATGCGGGCGAAGACGTTCTGCGGGTCGTAGGCCTCGGCCATGCGCGGCGGGTTCCCGTGGGGGTGCGCCGCCGAACCTGCGGCGGGGTGGGGCGACGCGCAAGGGGCGCTTGAGGGGGTGGCGGCGGGTGGCCATACTCGCCCCATGAGGATCACCTCTATCGAGTTCGTCCGCGATCCCGCCGCCGTGTCCGAACGCGCGCGGGCGGAGCCCGTGACGATCACGGAGGGTGACCGGGACGAGCTCGTCCTCCTGTCCGCGACGGAATACGCGCGACTCAAGGCGAAGGATCGCCGCCGGGTCGAGGTGGACCTCCTCGACGACGAAACGGCGGCCCTCATCGCCAAGGCCGAGGTGCCGGCGGAATACGCCTATCTGGATGACCTTCTGGGCGATTGGGAACCGGAAGAGGTTCCGTGAGCTGGCCCTCCCCGACGCCGGGTCTCGTCCTCCGCTACGGATACCTCTGGGACCGTGAGGCCCGGGCCGGCCGGGAGGAAGGTGCGAGGGCCCGCCCCTGCGCGATCGTCGTCGCCCTGGATGACAGGCGGGGCAGGACGATCGTCGTGGTGGTTCCGGTGACGCACGCCACGCCACCGGACCCGTCGGACGCGATGGAGATACCTGCCGAGGTGAAGCGGCATCTCGGTCTGGACGAGGCCCGGTCCTGGATCATCCTGACCGAGGTCAATGAGTTCGCATGGCCGGGGCCCGACCTGCATCCCCGCCCAGCCGGCGGACCCGAAAGCGTTGCCCTCGGCACCCTGCCACCTCGCCTGTTCCGGAACCTGCGCGAGCGCGTCCTGCTTCGCTGGCGCGCCGGACGGGTGACCCGGGTCCGGCGGACCGAATAGCGCCCTACCGCCCGATCCGCCCATCCAGCCGCGGCGCCACCGGACCGCGCGCCGCGAGGTGGTCCGCCACCACGTCCTCCAGCGGCGGGCCGTCGTCGTAGGCTTCCGGCGCCTCCCGGAAGGCGGCGTAGCCGTCGCCGCCGCGGCGCATGAAGTCGTTCGTGACGATCCGGTAGGCGCGGTCGGGGTCGAGGAGTGCGCCGCCGACCGTCACCTCCCGCACGCGGCGGCCGGGGGGGGCGTCCGGGTCCAGGATCACCCGCATCCCCGCCACGTGCGGGAAGCGACCGGCCGGGGCCGGCAGGCGGGAAACGCCGTTCTCCAGCGCCTCGCGCAGCGCGCCGCCGCGGATCGTCAGCGTGGCGGCGGTGTTGACGAAGGGCAGCACGGCGAGCACGTCGCCGAGGGTGACCGTGCCCTCGGACAGGGGGGCGCGGAGCCCGCCGCCGTTCATGATCGCGGCGTCCGCCCGGGGCGTGCCGGCGAGCATCGCCTCCGCGACGAGGTTGCCGAGGGCGCATTCGCCGGTGCGGCAGGCGGCCTCCGGGAAGGGGCCGAGGGCGGTGCCGACGGGGCGGCGGCGCATCTCCGCCAGCGGTGCGGCGTAGGTCGCGACGACCGCGGCGACCGCCGGGTCCTCCGCGACCGTCGCGTCGATCGCGCGCACCGCGCCGCCATGCGCCGCCACGCGGCCGTCCGGCGCGAGGTCGAGGTCGAGGCGGCCGAGGTAGCGGCCGTGCGCGCCGGCCTGGACGATCCGCACGTCCCGGTCCCGGCCCGCGACCAGCAGCGGGTGCGGCCCGACGGCGCCCGGCAACCCGTCGGCCAGCAGCAGGTGGGAATGGCCGCCGACGATCGCGTCCACCCCCGCCACCTCCGCCGCCAGCCGCCGGTCGGCGGGGAGGCCGAGATGGGAGACGACGACCACCGTCCGCACGCCGTCGCGGCGAAGGTCGAAGATCGCGCGTTCCGTCGCCTCCAGCGGGTCGGTGAAGCGCAGGTTCGGGCCGGGTGAGGAGGAGCCGGCGGTGTCCGGCGTCGTCAGCCCCACCACGCCGATGCGGGTGCCGCCGGCGTCCAGCACGGCGGAGCGGGCGACGCGGTCGCGCAGGTGGGGCTCGCGCGAGGTGTCGAGGTTGGCGGACAGGACGGGGATCGGCAGTTGCGCGAGGTAGCGGGCGAGGTTCTCCGGCCCGTGGTCGAACTCGTGGTTGCCGAGGGCCATCGCGGCGGTGCCGATGGCGCGCCCCACCGCCGCCTCCGCCGCGCCGCGGTGCACGGTGTAGAACAGGCTCCCCATGAACTCGTCCCCGGCGTCGAGGAGGAGGCTCGCCCGCCCCGCCGCCGCCGCATCCGCCCGCGCGTCCCGCACCGCCCCCGCCAGCCGCGCGGCGCCGCCGAGGCAGGGGCGGCCGTCCCGGCAGTTGGACCCGCCCTCCGCCACGCCCTCGTGCTTCGAGTGGAAGTCGTTGAGGTGGAGGAGGGCGATGCGCGCCGCGCCCGCGGCCGGCGCAGGGCGCACGAAGGGGGCGGCCAGCGCGGCGCCCAGCAGGGCGCGGCGCGACAGGGTGGCGCGGGGCGTCATCGGGGCATCCTCACGTCGTTCGCCGCGATGTAGCGTCGCGCGCGCGGGATGTCGCGGCACCGTTCGGTGACGGTCGCGCTCAGTGCCAGGGCGTGGTGTCCCAGATGCGGCGGTAGCGCGTCTCCTGCGCCGGCATCTGCGCCTCCCATTCCGCGCCGGGGAGGTAGGCCATCGGCAGTTCGAGACGCCGGACCGTCTCGTCCCATTCCGGTTTGGCGATCACCCGGACCACCGCCTCCTGCAGCCGGGTCGCGATCTCGTCCGGCACGCCGCGGGGAGCGCCGACGCCGCGCTCGCTCGTCATCACCACGTCGTACCCCTCCTCGCGGAAGGTCGGCACGTTCGGCATGAGCGCCCAGCGCGCCTCGCCCATGCCGGCGAGGGGCCGCAGCACCGGGTTCTCCTGCCCGAGCGTCCCGATCTCCCCGAGGTTGAGGCCGGCGACGTCGATGTGGCGGGCCAGCGCGGCGTTCTTCACGGGGCCGGCGCCGGCGAAGGGCGTGTGGATGAACTCCGTGCCGGAGGCGGCCTGGAACAGGGTGAGGCCGAGGTGGTCGTCGGTGCCGACGCCGGAGGAGGCGACGGAGATCGTGCCGGGCCGGCGCTTCGCGGCCTCCACGAGATCGCGGAGGGTGCGGTAGGGGGAGTCGCGGTGGACGACGAAGGCCGACGGGTCGTCCACCAGCCGGGCGATGGCGCGGATGCGCGCGCGGTCGTAGCGCGTGCGGCGTTCCACCGAGAGGGAGATGTAGCCCGGCGTGTTGAGGGTGCCGAGGGTGTAGCCGTCGGGGCGGGCGGATTGCAGCGCGACGTAGGCGGTCTCGCCCCCCGCGCCGGGGCGGTTGGCGACGACGAAGGTGGCGCCGGGCAACTCGGCCGGGAGGGACTGGGCGAGGGCGCGCATCATCACGTCCGTGCCGCCGCCCGGGGCGAAGCCGACGATGACCTCGATGGGGCGTCCGGCGGGCCAGGCGGGCTGGGCGAGCGCGGGGCTCGGAATGAGGGGGGCCGCGAGGGCGGCGGCGCCGGCGGCGATGATGCCGCGTCGCGTCAGGGGCGTGCTGTTCGT
>CAXVWQ010000067.1:0-15378 GCA_964263755.1 Roseomonas sp. | reverse complement strand
AGCGCGCCGTAGGCGTAGGGCAGGCCCTCGACGAGGAACGGGCGGGTCGTGACCATGCCGGAGGGGCCGTAGAACGGCGTCGCGCCGTCCGGGCGGGCCGTCGCCACCGCCGCGGCGCCGACGGAGCCGCCGCCGCCGTCGTGGTTGACGACGATGACGGTCGTGTTGCCGCCCAAGGCCTCCCGCATCCCTTCAGCGAAGGGGCGGGCCATGATGTCGATGACGCTGCCGGCCGAGAACGGTACGACGAGGGTGATCGTTCGTAGCAACTCCTGCGCCACGACGGGGGGGGCGAGGCCGAGCGCGGCGAGCGCCGCGAGCATCCTGCGGGTGATCATGGTGTCGTTCCTCCGTCGGCCGCGTTCGGCGGTCGTTCAGTCGTTCACGGCGATGCCGCGCAGCAGCCCCGCCTTGTCCGCCACGTCGCGGGCGAGGCGGGCGGCGAAGGCGTCGGCGCCGGTGTGGTAGGTCTCGGGCTGAAGGGCGCGGCGCGCGGCGGCGCGGTAGCCCTCGTCGCGCGCGGCCTCGGCGCAGGCGGCTTCCAGGATCGCGACGCGGTCGGGCGGCGTTCCCGCGGGCGCCATCAACCCGCCGAAGGAGGTGGGCGCCACGTCGAAGCCGCCTTCCGCCGCCGTCGGCACGTCGGGGAAGGCGGGATCGCGGGCGGTGTCGAGCACCGCGAGGAGACGGATGTCGGTGCGTCCCGACGCCGAGTCGAGGACGATGGCACCGACCTCCAGCCGCCCGGCGATCACCTCCGTCAGCACGAAGCCGCCGCCGCGATAGGGCACGTGGGTCATGCGGATGCCCGCCGCGCGTTCCCATTCGAGGATCGCGAGGTGCGGGATGGAGGCGACGCCGAGGGTGCCGTAGTTCACGCCTCCCGGGTGGCCCGTGCGACGGCGGAGCGGCGGATCGATCGTCGCGTCGGCGATGCGCCGTGCATCCGAAGGCACGACCGGACGGCTCGGTTGACTTCCGCATCGGATGACTCCGATGATCGGCGATTGCCGGGGGAGGCAACGCGGTGCGGTTCGCTGCATCCGACGTCCACGATGGTGGTGCCGCGCCCGTCGGGCGCGACGCGGATGTCGTTCACCATCACCAGGGCAGGATGCGCGGCTCCGGCCGCATGGGGAGCGCCGGCGCATGGACGTGATGACCCGCCCGCCCGCCACCTACCACGAGGATCTCTTCTCCCCCGCGGCGCTCCGCGCGCCCTTCGAACACTACCGGGCGCTGCGCGACCTCGGCCCGCTGGTCCGCCTCGCGGAGCCGGACGTCTTCGCCATCGCCCGCTTCGACGACGTGCGGAACGCCCTCCGCGCCTCCGACGTGCTCGTGAGCGGGGAGGGCGTGGGGTTCAGCGACGTCTTCAACCGGCCGGGCGCGCCGAACATCATCTCCTCCGACGGCGACCTGCACAAACGCCTGCGGGCGGAGGTGATGCGGCCCCTCATGCCGAGCCAGCTGCGGCAGCACCGGGCCTTGTTGAAGGACCTGATCACGGAGCGCGTCGCCGCCCTCGTGGACCGCGGCCCGTTCGACGCGATGACGGAGATCGCGACGCTGCTGCCGACGGTGGCGATCAGCGTGCTTGTGGGCCTGCCGGAGGACGGCCGTGCCTCCATGCTCGACTGGGCCGCCGCGACCTTCAACGCGATCGGCCCCGACAAGCCGGAGTTCGCCTCGGACTTCGCCCTGCTGGGGCAAGCGCGCGCCTACCTCGCCCGGCAGGACCGCGCGGGCCTACGGGAGGGCAGCTGGGGCCGCGGCATGTTCGAGGCGGTGGATGCCGGGCGCCTGAGCGAGGCGGAGGCGCGGGGGGCGCTGAGCGCCTACGTGCTGCCGAGCCTCGACACGACGATCCTCGCGAAGGGCATCCTGCTGCACAACCTCGCCACGGCGCCGGTCCAGTGGCGGCTGCTGAAGGACGACCCGTCGCTTATCACCTCCGCGGTGCTGGAGAGCGTGCGGCACTCCTCCGTCGTCCGCTGGTTCTCCCGCGTGGCGCGTGCGGACCACCCGGTGGGGGATCACGTGATCCCGGAAGGCGCGCGCGTGATGCTGATCTACGGCGCCGCCAATCGCGACGAGCGCCGCTACCCCGACCCCGACCGCTACGACATCCGCCGCGACGCGCGGGCCCAGCTGTCCTGGGGCACCGGCGCGCACATGTGCGCCGGGCTGCACCTCGCGCGCATCGAGATGGAGGTTCTGCTGGAGGCGTTGGTGGAGCACTGCGACGTGCTGGAAGCGGGCGAGCCGGAGATGGGCGCCAACCGCGGCCTCTACGGCTTCAAGGCGCTGCCGTTCGAACTGCGGTCACGGGGCTAGGCGCGTGCCCGGCGGGCTGCCAGGGGGGCTGGTGGACGTGCACCACCACTTCAACCCGACGGGGCACGACAACGAGGGACGGCCCTGGACCGTCGCGGCCGCGTTGGAGGGGATGGACGGGGCCGGCATCGCCACCGCCATCGCCTCGCTCGGCCCGATCCACGATCCCGGCCCCGACCGCGTCGCGCGCATCCGCGGCTGGAACGAATGGGCCACGACGCTCTGCCGCGACCACCCCGGCCGCTTCGGGCTGTTCGCCCTTCTGCCGATGGCCGACCCGGACGCGGCGGTGGCGGAGATCGCGCATGCCTTCGACGTCCTCGGCGCCGACGGCATCGGCGTCTCCACGAACGAGGGCGACGTCTGGCTTCCCGACGACCGCAATGCCCCGGTCTTCGAGGAACTGGACCGCCGCGGCGCCGTCGTGTTCGTCCACCCCGCGCCCACCCCGGGGAGCGGCGCCCTGTCCCGGTCCTACGGCGGCGACGCCGTCACCCCGCCCTGGATCGAGTTCCCCGTGCACACCGCGCGGGTCATCCTCGGCCTGCTCACCAAGGGCATCGCCCGGCGCCACTCGAACATCCGCTTCATCTTCGCGCATGGCGGCGGCGTCATGCCGATCCTCCTCGGCCGCTTCGCCGGCTTCCGGGGCTGGGACAGCATCGGCCCGGACGGGCTCGCGCGCCTGTTCCCGGACGGTCTCCATGCCGGGTTCGCACGGTTCCGCTTCGAATGCGCCCAGGCCTGCGCGCCGGAAGCCGTCGCGATGCTGCGCCGCCTCGTCCCGGACACGCACATCCTGTTCGGCAGCGACTTCTCCTACTTCCCGCTGGCCCACGCCGCCGCGGAGTTCGCCGCCCTCGACCTGGACGATGCCGCCCGGCGCGCGATCGGGCGCGACAACGCCGCCGCCCTCTTCCCGCGCCTTCTGGGGACACCTGCCACATGACCAGCACCCGCCGCGCCGCCCTGGCGCTCGCCCTCGCGGCCGCGGCGGCCCCCGCCCGTGCGCAGGGCTTCCCGACGCGGCCGATCCGCTTCGTCTCCCCCGGCGCGCCCGGCAGCGTCTCCGACTCCATCCCGCGCCTCCTCGCGCCCGAGATGGCGGACGTGCTGGGACAGCAGGTGGTCGTCGAGAACCGCACCGGCGGCTCCGGCCTCATCGGCACCCAGGCGGCGATCGGGGCGCCGGCCGACGGCTACACCATCCTCATCTCCACCCTCGGCTCCATGGCGATCAACGCCGCGGTGCTGCCGCGCATGCCGCTGGACATCACGCGGGACGTGCGCGGCCTCGCGCTGCTGGCCTCGACGCCGCTCTTCCTCGTCGTGAGGCCGGACGCGCCGTATCGCGACGTCGCCGCGCTCATCGCCGACGCCAGGGCCCGCCCCGGCGCGCTGTCCTTCGGCCACGTCGGCGCCGGCTCCACGCCGAGCCTCGTCGGCGCGATGCTGATGCGCGCGACGGGAACGGAGATGATCCCCGTGCCCTACAACGGCTACCCGGCGTCGCTGACGGAGATCGTCGCGGGCCGCGTGACCCTCATGTTCTCCGACTCCACCGCGCTGCCGCAGATCCGCGACGGCGCGCTGCGGGCGCTGGCCGTCACCGGCGCCGCCCGCTCCCCCCTCATGCCGGAGGTGCCGACGCTGCGCGAACTGAGCCACGACGTGGACGTCACGCTCTGGTTCGGCCTCTACGCCCGCGCGGGCGTGCCGGACGAGGCGCGGACGCGGCTGACGGAGGCCGCCCGCACCGCCGCCTCCCGCCCCGCCTACCGCGAGCGCATCGCCCGCCTCGGCCTGGAACCGGGCGCCCTGTTCGGCGACGATTTCCACCGGTTCCACCTGGAGGAGGCGCGGCGCTGGGCCGCCCTCATCCCCTCGCTCGGCGTGCAGATCCCGTCGTGAAGGCCCCACCCATGATCCTCCTTCCCACCCGTCGCGCCGCCCTCGCCGGCCTCGGCGCCGCGACGCTGGCCCCGTTGTCCCCGGCGTTCCCGGCGCTGGCCCAGACCGCCGCGCGCCCCGTCCGCCTCGTCCTCGGCGCACCGGGCGGCGCGGCGCCGGACGTGGCGGCCCGCATCGTCGCGGAACGGCTCTCGGCCCTCTGGGGCGTGCCGGTGGTGGTGGACAACCGCCCCGCGGCCAACGGCAACCTCGCGGGACAGGCGGTCGCCGCCGCCGCGCCGGACGGCGCCACCCTGTTGTTCGCCCACGCCTCCCTCCTCGTCCTGAACGAGCGGCTGATGCGGAACACCGGCTTCGATTCCGAACGCGACTTCGTCCCGATCTCCGGCGTCATGGCCGCGCCCTTCCTCATCGCGACCCGCCCCGGCGCGCCCTACGCGACGCTGCCCGACCTCCTCGCCGCGGCCCGCGCGCGGCCCGGCACCCTCACCTTCGCGACCTCCGGCGCCGCCAACCTCCCGCGCTTCGCCTTCGAACTGATGCGGCGCGCCGCGGGCGTGGACATGACGAACGTCCCCTACGCCGCGATCGGCGGCGCGGTGTCCGACACGATCACCGGCCGCGCCGACGTGATGATCGAGGGCACCCCCGTCCTCGCGCCGCAGGTTCGCTCCGGCGCGATGCGCGCCCTCGCCGTCACCTCCGCCGCCCGCTTCCCGGACCTGCCGGCGGTGCCGACGGTGGCGGAGACCCACCCGGACGTCGTCTCGGTCGGCTGGTTCGGCGTCCTCGGCCCCCGCGGCACGCCCCCGGCGGTGAGCGAGCGGATCGCCCGCGACCTCCGCACCGTGCTGACCGAACCCGACCTCCGCGCCCGCCTGGCCCGCGACTTCGCCGCGGAGGTGACGGCGGAGGGACCGGACGCCTTCGCCGCCTTCGTGGCGCGCGAACGCGCGACCTACGGTGCCCTCGCGCGCGAGGTCGGCGTGCGGCTGGACGGCTGACCGGCCCGCATCCGCCGACGCGGCCGCAGGGCGGTGCCCGCGACCACCGTCGGCCAGCGCGTATCCCCCCGTGTGGCGGACCGGGCCCTCACGCGACCGGCGTCGGCAGGGGATGGCCGCCGAAGTGGGCGAGGAGGTTGTCACGCACGAGCTCGGCCATCGCCATCCGCGTCTCGTGCGTGCCGCTGCTGGCGTGGGGCTGCAGGACGACGTTCGGCAGGGCGGCGAAGCGCGGGTCCGGGGTCGGCTCGTTCAGGAACACGTCGAGGCCCGCGGCGCCGAGGGCGCCGGTTTCCAACGCATCCAGCAGCGCCGCCTCGTCCACCACCGTGCCGCGGGAGACGTTGACGAGGAGGCCGGAGGGGCCGAGCGCGCGGATGGCGTCGGCGCCGACCAGCCCGCGCGTTTCCGCGCCGCCGGCCGCGCAGACCACGAGGATGTCCGAGACGGCGGCGAGCGAGGCCGGGTCCGGGTGGAAGTCGTAGGGCGCGTCGTCGCGGCGGGTGCGGCCGGAATAGGCGATCGGCATCCCGAAGCCCTCGCCCCGGCGCGCCACGGCGCGGCCGATGCGTCCGAGGCCGACGATCCCCAGCCGCTTGCCGTGCGCGCGCCCCACCATCGGGAAGGCGGCCGCCGCCCAGGCGCCGGAGCGCACGTGGGCGTCGCCCGCCGGGATCCGCCGGGCGGTGGCCAGGAGCAGCGCCCAGGCCATGTCCGCCACGTCCTCGCTCAGCACGTCCGGCGTGCTGGTGACGCGCACGCCGCGGGC
The DNA here is from genome assembly GCA_964263755.1 of Roseomonas sp. Classification (GTDB taxonomy): domain Bacteria; phylum Pseudomonadota; class Alphaproteobacteria; order Acetobacterales; family Acetobacteraceae; genus Roseomonas. Next base: position 9,357 of record CAXVWQ010000067.1, on the reverse strand, counting down.
GCGGGCGTGCGGCAAATCCACCGCATCGACGCCGACGCCGTAGACCGACACGATCTCCAGCGCCGGAAGCCGGTCCATCAGCGCGGCGGGGGCGCCGATCTCGCCCTTCGATCCGATGGCGCGCAACGTCGGGGCGAGGCGGGCGATGAGCGCGTCCCCGTCCTCCGCCTCCCACAGCCGGTGCACGGTGAAGTGCCGGGCGAGCATCTCCAGTTCCGGCGTGTTGTAGGGCCCCAACACCAGCAGGTCCGGCCGGTCCATCGCGTCGTCCTCCCGTGACCGACATGCTACCGGGAAGCGGGGGCGCCGGACACCCGTGACGACGAGGGTTCCCAAACGGCGCGTGGCGGAGGATCGTGACCGCAGGCAAGAGGGATTTGCGCCATGTGGGCTCGTGGTTTGCTGGGGGCGGCGCTGGCCGCCGTCGTGTCGGCGCCGGTCCGGGGGCAGGCCCCGCCCTCCCCCGCCGCGCCCGCCGCCGCAGCACCGGGCCGCATCCTTCGCGTGGCGACGAGCACGGACGCCGCCACCCTCGACCCGCACGCGACGAACGCGCAGTTCACCTGGGGCCTCGTCTGGCAGATCTACGAGACGCTCGTGCACCGCGCCGACGACCTGAAGCTCGCTCCCGGCCTCGCCACGCGGTGGGAGCAGGTGGAGCCGGGACGCTGGCGCTTCCACCTGCGGGAGGGCGTGCGCTTCCACGGCGGGGAGCCGCTGACGGCGGAGGACGTGGTGTTCTCCATCGGCCGCGCCCGGGCGCCGACGAGCAACTACGGCATCTACGTGGACACCGTGACGGGCGCCGAGGCGTCGGGCCCGCTGACGGTGGACGTCACCACGCGCACGCCGGACACGGCGCTGCCGGACAAGCTGACGCGCATCGTCATCATGTCCCGCGCCTGGGCCGAGGCGAACCGCGCGACGGCCCCGCAGAACTTCGGCGCGCGGGAGGAGATGCACACCGCCCGTAACACCAACGGCACCGGCCCCTACGTCATCCGGCGGCGCGAGGTGGATTCGCGCACCGTGATGGTGCGGAACGATTCGTGGTGGGGCCATGCCGCGGGGATCGCGCGCGGCAACGTCGGGGAATACCACCACGTCATCCTCGCCTCCGACCCCACGCGCGTCGCGGCGCTGCTGTCGGGGGAGGTGGACATGGTCCCCGTGCTGCCAGCGCAGGACGTGGAACGCATCCGGCGGCAAGCCAACCTCCGCATCCTCGACGGGCAGGAGAACCGCACGGTCCTCCTCGGCATGAACCAGGAGGCGGAGGAGTTGCCCGGTTCCGACGTGCGCGGCCGCAACCCGTTCAGGGACGTGCGGGTGCGGCAGGCCATCGCGCAGGCGATCGACATGAACGCCATCCGCACGCGCACGCTGCGGGGACAGGCGGTGCCGAGCGGGTCGATGTGGACGCAGTACGTCAACGGCTGGAGCGAGGAGACGGACCGCCGCCCGGCCTACGACCGTGACGCGGCACGCCGGCTGCTGACGGAGGCGGGCTATCCCAACGGCTTCTCCGTGCCCTTCGACTGCCCCGTCGGCACCTACGACGAGGCGTGCCAGGCGGTCGCGGGGATGCTCGCGCAGGTCGGCGTGCGGGCGACGCTGAACCTCCAGCCCAACACGATCTACCTCGGCCGCCTCCAGCGGCGGGAGACGGCGTTCTACGGCCTGTCCTGGGGCGTCCCGACCTTCGACGCGCTCTACACCATGCGGTCCATCATGGCATCGCGCTCCGTCGCGGGCGTCGCGTCCTGGAACGCCGGCGGCTACTCCAACCCGCGGCTCGACGAGATCGTCGCGGCGGTGGAGCGGGAGCCGGACGCGGAGCGCCGCCGCGCCCTGATCCGGGAGGGCCACGCCCTGCACAACGGCGATTTCGGCCACATCCCCCTCTACCACATGGTCATCCCCTGGGCCGTGCGGGCCGGCGTGACGGTGACGCACCGGGCGGACAACCAATACGCGGTGCGCGACATCCGGGTGGATTGAAGGCAGGCTGGATGGACGTATCCTGAACACGGTCATGCGGGGGCTCGGGATGACGCAGCACTAGATTCGCTACGGACCATCGCCCCCGCCGCGTGCACCGTCGAGGCAGCCATCCGCGTCGTGGACGCCAAGTGGTTCGAGAATGCCGCGAAACGGACCGCCAGTTTCGTGAGACACGGTGAATTCGAGGAGACGTCCTCCATCTGGAGCAAAACCAAGCCGGCCTTCATGGTCCTGCAACGGAACAAATGTGTATTCTGTGAACGTCAGTTCGGGAATCCGGAATACGGCACGATCGAGTTCGACATCGAACACTTCCGTCCGAAGTCGTCCGTCATGGAATGGCCGGACCCGGGCCGACACCCCGGCTTGAGCTACGCCTTCCCCACGGGAGTCGCATCCGACGCGGGCCATTACTGGCTGGCGTATGATCTCTTGAACTACGCGGCGTCCTGCAAGGTGTGCAACACCCGCTTCAAGGCAAACTTCTTCTCGGTCGCGGGCACGCGAGACAAGGCGACCGATCCACCCGCTGCGCTGGGCTCGGAGAAGCCTTTCCTCTGCTACCCCATCGGTGACCTCGACGATGATCCGGAGACGCTCGTCACCTTCATCGTCACGACCGCCGTGCCCGCCGCCAGCAGGGGATACAAGCACAGGCGGGGACGCATCATCATTGATTTCTTCGGCCTCAACCAGCGCGAACAACTCCATCGCGAGCGTGCCCGGATGATCGCCCTGTGTGGCCACTCGCTCCTGACGCTGGCCGCCGGGAGGGGAGGTGCTGATGATCGCGCGGTCCTGGCCCGGGTCAACGCATCCGACCTACCGCACGCCGGCTGCCTCCGGGCTTTCCATCGCCTCTCGATGGCCCACCATGCCACGGCACGTCGCGCCTTCGGTTTGTGCAGGGACCATGCATTCACCAAGGCGGGGACGGCGCCGCCCGATCTTTGAGGCGCGCGGACGGCAGTGCCCACCTTCGGGCGACAATGGTCGGGCTTCACGCCGGCTCCGTCTCCCGCGCCTCCATCATCGCCTTGAACGCCGGCCGCGCGTGGCACGCCGCCAGCCACGCCCGAACGTTCGGCGCCGCCTCGAACAGGTCCGGCGCGCCCATCGCGTAGCGCACCACCTCCGCCACGTTCAGGTCGGCCACCGTGAAGCGGCCACCGACGAGGAAGCCGCCGCCCTCCGCCAGCGCGCGGTCCAGCACGGCGAAGGGGGCGCGGAGCCCCAGCACGGCGGCGGCGTGGATCGCCCGGTCGTGGCCCTTCGAGCCCTTCGGGCCGAAATACACGATGTTGATGGCGTGCGGCTCGACCGCCGTCGCGGCCCAGAAGGACCACTGCGTCGCCAGCCCGTCCTCCGTCACGTCCCGCGGCGCCAGCGGCCCGCCGCGCTTGCGGGCGAGGTAGAGGTTGATCGCGAGGCTCTCCGTCAGCACCACGCCGTCATCCTCCAGCGCGGGGATCTGGCCGTTGGGGTTGATCGCCAGGAAGGGCGCGGACGACGTGTTGAGCGGTGCGCCGTAGGCGCTCGGCTCCGCCACCCGCCCGACCTGGATGACCGGCACGCGCTCGTACGGAACCCCCAGTTCCTTCAGGAGCCAGGCGTTGCGCGAGGCGCGGGAGCGCAGCACGCCGTAGAGCTTCATCGCCATGCGGAGGGTTCCCGGGGGTTCCCCGGAACCTTGCCCTAGGCGCCCGCGAGCGTCAGCCCCTCCACCCGGATGGTCGGCGCGTCCGTGCCGCGGCGGAAGCGCAGGTCGTCGGCGGGGGTCATGTGGAGGAACATGTCCCGCAGGTTCCCCGCGACGGTGACGCCGGAGAAGGGCTCGGCCAGCGCCCCGTTGCGGATGACGAAGCCGGTGGCGCCGCGGGAGTAGTCGCCGGTGATGCCGTTGACGCCCATGCCGATGAACTCGGTGACGTAGAAGCCCTCGACGATGTCGGCCATGAGGGCCTCGGGCGTCAGCACCCCGGGGTCGAGCCAGAGGTTCGTCGTGGACGGCGACGGCGGCGACCCGGTGCCGCGGGAGGCGTGGCCGGTGGTGGCGAGGCCAAGCTGCCGGGCGGAGCGGGTGTCGAGGATCCAGGTGGTCAGCACCCCATCCTCGACGATGGAGCGGGCGCGGGCGGGGACGCCCTCCGCGTCGAAGGGGCGGGTGCGGAGGCCCCTCGGGCGCAGCGGGTCGTCGCGCACCGTCAGGCCCTTCGCCAGGACCGGCTTGCCGAGCGAGTCCCGCAGGAAGGTCGTGCCGCGCGCGACGGAGGCGCCGTTGATCGCGGAGGTCAGGTGGCCCAGCAGCGAGGCCGACACCCGGGGATCGTAGATCACCGGCAGCCGCGCCGTCCTCGGCCGGGTCGGGTTCAGGCGGCGCACCGCGCGTTCCCCGGCGTTGCGGCCGAGCGCTGCGGGGTCGTCGAGGTCCGACAGGTGGACGACGCCGTGGTGGTCGTAGTCCCGCTCCATCCCCGTCCCCTCCCCCGCCAGCGCGGTGGCGGAGGTGGAGTGTCCGGAGCGGGCGTAGGTGCCGGAGAAGCCGTTGGAGGCGACGACCGCGATCTCGGTGCGCGCCCAGCCGGCATCGGCGCCCTCGGAATTGGTGACGCCGGGAACCGCGCGGGCCGCGTCCTCGGCGATCCGGGCGCGAAGGGTCAGCGCCGCGACGTCGGGCTGCTGGCCATCGTCCATGCCGGGGGCGATGCCGTCGGGCAGCGGCGGCGGCGCGTCCGGCAGGCCGCCGTAGGGGTCCTCCGGCACGGCGCGGGCCATCGCCACCGCACGCTCCGCCAGGGCCGCGAAGCGCATCGGGTCCGGATCGGTGGTGGAGACGATGGCCTGCCGCGTGCCGACGAAGACGCGCAGCCCGATGTCGAGGCCCTCCGAGCGCTCGACGTTCTCCACGTCGCCCAGGCGGACGGAGACGGAGAGGGCGGCGCCGGAGGCAAAGAGGGCGTCGGCGGCATCGGCCCCCGCGGCACGCGCGGCAGCCACGAGATCCGAGAGACGGTCGAGGGCGTTCATCAGGCCGCGAGCCGCTCCGTGATGTGGGGAAGCGCCGGGACCTTCCCGGCGGGACCGAGGGCGGCGAGGGTCGGGGCGCCGCGGAAGGCGCGGGCCGCCGCGGCGTGAACCTGATCCACGGTGACGGCGGCGATCTTCGCCTTCGTCTCCTCCACGGGGATGATGCGGCCGTGGACCTGCAACTGGCGCGCGATTTGCTCGCAACGCGATCCCGTGGATTCGAGGGACATGAGGACCGAGGCGCGAAGCTGCGCCTTGGCGCGCGCCAGTTCCTCCTCCGTCACGTCGCGCTGCACGCGGCGGAGTTCCTCCAGCGTCGCGGGCATGAGTTCCGCGGCTTGGTCCTCCCCCGTTCCCGCGTAGATCGTGAACAGCCCGCCGTCGCGATACGGGGAGTGGTAGGAATAGACGGAATACACGAGGCCGCGCTTCTCCCGGATCTCCTGGAACAGGCGGGACGACATGCCGCCGCCGAGGATCGTCGAGAGCAGCATCGTCGGGTAGTGCATCGCGTCGCCGTAGCCCGGGCCGGGGAAACCGAGGACGACGTGGACCTGGTCGAGGTCGCGCTCCTCCCGGAACTCGCCGCCGGTGTAGCGCGCGGGCTCCGCCGTGTGGGCTTCGGGCACCGGAAGGTTCGAGAAATGCTGGTTCGCGAGCGCCACGAGGGCGTCGTGCTCCACCGCCCCGGCCGCGGCCAGCACCATGCGGGACGGGCCGTAGTGGCGGCGCATGTAGGCCATGAGCGTCTCGCGCGACATCGTCTCGATCAGCGCCTCCGGCCCCAGCGTCGGGCGGCCCATCGGCTGCGACGCGAAGGCGGTGTCCTGGAAGTGGTCGAAGATGATGTCGTCCGGCGTGTCGTTCGCCTGGCCGATCTCCTGCAGGATCACGCCGCGCTCGCGCTCCACCTCCTCCGGGATGAAGGTGGAGTTCGTGAGGATGTCGCCGATGATGTCGGCCGCGAGCGCCGTGTCCTCCTTCAGCACCTTCGCGTAGTAGGCGGTGTTCTCCCGCGCCGTGTAGGCGTTGAGGTGGCCGCCGACCGCCTCGATCTCGCGGGCGATGGCCGCGGCGTCGCGGCGCGTCGTGCCCTTGAAGGCCATGTGTTCGAGGAAGTGGGCGCAGCCGTTCTCCTCCGCCCGCTCGTCCCGCGTGCCGGCGTGGACGTAGGCGCCGATGGAGACGGTCTCGACCCGGGGCATGGTGTCGGAGACCACCGTCAGGCCGGAGGGGAGGCGGGTGAGGCGGATGGAGCCCCCCGCGAAGGAATCGGGGGCGGCGAGGGTCGCTTCGGTCATGGCCCCCTATGTAGGGTGGATCGGGCGGAGGCGCGAGGCGACCCGGTGGTCGTTGTCCGGTCCGGACCCGGCGCGGGGGCGGGTCTCGGCGGCGAACAAGAAATCGGGCGACCGGCGCCATTCTTGAAAGTTTTGCCGCTTCGGTGAAGATTTCCGGCCGGCCCGCCCTCCCGGCGAGCGTTTCGGGAACGAACCCCTGCCCCAGAAGCTCGTCGCCGGCGAACGCTACCTCGGGCAGGCGGGCCTGCGCCATCGCTACGGCCTCCCCGTCCCGCCGCCGGCGATCGTCTCGATCATCGGCCCGGGGCCCCGCCGCCGCGACGACGGCCCGGGGTGGCGGGTCGAGCGCTACCCCCCGGCACGGGACTGGGGCGACGACCCGATCGCCGACCTGAAGTTCGCCATGCGCTACGAGCCCCTGGACCTCCGCATCCTCGACGCGGCGTTCCGCGCCGTCGGCGACGACCGCATCGCGGCCTGGGTGCGGTCCGAGCCGACCGGGGCCTTCAGCCGACGGGCGTGGTTCCTCTTCGAGACGCTTCTCGACCGGCGCCTGGACCTGCCGGACGCACGCGCCGTCGTGGCGGTCCCGGCCCTCGATCCCCGGCTGCACGTCACGGCATCCGGCATCCTGTCCTCCCGCCACCGCGTGGAGGACAACCTCACGGGCTCGCGGAGGCTCTGCCCCATCGTCCGGCGCACGAAGCGGCTGGAGGACCTCCTCGCCACGGACCTCCGCGGGATGATCGCCGCCCTCCTGCGCGACACCGACCCGGAGGTGCTGCGCCGCGCCCTGTCCTTCCTCTACACGAAGGAGACCCGCTCCTCCTTCGCGATCGAGGGCGAGGAGCCGTCGCCCGACCGGGCCGGCCGCTTCGTCGCCGCCCTCCGGTCCGTCCGGGACTTCGACGTCGGCAGCGAGGCCGATTTCGTCCGCCTCCAGAACCTCATCGTCGATCCCCGCTACCGCGCCGCGGGCTGGCGGGACACGCAGGTCTTCATCGGCGAGACCGCCGCGGGCTACCGCGAGATCGTTCACTGCGTCTTCCCCAGGCCGCAGGACGTGCCCGACCTGATGGAGGGCCTTCGCATCCTCGCAGGGCGGGTCGCGGGCCTCGATCCCGTCGTCGCGGCGGCCCTCGTCTCCTTCGCCTCCGTCTTCATCCACCCGTTCGGGGACCGCAACGGTCGCATCCACCGCTACCTCGTCCACCGCATCCTCGCCGCCGCGGGGCTGACGCCGGAGGACCTGCTCCTCCCCGTCTCCGCGACGATGGAGCGCGACCGGCGGGCCTACGACGCGGCGCTGGAAACCTTCTCGCGCGCCCTCATGCCCCATGTCGCGTGGCGCTGGGTCGGCGGGGAGGGCGGCGGGATCGAGGTGACGAACGACACCGCGCCGCTCTACCGCTACTTCGACGCGACCCGCCTCGTCGAATACCTCTGGGAATGCGTCATCGAGGCGGTGGAGCGCGACCTGCGCGAGGAGGTGGAGTTCCTCGACGTGCACGGCCGCGCCCTCGCCGCGGTGCGGGAGGTGGTGGACATGCCGGACCGCCACGCCTCCCGCCTCGTCCGCCTCATCCTGCAGAACGGCGGCCGCCTGTCCCGGACGAAGCGGGCGACCTTCGCTGAGCTGACGGATGACGAGATCGCCGCGATGGAGGCGGCCGTCCGGGACGCGCGGCGGGTCGTGCCGGCGCCCTGAATCCGGCGCCTGACCTAACGGTTGCGTCCCACCTGCGCGCGCACCGCCGCCTCCACCGCCCCGAGGTCGGCGTCCAGCACCTCGAACCGCTCCGGGCGGTCGAACAGGTCCGCGAGGTGCGGCGGCAGGGGCGGGCGGGCGCCGGTCGCACGCTCCACCGCGTCCGGGAACTTCGCGGGGTGGGCGGTGGCGGCGACGATCACGGGCACCGCGGGGTCGTCCGGCGGCAGGGCGCGGGCGGCGGCGGTGCCGATGGCGGTGTGCGGGTCGGCGGCGTAGCCCGCCGCGTGCAGCCGGCGCATCTCCTCGATCGTCGCGTCGTCGTCCACGGCCGCCGCGCGGAACAGCGCCGTCGCCTCCCGCCACGCCGCATCCGGCACGGGCATCCGGCCGGTTTCGCGGAAGGCGCGCATCGTCGCCGCCGTCGCCGCGGGGTCGCGTCCCAGCAGCTCGAACAGCAGCCGCTCGAAGTTGGAGGACACCGCGATGTCCATGCTCGGCGACAGGCTCGGCGCCACCGGCCGCGCCGACATGTCGTTCGAGGCCACGAAGCGCGCGAGGATGTCGTTGCGGTTGGACCCGATGACGAGCGACGCGATCGGCAGCCCCATCCGCCGCGCCGCCCAGGCGGCCAGCACGTTGCCGAAGTTCCCCGTCGGCACCGCGAACGCCACCGCCCGCTCCGGCGCGCCGAGCGCCAGCGCCGCGTAGGCGTAATACGGGATCTGCGCCGCGATCCGCGCCCAGTTGATGGAATTCACCGCGGAGAGGTTCATCTCCGCCCGGAACGGCGCGTCGTTGAACATCGCCTTCACGAGGTCCTGGCACCCGTCGAAGTCGCTCCGCACCGCGATGTTGCGGATGTTGGGCGACCCCACCGTCGTCATCTGCCGCCGCTGCACCTCGCTCGTCCGCCCCTCGGGGTGGAGGATGACGACCTCGAGGCTCGCGCGGTCCCGGCACGCCTCGATCGCGGCCGATCCGGTGTCGCCGGACGTCGCGCCGACGATCGTCAGCCGCTCCCCGCGCCGCGTCAGCACCGCATCGAACATCCGCCCCAGCAGCTGCAGGGCGAAGTCCTTGAAGGCGAGCGTCGGGCCGTGGAACAGCTCCAGGGCGAAGGTCCGGTGGTCCAGCTGCACCAACGGCGCGACGGCGGGATGCGCGAAGCCCGCATAGGCCTCCCCGCACATCGCCCGCAGCGCGGCCTCGTCGAATGCATCGCCCGTGAAGCGCGCCAGCAGCCGCGCCGCGAGGTCGGGATACGGCAGCCCCCGCAGCCCCCGCCATTCATCAGCCGACAGCACCGGCCAGGTC
>CAXVWQ010000066.1:0-2807 GCA_964263755.1 Roseomonas sp. | reverse complement strand
GACTGATCCAGAGGAAAGCGGTGCCGGTGTCGTCGGCGAGGCGTCGGACCTCGGCGAGGATCTGGGACTGGATGGAGACGTCGAGGGCGGTGGTGGGTTCGTCGGCGATGATGGCGGCGGGGCGGTGCAGCAGGGCGGTGGCGATGGCGACGCGCTGGCGCATGCCGCCGGAGAGGTGGTGGGGGTAGGCGTCCAGGCGGTCGCGCGGGGAGGGGATGCCGACGGTGCGCAGCGCGTCCTCGGCGCGCGACCAGGCGGCGGCGCGGGAGACGCGGTCGTGCGCGCGGACGGCGGCGGCCATCTGGGTGCCGACGCGGAGCACGGGGTTGAGCGTCATCAGCGGGTCCTGGAAGACCATGGCGACGCGGGCGCCGCGAATCCGGCGCATGGCGGCGGGAGGGAGGGCGCTGATGTCCTCGCCATCCAGCAGCACCTGTCCGGCGGTGACGCGGCCCGGGGGGTCCACGAGGCCGATGATGGAGAAGCCGGTCACCGATTTGCCGGAACCGGACTCGCCGACGAGGCCGAGGATGCGGCCGTGGGGGATGGCGAAGGAGATGCCGTTGACGGCACGGACCACGCCCGAGCGGGTAGGGAATTCGGTGCGGAGGTCGCGGACCTCCAGGGAGGCGTTCACCGCTTGCCCCGGGGGTTCATCACGGCGCGGAGGCGGTCGCCGACGAGGTTGATGACGAGGACCGTCACCATCAGCGCGATGCCCGGATAGACGGAGATCCAGTAGCGGCCGGAGAGCATGAACCCGAAGCCGTTGGCGATGAGGAGGCCGAGGGAGGGGCGCGTCACCGGCAGTCCCAGGCCGAGGAAGGAGAGGGTGGCTTCAAGGGAGATGGCGGCGGCGATCTGGGCGGTGGCGACGACGATCAGCGGCGGGAGGGTATTGGGGAGGAGGTGGCGCCAGAGGACGCGGACGCCGGAGAGGGGGGTGGAGAGGGCCGCCTCCACGTAGTCGCGTCGGCGTTCGGCGGAGGCGGCGCCGAAGGCGGTGCGGGCGAAGTAGGCGTACTGTGCGATGACGAGGGCGGTCATCAGTTGCGGGATGCCCTGGCCCAGCATGGCGACGATCACCAATGCCAGGAGGATCGCGGGCATGGAGAGTTGCAGGTCCACGATCCGCATCAGGACCGCGCCGATGGTGCCGCCGCGGTAGGCGGCGAGCAGGCCGATGGCGGTGCCGATCACCAGCGCCACCAACCCCGCGGTGACGGCGATCCCGAGGGACATCCGCAGGCCGTAGAGGATCGCGGAGAGGAGGTCGCGTCCCGCGTTGTCGGTGCCGAGGAGGTGGACGTATTCGCCCGAGCCGATCTCGCCGGGGGGGAGGCGGGCGTCGGAGAGGTCGAGGCCGGATTGGTCGTAGGGGTCCTGGGGGGAGAGGACCGGGGCGAGGACCGCGGCGGCGACGATGAGGATCACCAGCAGCAGCGCGACCACGGCCACCGGGGAGCGGCGGTAGTCGGCCCAGGTGTCGCGCAGCGCCTCCACCTAGCGGGCGCCGCCGGCGCGGGCGCGGGGGTCGAGGAGGCCGTAGGAGAGTTCGACGAGGAGGTTGATCGTGACGAACAGCAGCACGACGAGGATGAGGTGGGCGACCATCACCGGGCGGTCCAACGCGGTGATGCTCTCGATGATGAGTTTTCCCAATCCGGGCCAGTTGAAAACGGTTTCGGTGACGACGGCGAAGGCCAGCGTCGAACCGAACTCCAGGCCGAACACCGTCACGACGGGGATGCCGATGTTCTTCAGGACGTGCAGGCGGATGACCGTGCGTTCCGGCAATCCCTGGGCGCGGGCGAAGCGGACGTGTTCCGACGACATCACCTCCTCCGTGCCGGCGCGGACGAGGCGGATGATGAGGCCGAGCTTGAAGAGGGAGAGGTTCAGGGCGGGGAGCAGGAGGTATTTCCAGCCGTCGGGGGAGAGGATGGAGAGGCCGAGGGGACCGGCGGCGGCGCGGCCTCCCGACGGGAGCCAGCGGAGTTCCACGGCGAAGGCGAGGATGAGGAGGAGGCCGATCCAGAAGGTGGGGACGGAGAAGCCGAGCACGGAGAGCGCGGTGATGCCCTTCGCGGAGCGGGAGTCCGGGCGGTAGCCGGCCCAGATGCCGAGCGGAACGCCGAGGACCGTGGCGATGAGCATCGCGGCGGTGGCGAGTTCGAGGGTGGCGGGGAGGCGCGAGAGGATGAGGTTCAGCACGGGGATGCGGAAGACGAAGGAGGAGCCGAAATCGCCGCGCGCGACGTTGCCGAGGAAGCGGAGGTACTGCTCGTGCAGGGGGAGGTCGAGGCCGTACTGTCGGATCAGCGCCGCGCGCATCGCCTGCGTCGCGGCGGGGTCGATCAGCACGTCCACGGGGTTGCCGATGGCGAAGACCCCGAGGAACACGAGGAACGACATCGCCATCACCACGAGGGCCGCCCCGGCGAGGCGGCCCAGGATGAAGCCCGTCAGGACCTAGCGAGCCCGCGGCGTCATCAGGTGGGCGAGGGATTCCTGGTCGATGCGGGCGGCGAAGGTGAGGCGGTTCTTCGCCAGCGCCCACACCGTCTGCGGCATGACGATCGGGAGCATCGGGCGCTCGTTCATCGAGATCTCCGCGGCGCGGGCGAACATCTCGCGGCGGCGGTTCTCGTCGAGGGTGCGGGAGCCGTCGAGGAGGAGGCGGTTCACCTCGGCGTTGTCGTAGCCGGAGCGGTTGAAGTTGCCGAGGCCCACCGTCGGGTCCGCCTTGTGGATCATCGCGCCGTAGGTGTAGGCGGCCTCGCCCGTCAGCGTGCCCCAGCCCGACA
>CAXVWQ010000065.1:0-8764 GCA_964263755.1 Roseomonas sp. | reverse complement strand
GCGGTGCGGGCGGCGCCCTTGTTGAAGACCCGCGCGAGCAGGCCGGGCTTCCCGTCCAGTCGGGTCACATCGAAGCCGCGGAGGGTGGTGAGGAGGCCCGACAGGGCGTCCCCCGCCTCCCCCGTCGCCTCGTTGCGCGCGGCGCCGAGCATGGCGTCGGCGGCGGCGGCGGCGCGGTTCTGCGCCTCCTGCCCGAAGCGGATGATGGAGTTCGGGTCGTCCAGCGCGATCCTCGCCGCGAGTTCGGCGGCGCGCGACGGGTTCGCGGCGACGTCGCGGGGGTCCGGGCGGTCGCTCATACGCGGCCTTCCTCGTGCAGGCGGTCGCGGAGGACCTTCACCTGGATCTCCAGCGCCTCGGTCTCGGCGGCGCGCAGACCGTGGGCGGCGCCGTCGGCGGCCTTCGCCAAGTCGTCCAGCGTGTCCGGAAGGTTGGCGGGCGGGGCGACGCCGCCGCCGAGGCGCCCGGCGATCCGCTCCAACCCGTCCACGCCGAGGAGCAGTACCCGGCGGGCCTCCATCCCCTGCCGCGGATGGGCGGCGACCTCCGAATGCAGCCGATCTAGGGCCTCCACCGCGCCGAGCAGGCGTGCATCGGCGAAGCGGAGCGCGACGAGACGGTCGCGCGTCGGATCACGGGTCGGGGCCGCCGTGGGCGGCGGCTCCGCGGGCGCGGCGGGCCGCACCGACAGGCGCGACCGGAACCGGTCCCGGAAGGTGCCCCACTCCTCGGCGAAGGACGTGGCCTCGCCACGGCCCGCGTAGAGGAAGCGCGCGCCCGCGAAGGCCATGAGGCCGAGGACGACTCCGCCGATCGGTCCCGTTCCGCCGGCGAACCCCGCCGCCAGCCCAGTGCCGACGCCGAGGAGGGCGGCGGCGGCCCGGTTGTCGCGCCGCCGGGCCCGCCGCAACCGCGCGGTCGCCAGGACGACGCCGGCGATCCCCGCGACGCAGCCGCCGATGAGTCGCCCGTGACCGCCGGCAAGCGCCAGGAACAGCGCCGGCACGAAGGGCACCGCGAGGAACGCCAGCGGCACGGCGCGGAGACCCGCCCACCACGGGACCGGGGTCGGGTCGCTCACCGGAACAGCCCGCCGATCGCGCGGGCGAAGGCGAGGACGGAGGTGAAGCCGAGGGAGGCCGAGACGAGGGCGAGGCCGACGATGCGGTGGGTGGGCGACATGGCGGGCGTCACATCGTCCCGCACCCCGGTCGCTTCAAGCGCGCCCTCCTCGCGCCCGCGACGCCGCCGCGCCACCTACAGGCGGACGCGGAGGAGGCGTGCGAACTCGCCCACGATCCCCGCGCGGAAGGCGAGGACGCAGAGGACGAAGATCACGCCCTGGCTGACCGTGACCCAGGCGCCGAAGCCCGCGAGGTAGTTCTGCATCGTCACGATCACCGCCGCCCCGACGACCGGCCCGAACAGCGTGCCGAGGCCGCCGAGGAGGGTCATCAGCACGACCTCCCCCGACATCGGCCAGTTCACGTCGGGGAGGGAGGCGAGGCCGAAGACGAGGGACTTCGTTCCCCCCGCCACGCCCGCGAGGGTGGCGGAGAGGATGAAGGCGATGAGCTTGTAGTCGTCGGTCCGGTAGCCGAGGGAGGTGGCGCGCGGCTCGTTCTCCCGGATCGCCTTCAGCACCTGCCCGAAGGGCGACTGGACGACGCGGTGGATGAGGAGGAAGCCCGCGAGGAAGACGGCGGCCACCACCCAGTACATCGTCAGGTCCGGGCGCAGGTCGATCACGCCGAACAGGGCGCGGCGGGGGACGCCCTGGATGCCGTCCTCCCCCCCGGTGAAGGGGGCCTGGAGGCAGAAGAAGTAGACCATCTGGGCGAGCGCCAGGGTGATCATCGCGAAGTAGATGCCCTGCCGGCGGATGGCGAGCCAGCCGGAGACGATGCCGAGCCCCGCCCCGACGACGCCCGCCAGCAGGATGCCGAGTTCCGGCGTGACGCCCCAGGCCTTCACCGCGTGCGCGGTGGCGTAGCCGCCCATCCCGAAGAACATGGCGTGGCCGAAGGAGAGCAGCCCGACGTAGCCGATCAGCAGGTTGAAGGCGCAGGCGAAGAGCGCGAAGCACAGCACCTTCATGAGGAACACGGGGTAGAGGAAGAAGGGCGCCACCCCGAGGAAGGCGAGCATCAGGAGGAAGGCGACGCCCTGGGCGCGGGTGAAGCCGAGGAAGCCGCCCGTCTCCGCCTTCGCGGGGATCCCGAGGGCGGTGTCGGCGGTCGTGGCGGACGCCATGTCGTCAGGCCCTCCCGAACAGGCCGGCGGGGCGCGCCAGCAGGACGATCGCCATGACGACGAAGATCACCGTGGCCGAGGCCTCGGGGTAGAAGACCTTCGTCAGGCCCTCGACGAGCCCCAGCCCGAAGCCGGTGAGGACGGAGCCGAGGATGGAGCCCATCCCGCCGATCACGACGACGGCGAAGACGACGATGATGAGGTTCGATCCCATCTGCGGGTTCACCGAGTAGATCGGCGCGGCCAGCACGCCGGCGAGCGCCGCGAGGGCGACGCCCGAGGCGTAGGTCAGCGTCACCATCCGCGGCACGTTCACGCCGAAGGCCTGGACGAGCGGGGCGTTCTCCGTCGCGGCACGAAGGTAGGCGCCGAGGCGGGTCTTCTCGATGATGAGCCAGGTGCCGAGGCAGACGATGAAGGCCGCGACCACGACCCAGACCCGGTATTTCGGCAGGAGCATGAAGCCGAGGTCCACCGGGGCACCCGTCAGCGCCGCGGGCGGCGCGTAGGGCAGGCCGGAGGAGCCGTAGGCGTTGCGGAACAGCCCCTCGATGATGAGGGCGAGGCCGAAGGTCAGCAACAGCCCGTAGAGGTGGTCCAGCTTGTAGAGACGCGAGATCATCGTCTTCTCGATCACCACGCCGAGGGCGCCGACGATGACCGGCGACAGGATGAGGGCCGGCCAGTAACCGATCCCCGCGTAGTTCAGCAGCATCCACGCGACGAAGGCCCCCATCATGAACTGCGCCCCGTGGGCGAAGTTGATGACGTTGAGCATCCCGAAGATGACCGCGAGGCCGAGCGAGAGCAGCGCGTAGAAGGCGCCGTTGACCAGCCCCAGGACCACCTGGGGCAGGCCGAGTTCCAGCTGGAAAAGAATGTCCTCGATCACGCGGTCACCCGGGGGAAGGCGCCGCCCGTTCCCGAGCGGCGCGTGGCGTCAGGAACGAACGAGGGAGCAGCCGCCCTCGGCGATGGGGCGGAAGGCCTGGTCCTGCGGCGTGGTCTGGAGGAGCTTGTAGTAGTCCCACGGCGCGCGGCTCTCCGCGGGCGTCTTCACCTCGAACAGGTAGGAGGGGTGGAGCTTCCGCCCGTCCGGCCGGATGGAGCCGGCGCCGAAGCAGTCGTCGTCCGTCGGCATGGCCTTCATGCGGGCCACCGCCGCCGCGCCGTCCGCCTTCGCCGCCGCCGCGCCCATGTCGCCCGCGGCCTTGAGGTAATGCAGCACCGCCGCGTAGCAGCCGGCGTGCGACATGGCCGGCATGTTGCCCGCCAGCGACCCGCGCACCCGGTTGGTGAAGGCGCGGGTGCGGTCGTTCAGGTCCCAGTAGAAGGTCTCGGTGCAGACGAGGCCCTGCGCGGTCTGGAGGCCGAGCGAGTGGACGTCGTTGATGAACATCAGCAGCACCGCGAGCTTCTGGCCGCGCCGCACCAGCCCGAACTCCGCCGCCTGCTTCACGGAGTTGATCGTGTCCGTCCCCGCGTTGGCGAAGCCGACGATCTTGGCACGGGACTGCTGCGCCTGGAGCAGGAAGGACGAGAAGTCCGTGTTGTTCAGGGGGTGCCGCACCGCGCCGAGCACGCGGCCGTTGTTGGCGCGGACGAAGTTGCCGGTATCGCGCTCCAGCGCGTGGCCGAAGGCGTAGTCCGCGGTGATGAAGTACCAGGTGTCGCCGCCCTGGCTGACGAGCGCGCCGCCGGTGGACCTGGCGAGCATCCAGGTGTCGTAGGTCCAGTGCACCGTGTTCGGGGAGCAGGCGGAGCCCGTGAGGTCCGCGGTGGCCGCGGTGGAGTTGAGGTAGACCTTGTTCTTCTCCCGCACCACGCCGTTCACCGCGAGGCCGACGGCGGAGTTCGGCACGTCCACGATCACGTCCACGCCGTCCCGGTCGATCCACTGGCGGGCGACGGTGGAGCCGACGTCGGCGCGGTTCTGGTGGTCGGCGAACACCACCTCCACGTTCACGCCGCGCCCCGCGATCCCGCTGTCCTGGATCGCCTGCCGCACGCAGGCGACGGAGGTCGGCCCGGAGATGTCGCGATACAGCGACGACTGGTCGTTCAGCACGCCGATCTTCAGCGTGGCGGCCTGCGCCCGCGCGGGCACGCCGGCGATGGCGGGCAGGGCGGCGGCGGCACCGAGGACGGTGCGGCGTGTGGTGTTCATGTGTCGTTTTCCTCCGTTGTTGATTCAGACGCCGAGATAGGCGTGCAGGCGGTCCATGCTCGCCGCCATGTCCTCGTTCGCGACGCTATCGATGACCCGGCCGTGCTCCATGACGTAGTGGCGGTCGGCCACCGTCTGGGCGAATCGGAAGTTCTGCTCCACCAGCAGCACGGTGAAGCCGCGCGACTTGATCTCCCGGATCATGCGGCCGATCTGCTGCACGATCACCGGGGCCAGCCCCTCGGTCGGCTCGTCCAGCAGCAGCAGCGGCGCGCCGGTCCGCAGGATGCGGGCGATGGCGAGCATCTGCTGCTCCCCGCCGGACAGCTTCGTGCCCTGGCTGCGCGCCCGTTCCTTCAGGTTCGGGAACAGCGCGTAGATCGTGTCGAGGTCCAGCCCGCCGTCGCGCACCTTCGGCGGCAGCATGAGGTTCTCCGTCACGTCGAGCGAGGCGAAGATGCCCCGCTCCTCCGGGCAGTAGGCGATGCCGGCGCGGCCGATCCGGTCCGGCGCCAGCGCGATGGTCTCCCGTCCCTCGAAGGACACGGACCCGGTGCGCCGCCCGACCAGCCCCATGATGGAGCGCAGCGTCGTCGTCTTCCCCGCGCCGTTGCGGCCCAGCAGGGTGACGACCTCGCCGCGACGGATGTCGAAGGACACCCCGTGCAGCACGTGGCTCTCGCCGTACCACGCCTCCAGGTCGCGCACGCTGAGCATGGTGTCGGCGGCGACGGCGGCATCAAGCATGGGCGGGCGCCTCGCTGCCGAGATAGGCCGCGATCACCTCGGGGTTGCGCGACACCTCGGCGTAGGACCCCTCCGCCAGCACCTGCCCGCGCGCCAGCACGGTGATGCGGTCGCAGAGTCCTTCGACGACCTTCAGGTTGTGTTCCACCATCAGCACCGTCCGCCCGACCGCCACGCGCTTCACCAGCGCGACGATCCGGTCCACGTCCTCGTGCGTCATCCCCGCCGTCGGCTCGTCCAGCAGCATCATCGTGGGTGCGAGGGCGAGCGTCGTCGCGATCTCCAGCGCGCGCTTGCGGCCGTAGGGCAGTGTCCCCGCCTCCTCCCCTGCGTAGGTCGTCAGGCCGACATCCGCCAGCAGCTCCATCGCCCGGTCGTCGTAGCGCCGCAGCACCGACCCGGACCGCCAGAAATCGTAGGAGTTCCCGCGGCCCCGCTGCAACGCCACGCGCACGTTCTCCAGCACCGTCAGGTGCGGGAACACCGCGGAGATCTGGAACGAGCGGATGAGGCCGAGCCGAGCGACCTCCGCCGGCTTCATCCCCGTGATGTCGCGCCCCGCGAACCGGATCGTCCCGCGCGTCGGCGGGAGGAACTTCGTCAGGAGGTTGAAGCAGGTGGTCTTGCCCGCGCCGTTCGGCCCGATCAGCCCGTGGATCGTTCCCGTCGCCACGCGCAGGCGCACGTCGGAGACCGCGAGGAAGCCGCGGAACTCCTTCGTCAGTCCCTCGGTCTCGAGGATCGTCCCGTTCAAACGCACTCCCCCCGCGCGGCGCCCTTCGCGGCGCCGTGACATTCCGACATTGCCGGGCGGCGAACCCGGACGCAAGCGGTTGACCGGACGGTCGAAACCGGGAGGAGAATGGGGAGGGCAGGGCAGGCGTCGAGGCAGCGGCGGATGAGGGCGTCGCGCGGATCCATCGGGGCCACTCCGCCGCCCGCGGGGTGGCGCGGAGGGTCGGCACGTCGTCCGGGCGCGATCCCGCGGCCTGCCACGCCGCGAATTCGGCGCGGGTCCGATCCGTTGGTGAATGCACGCCCCAGGGCGCCTCGCCGGACTCGATACGGAGGGCGAGATACTCCTCGAACGGGTCGCGGCGCTCGCACGCCTTCAGCACCCCCGGCGCGACGTGGCGCGGGTGGCGCCGGACGGGAGGTCGCGGACCGGCGCCCCGTCGCGCGCACCGTCCTCCGCACCCGTCCGGACGGCGCGCTCCGGGGCATCGCGGAGGCCGGGGGCAGCGTCGTCGGTCCCGTGACGGCGGACGGGACGCTGCACCCGGTCTGGCGCCCTCCCGGCGAGGCGTCCACCTCGCCCTGGACGGGGAGGTGGAGCGCGTCGTCCCCCTTGCCGGCGCGCGTCCGACCGACCTCGGCTTCGGCGGTCCGGACGAGGCGACGCTCCACGTCACGACGGCGCGGGAGGGGCTGGGCCTCGACGCCCTCGCCGCCGCCCCGTTGTCCGGACGGCTGCTGGCCGTGTCGCCTGGCGCGAGGGGGGTGGAGGGCGTGGCCGTCCCGTCATCCCGGTGGGAGCGGTTCTTCTCCCTGGCGCTGGGTCGAGCGCGCGAACGGCGCGAGGACGAGCGCGTCCCCGGCGGTCAGGCCAGCAGCGCGATCTCCACCTCCGCCATCATCCGCTCACCCGGACCGAGCGTCACGGCGCCCGTGCCGGGAACGCCGTGCGAAGCGAGGTTGAAGGCGTCGGCGACGTGGCTCGTCGGCTCCAGGCAGAGGTAACGTCCTGCCGCGGGCCGATGGACGACGAGGTGATCGAGCGGCCCCGAGAGGCGTGCGAGCCCGATACGTCCGCCCGTCGGCAGCGCGGCCGTCGCGGCGCCGCGCCAGCCCGAGCGGTGGAGCGTAACCTCTCCCGGCGGGAGGGGCCCCTGCATCGCGGGCGCGGGCCGGGATCGCTCCGTCATCCCGTCGGGGGCCGCCGGCCAGTCCAACGATGCGTCCACCGACACCGCCGCGTCCGGGGCGTGCGCGAAGTAGGGATGCAGGCCCAGGCCGCCGGGCATCGGCCGGTCGTCCCGGTTCGTCAGCGCGACGTCGATCCGGGCACGGTCCGGTGTCACGAGGTCGAAGCGCAGCCGCCCCTCGATGCGCCAGGGCCACTCCTCGTCCGCGGCGCGGTCCAGGCGGAGCGTGGCGCCCGCCGGACCGCGCTCCTCCACCGTCCAGGCGTCACGATGCGCGGGGCCGTGGAGGGTGTGCGGCGCCGCGTCGGGATGCGGGCGCAACGTCACGCGGTGGGCGATCAGGCGGGAGTCACGGATGCGGTTGCCGTAGGGCAGCAGGGGATAGAGGCCGCCTTTCGGCCAGCGCAGGAGGTTCGTCGCGTCCTCCGGGAAGGGGAAGAGGACGGGACGCGCCCCGGTTCCGGCGTCCAGCCGGAGCGCGGTGACGCGGCCGCCGAGGTGCGGGGCGAGGCGCAGCGTGGCGGACCCGTTCCGGAGTTCGAGGATGAGGGGCATGGCGGGGATGCTGACCCGGCGCCGACCGGCGGGCAAATCGCTGCGGGCAGCGCATTCCACGATGCGGCACGGGCCGCGCCAAGGCCTTCGCCACCACGCTCGCCAACCAGGCTCGCGTCTTCCCGGAGCCGCGGCTCCGCGACATCATCCTGACGACGCCGAGGATCTCCCTTCCGGTGACGATCCTCGACGTCCTTCCCGCGCTGCCCGGCGCCGACCGGCCGCGCCGCCCACCCCAGCCCAGCGTGACGAAGATGGGCGGCGCGTCGCAGTTCGGCGCGATTTCCGCCACCGCCAAGGCGTGGGGGCGGACCCTCATGTCCCACTCCCCCTATCTCGTCCCGGGCTACTGGGTCACGCTGCACCTCGCCGCCACGCTGCCGGAGCGCGCCTTGATCGAGCATACCTACGTCGCGCCCGAGGCCGCCCCCGGCCTCTCGCCGCCCTGGCCGGAGGACGGCGCGCTGCGCCTCCCCGACGGTCCCCGCATCGGCTTGGCGCCCGATCTCGCGGTCCTCCAACGCGACAGGGTCCTGTAGCCGTGGCGCGCCGGGGCATCGCCGTGATCGGTGCGGGCATGGGCTGGGCGCCACACGCCCTCTCGCTGCGCGACCTCGCGGATCGCGTCGAGGTCGTCGGCGTGTACAGCCGCACCCCGGAACGCCGCGCCCGCGCCGCCACGGAACACGGCGTGACCGTGACGGACGACCTGCACGGGCTGGTGAACGACCCCCGCGTTTCCGCCGTGATGGTGCTCACCCCGCCCGCCGCGCATCTGGGGAACGTGCGGGTCGCCGCCGCCGCCGGCCGCCACGTCCTGCTGGAGAAGCCGCTGGAACTCACCACCGCCCGCGCAGTGGAGGTGGTGGAGGTTGCGCACGCGGCCGGGATCACCCTCGGCACCGTCCTGCACTACCGCACCCGCGCCCACGCGCGCCGGCTGCGGGACGCGATGGCGGGCGGCGCCCTCGGCCGCCTCGTCACCGCCTCCATCGCCGTGCCGTGGTGGCGCACCCAGGGCTACTACGACGAACCAGGTCGCGGCACCCTGGCGCGCGACGGCGGCGGCGTGCTCATCACCCAGGCGATCCACGCGCTCGACCTGTTCCTGACCTTC
>CAXVWQ010000064.1:0-6072 GCA_964263755.1 Roseomonas sp. | reverse complement strand
ATCGAGAGCGCGGACTCCCCCTACGCCAACCTCATCGTCGTGCGGGAGGCCGACCGCGCCGCACCCTGGGCCGCCCGCCTCGTCCGCGCCTACCAGACCGACGAGGTGAAGGCCTTCGTCGCGACGACCTTCTCCGGCTCCGTCGTCCCCGCGTTCTGAAGGACCGAACCATGTTCCGCCGCACCCTTCTCCTCGCCGCCCCGGCGCTCCTCCTCGCGCGATACGGGCTGGCGCAACCCGCGCCCGGTGCCGCCATCGGCACCGCGGCGCGCCCGCTCCGGGCGGGCGTCACCTCCGGCGTCCACGCGCAGGTGCTGGAATGCGTCCGCGATGCCCTGGCGCGGGATGGCTTCGTCGTCCGCGTCACGGAGTTCGGCGACTTCATCCAGCCGAACGCGGCGCTGTCCGCGGGCGAACTCGACGCCAACACCTACCAGCACCAACCCTTCCTCAACGCCCAGAAGGCGGCGCGGAACTACGACTTCGTCCCCGTCGGGCGGACGGTGCTGACGGCGATGGGCGTCTTCTCCCGCAAGGTCCGCCGGCTGGAGGACCTGCCGAACGGGGCACGCGTGGCGATCCCGAACGACCCGACCAACGGCGGCCGGGCGCTCGTCCTGCTCGCCCGTGCCGGGCTGTTCACCCTGCGGTCGGGCGCCGATTTCCGCTCGACCGTCGCCGACATCACGGCGAACCCGAAGCGCATCCGGATCGTGGAACTGGAGGCCGCGACGATCGCCCGCGCGCTCGACGACGTGGACGCCGCCGCGATCACGGGCAACTATGCCGTCCCCGCCGGCCTCAACCCCGCCCGCGACGCCCTCGCGGCCGAGACGGCGGCCGAGGCCGCGACCAACCCCTACACCTGCCTCGTCGTCGTGCGGCGGGCTGACGCGGAGGCGCCCTGGGCGAAGCGGCTGGCGGAGGGGTATGCCCACCCGGAGGTGCGGCGTTACGTGGAGGAGTCGTTCGGGGGCGCGGTGGTGCTGGGGACCTGACCGCCGACCCTCTTCACGAGGCGGTCGCCGGTTCGTGCATCCCACCGGGATATCCAGGAGGCGATCCGATGACCCGGACCACGCTGTTCGCGTCCAACCGCAGCCAAGCGGTTCGGCTGTCGAAGGATGTCGCCTTCCCGCCGGGCGTGCGCGAGGTGACGATCCTCCGGGACGGCAACCGTCGGGTCATCATGCCCACCGATTCCGTCTGGGATGACTTCTTCGACGCGCCCGGCGTGGACCTCTGCGAGCGCGTCCAGCCGGAGCAGCCGCCGCGCGAGTCGTTCTGATGCTGCGTGCCATGCTCGACACGTCCCGTCTGCATCCGGCTGCTCCATGACCGGCCGGCGGGGCTCCGGCCGCGCCTCAACGCGGAAGCCGGCTCGCTGTGCATCTCCACGATCACCCCCCCGGGGTTGCTGCACCGCGCGGCGAAATCCGCCCGGCCGGTGGAGGGCCGACGGGGGTCGGCAACCTCGCGGCGCGTCTCGTGGTGCTGGACTTCGATGAGGCTGCGGCGGAGCACGCGGGCGAGATCCGGGCCGACCTGGAACGGAAGGGTCAGGTGATCGGCGGCTACGACCTCCTCATCGCCGGCCATGCCCGCAGCCGGGGCCTCCTCGTCGTCACGGGCAACCTCCGCGAGTTCCACCGGGTCGAGGGGTTACGCTCGGGGGACTGGGCGGCGCCCGGCTGACCTGACCCCGTTCCCCTCCCCCGCCTTCCAGGCCTAACCTCCCGCCGAACGAGGGGGAACGCACCATGGCGGGCGTCGCGCTGCGGGACGTGGTGAAGGCCTACGAGGGCGGGGTGCAGGCGGTGCGGGGCATCAACCTCGACATCGCCGACGGCGAGTTCGTCGTCCTCGTCGGGCCGTCCGGCTGCGGCAAGTCCACGACGCTGCGGATGATCGCGGGGCTGGAGGAGATCACCGCCGGCACGGTCTCCATCGGCGGGCGCGTGGTGAACGACGTGCCGCCGCGGGACCGCGACATCGCGATGGTGTTCCAGAACTACGCGCTGTACCCGCACATGACGGTGTTCGACAACATGGCCTTCGGGCTGATGCTGCGGAAACTCCCGAAAGCCGAGATCAAGCGCCGCGTGGACGACGCCGCCCGCATCCTCGAGATCGAGGCGCTGCTGGCAAGGAAGCCGAAGGCGTTGTCCGGCGGCCAGCGGCAGCGCGTGGCGATGGGGCGGGCGATCGTCCGCAACCCCCAGGTGTTCCTGTTCGACGAACCGCTGTCCAACCTCGACGCCAAGCTGCGCGTGGGGATGCGGACGGAGATCAAGAAGGTCCACCAGACCGTTCGGACGACCACCGTCTACGTCACGCACGACCAGGTGGAGGCGATGACGCTGGCGGACCGCGTGGTGGTGATGAACGGCGGGATCATCGAGCAGGTCGGGCCGCCCGGCGAACTCTACCATCACCCCGCGACGCGGTTCGTCGCGTCCTTCATCGGCTCGCCCGGGATGAACCTGCTGCCGGGCCGGCTGGAGCAGGCGTCGGGCGCCCTGCGAATCCACCTGGCCGGCGACATCGTGCTGCCGGTGCCCGCGGACCGCACCGCCCGCTACGCGGCGCATGCGGGGCGTGAGGTGGTGCTGGGGCTGCGCCCCGAGCACCTGACGGAGGCGCGGAACCTCGATCGGCCGAACGTCGCGCCCCTGACCGCGACGCCGGAGGTGACGGAGCCCATGGGCATGGAGACCCTCGTCCACTTCCGGCTCGACGGCACGCCGGTGGTGGCGCGGGTGGACCCCGACGCGCCGGCGCGGCCGGGGGTGGCGCTGCCGATGGCCGCGGACATGAACCGGATGCACCTCCTCGACCCCGCCTCCGGGCGCGTGCTGTGAGCGGCCTGTCGGGGAAGCTCGCCTGGGTCACCGGCGCGGGGTCGGGCATCGGGCGCGCGGTCGCCCTGGCGCTGGCGGCGGAGGGGATGCGACTGGCCCTGACCGGGCGGCGGGAGGAGCCGCTGCGCGAGACGGCGGCGATGATCCCGGGCGACGACACGCTCATCGTGCCGGCCGACCTGACGGATGCCGACGCCGTCGCCCGCGCCGTCGCGGCGCTGCCGGGCGCGCCGGACATCCTCGTCAACAACGCCGGCACGAACCTCGCGCGCCGCTACCTCCACCAGCTCGACGCGGCGGGCGTGCGGGCCATCGTGGACGGCAACCTCACCGCGCCGTTCCTCACCACCGTCGCGGTGCTGCCGGGGATGCGGGCGCGGGGCGGCGGGCTGATCGTCCACGTCGCGTCCATGGCGGGGAAGGTCGTCTCCTTCCTCTCCGGCCCCGGCTACACCGCCGCGAAGCACGGGCTCGTCGCCTTGTCCGCGAGCGTGAACGCGGAGGCGGGCATCCACGGCGTGCGCTCCACCTGCATCTGCCCCGGGGAGGTGGCGACGCCCATCCTCGACCGCCGCCCCGTGCCGCCAACGGCGGAGGAGCGGGGGCGGATGCTGCAGCCGGAGGATCTCGCGGCGATGGTCGTCTTCGTCGCGCGGATGCCGCCGCACGTCTGCATCAACGAGATCCTCGCGACGCCGACCTGGAACCGCGGCCTCGTGCCCGGGGCGCGAACGGTGGCGGCCCTGGCGTGAACGGAAGCGGCACGCGAGACGGTCGCGGCCGCGCCATCCCCTGCCATCGCGATCTCCGCATCGGGCGGTGCATCCGCCACGGCGCGTCCGCCGTATCCGGATGAAGCGCCGCAGGGTGGCGGCCCGTTCAGGATGAATGCGCCTTCGCTGGCCTCCGGCACCCCGCGCGCGCCAGAAGCACTCCGTTACAGGACGGAGCGTCGGATCGCGTTGTCGGCCGAGCCTGCCATCCCCCCGTCGTCGCGCGCCGCGCCGCGCCACCTCGCCGCCATCCTCGAACGCCTCGCGAAGGGGGCCGACCGCACGGACCGTGCGGAGGCGGCGGTCCTGCTTCGCGCCGTCGCGCGGCTCCTCGTGCCGCCGCCCGGAGGGAACCGCCTTGCCCCGGCGTGACGCCCCCGCCCGGCGGTGGCTCGCGGACCACCTCGGGGGCGCCTCGCTCCGTCACCTCCACGCCCCGCACGACGTGCGGGTCAAGGCGGCGGCGGTGGCGCGGGCCCACGCCCTCGTCCTGCAGCGGAACATCCTCTCCATCCGGCAGGTGGGGCGTCCCTCCGTGCGGTCGCGGGAGGTCGCGTGGTGCGTCATCGAGGCGCTGGACGCGGCGTTCGACGGGCGGCGGCTGACCCACAAGGACCTCGCGGCGACGGCCGCGGGGGTGATCGGCGCGGCGACCCTGTCGCGGGCGCTGGACCGGGCGGTGCAGCGGGGGATGCTGCGGCGGGAGCACGATCCGCGGGACGCGCGGCTGTCCCTCATCGTGCCGACGGAGCGGCTGTTCGCGTTCCTCCTCACGGTCTCGGACGACAGCTACAACGAGATCCGGGACGTGGTGCTGAACGCCGAGCGGCAGCTCTCCGCCCACCCCCCGCCGGATCGGGACGCCCTCCCGCCGGTGCCCTAGGACGCGGGCGCCTGAGGACGCGGGTGCCTCAGGACGCGGGTGCCTCAGGACGCGGGCGCCGGGCGGGTCCCCGGCCCGTAGCCATCGCGCGTCGGACGCCGCATCCTGCACCCGTCCAGGGGAGGGAAACGGCATGGCCGTCGACGACGTGCTGATCGCCGCGGGCGAGCTGGAATCGCTCGTCGCGCGGATCATGGGGGCGGCGGGGTGCGACGCGGCGGAGGCGGCGCGCTGCGCCGGGCACCTCGTCGGCGCCAACCTGACGGGGCACGACAGCCACGGCGTCGTTCGCGTGCCGCGCTACGTCGAGTGGATCGGCAAGGGCTACATGGTGCCGGGCCGCACCGTGGAGGTGGTGGCCGATGGCGGGGGCTTCCTCCTCCTCGATGCCCTCTACGGGGTGGGGCAGTCCGTCGCGAAGCAGGCGGCGGACCGCGGCATCGCGCGGGCCACCGAACAGGGGGCCTGCGTCGTCGCCCTGCGCAACGCAGGCCATGTCGGCCGCATCGGCGACTACGCGGAGATGGCGGTGCGCGCGGGGCTCGTCTCCATCCACTTCGTCAACGTCGCGGGCTCCACCCTCGTCGCCCCCTTCGGCGGGGTGGAGCGGCGCTTCTCCACCGCCCCCTTCTGCGTCGGCGTGCCGTTGAGCCCGGAGCCGCTCATCCTCGACTTCGCGACCTCCCGCGTGGCCGAGGGCAAGGTCCTCGTCGCCTCCAACGGCGGCAAGCCGCTGCCGGCGGACGCGCTCGTCGGGCCGGAGGGGACGCTCTCCGGCGATCCGCACACCCTCTACGGCGACTACCCGCCGGTCGGGCCGCGCGACCCTTCCGCCGGGCTCGGTGCCATCCGGGCCTTCGGGGACCACAAGGGGTCCGGGCTGGCGCTGATGTGCGAACTGCTGGCGGGTTGCCTGACGGGCGGCGGCCCCGCCGGCCCGGTGGAGGGCCGCGGGCGGATCACCAACGGGATGCTCTCGATCTACCTCTCGCCCCGCCACCTCGGGACGGAGGAGACCTTCCTCCGCACCGCGCGGGACTACGCGGACTGGGTGGCGTCGAGCCGCCCCGCCGTGCCGGGCGAACCGGTGCTGCTGCCAGGCCAGCCGGAACGCCGGATGCGGGCGGAGCG
Source organism: Roseomonas sp. (assembly GCA_964263755.1). GTDB lineage: Bacteria > Pseudomonadota > Alphaproteobacteria > Acetobacterales > Acetobacteraceae > Roseomonas. The sequence continues at coordinate 424 of CAXVWQ010000064.1, read as the reverse complement.
GACCCGCGACGGCGTGCCCCTGCCCCGGCCGGTGTGGCAGTCCATCACCGACGCGGGCGCGTCGATCGGCGTGACGACGGGGACCGCCTGATACCGGCGGACGCTTCTCCTGGTCTCGTCGGGGGTTGCGCTTGTGGTCCTGGAGGAAGGCTCTGCCTTCCTCCAGACCTCCATCCGCCAGGGGACGCGTCCCCTGGACCCCATCCTGTAAACGCCCCCGTTCGACGGTGGGTCTCCACGCGCGCTTGCGCCGTGCGGAGACCACCCTCCGAACGGGGACGTTTTACGAAGGGGGTCCTGGGGCCCCCGCGACGCAGTGCTTCGCGCCGGGCGGATGGAGGTCTGGAGGAAGGCAGCGCCTTCCTCCGGGGCCACAGGCGCAACCCCCGGAAAGGTTCAGTCCACCTGGATGGCGCCGCGTCGG
>CAXVWQ010000063.1:0-10201 GCA_964263755.1 Roseomonas sp. | reverse complement strand
GCCATCGCCAGGAAGGCGGGCAGGCGCTCCGCCAGCGCGGCATCCCGCTCGTCGGCGCTTCGCGTCTCCAGCGCGTCGAAGAAGCTCACAGCCAGCGCTTCCGCCGCTTGTAGGACTTGAGGTTCCGAAACGACTTCCGCTCCGCCCCGTGGCCGCCGAGGTAGAACTCCTTCACGTCCTCGTTCGCCGCGAGCGCCGCCGCGGTGCCGTCCAGCACCACCTTCCCGCCCTCCATGACGTAGCCGTAGGACGCGACGGAGAGCGCCATCCTCGCGTTCTGCTCCACCAGCAGGATGGTGACGCCGAGGTCGCGGTTGATGCGCGCGATGATCCCGAAGACCTCCTTCACCAGCAGCGGCGACAGGCCCATGGAGGGCTCGTCCATGAGGATGAGCTTCGGCCGCGCCATGAGCGCCCGCCCGATCGCGAGCATCTGCTGCTCCCCGCCCGACAGGTAACCCGCGAGGCCGGTGCGTTCCTTCAGCCGCGGGAAGTAGTCATGGACCATCTCGATGTCGCGCCCGACCTCCCGGTCCGATCGCGTGAAGGCGCCGAGCCGGAGGTTCTCGAGGCTCGTCATGTCGGAGATGATCCGGCGGCCCTCCATCACCTGGAAGATGCCGCGGCGGACGATGGCGTGCGCCTCCGTCCCGTTGATCCGCTCGCCGCCGAAGAGGATCTCGCCGCGCGTCACCTCGCCTTCCTCCGTGCGGAGGAGGCCGGAGATCGCCTTCAGCGTCGTGGACTTGCCCGCGCCGTTCGCGCCGAGCAGCGCCACGATGCTGCCCTGCGGGACCGAGAGCGACAGGCCGCGGAGGACGAGGATGACGTCGCTGTACACCACCTCGATGTTGCGGACGTCGAGAAGGGGGGGCGCGACGGCCGCGCTCCCCTGCCCCGCCGCCTGGGCGGCGTCGAGCATCACCAGCCCAGCAGCTCCCGCTTGCGCTCCAACTCGATCGTCGTCACGGGCTCCAGCCGCATGGTGTTGTTGCCCATGAGGTCGGAGACCGAGCCGTTCGACGTGTCGCCGCCAACCACCGCCCGGTAGAGCGCGACGCGAAGCGTCCCGCGGTGGTCCTGGTTCGTGAAGGTCGAGGGGTTGCAGACGCCCGCGAAGCCGTTCGGCACCCAGTCGCGGCGCGCGTAGAAGCCGTCGCGGATCCGCTCGCCCGTCACCTGCCCGCCATTCGCCCCGGCCGTCTCCATCGCCTCGACCATCAGCATCGCTGCACATGCGCCGGAGAGGTAGTGCACGGGACGGTAGGCGTTCCCGGACGGGTCGGAGACGCGGGAGATGGCGCGGATCGTCTCCATCCCCGGCGCGTTCTGGCCCCACACCACCGCCGTCCGCACGGGGAACACGACCCCGTTCGCGGCGGTGCCCGCCGCCTTCATCGCGTTCTCGTCCATCCCCCAGACGTTGCCGAGGAACTGGACCTGCACGCCCGCGGTGGCGCAGGCCCGCAGGACGGAGATGTTGGAGCCCGCGGTGTTGCCGAGATAGGCGTAGTTGGCGCCCTGCTGCCGCAGCGTCAGGCATTGCGCCGTGTAGTCACCCGGCGTCAGCGCGAACTGGATCGCCGGCAGCACGTCGAAGCCGAGTTCGCGCGCCATCGCCTCCCCCGCCTCCTTCGGCGAGTTCGGGTAGGGGTGGTTGGCGCCCATGTGGACGTATTTCGGCCGCCCCCCCTGGCCGCGCGCACGCCAGTCCTGCGCCGCCCACTGCAACATCCCCCGCAATGCGTCGGAGTAGGACGGGCCGTAGAAGAAGTTGTAGGGCGCCGCCTCCACGCCCTGGCGGCCGGACGTGGCGCCGGCATCGGTCAGCGCGGCGGAGTAGGAGCCGGAGATGAAGGGGATGCGGTCGCGCGTCACGAAACGCACGAGCGCCTCGGTATCCGCCGTGCCCCAGCCCTGGATCGCCACGACGCGCTCCCGCCCCGTCCAGGACTGGTACTGCGACACCGCCCGCGGCGCCTGGTAGCCGTAGTCGAAGCCGGACACGGCGAGCTGCCGACCGCCCACCCCACCGCGCGTCGCGTTGACCCAGGCCAGCGTGTCCGCCACGCCCTGCCCGTAGGGCACGCCCACGTCCGACGTGGCGCCCGAATTGTCCATCAGGTGCCCGACCGGATAGCGCTGCTGCGCGGCGGCGGGCACCGCCAGGGCGACGCCCGCGGCGACGGCCAGGGTTGCGATCTTCATTCTCGTTTCCTCCTCGGCGCGGTTCGTCCGCGCCCATGCGTGAAGATAGGGGTCAGTGGGAATAGGGATACAGCTTCCAGTAGGCCTTGATGAGTCGCCAGCGGTGCGCCAGACCGTTCGGCTCGAAGATGAGGAACAGGATGATCGCCGCGCCGATCGCCATCTCCCGCAGGAAGGAGATGTTGCCGCCGATCCGCAGCGCCCGGTCCACCGCCCCGCCCGCGATGGCGTCCGCCCCGGCCTGAACCACCTCCGGCAGGAACACCATGAAGCCCGCGCCCATGAGGGAGCCCATCACCGACCCCAGCCCGCCGATGATGACCATCCCGAGGAACTGGATGGAGAAGAGGATGTTGAACGCCTCGACGGAGACGAACTGCAGGTGGTGGGCATACAGCGCCCCGCCGATCCCCGCGTAGAAGGACGCGATCCCGAAGGACAGCGTGCGGTAGTAGGCGAGGTTGATCCCCATGATCTCCGCGGAGAGGTAGTGGTCCCGCACCGCGACGAGCGCCCGCCCGTCCCGCGTCCGCATGAGGTTGGCGGCCATGAGGAAGGTGACGATGACGAAGGCGAGGACGAGGTAGAAGTAGGTCTCCTCCGAATCGAAGCGGAACGAGCCGATCGCCGGGCTTTCGGTGAGCCGCCCCGCGACGCCGCCGGTGAACCACCGCGCGCGAGCGAAGAAGTCCTCCAGGATGAACTGCGCCGCGAGCGTCGCGATCGCGAGGTAGAGACCCTTGAGCCGTGCGGCCGGCGCCCCGAAGATCAGCCCGACCGCCGCCGTCATCATCCCCGCCAGCGGGATGCAGATGAGGATCGGGATGCCGAACGCGTCGTGCAGCCACGCCGAGGCGAAAGCGCCGAAGCCGAAGAAGGCCGCGTGCCCGATGCTGATCTGCCCCGTGAAGCCCACGAGGATGTTGAGCCCGAGCGCGGCGATCCCGAGGATGCCGACGTTGATGAGCTGCGTCAGCATGTACCGGTCGAACACCAGCGGCGCGAGGCACAGAACGGCGATCCCCACCCACAGCGCCACCCGCGCGTTTCGCGTGGGGAAGATCGTCGTGTCCGCACGGTAGGTCGCGCGGAAGTCACCGGCGGGGGTGAAAGCGACCACGTCCTACACCCGCTCGATGTTCTTGGTGCCGAACAGGCCGTAGGGCTTCACCATGAGGATCAGCAGCAGCGCGTAGAACGGCGCGATCTGATACATGTTGCCCCAGTTGAGCCACTGGCTGTCGACGAACTGGGCGACGTTCTCCAGCACGCCGACGATCAGGCCCCCCAGCACGGCGCCCAGCACCGAATCCAGCCCGCCGAGGATGACCGCGGGGAACACCTTGATGCCGTAGAAGGACAGGGCGGACGACACGCCGTTGACGACGCCCACCGTCACTCCCGCCACCGCCGAGACCACCGCCGAGATCGCCCAGGACATCGCGAACACCCGCGGCACCGAGACGCCGAGCGACTGCGCCACCTGCTGGTCGAAGGCCGTCGCCCGCATCGCCAGCCCGTGCTTGGATGCCGTGAAGAACCAGGCGAACCCCGCCATGATGACGACGGAGATGCCGAGGGACAGGAGATAGACCGTCTGCACCTCCAGCCCGAGGACGGAGGTCCGCCCCGACCCGAAGACCGGCGGGAAGGGCTGCGCGAACACCCCGAACATCCACTTCATCAGCGCCTGGAAGAAGATGCCCAGCCCGATGGTCGCCATGATGACGGAGATCACCGGCTCCCCGATCAACGGCCGCAGCACCACCACCTGCAGGATCAGCCCGAACAGCGTCATGAACGCCAGGGTCATGAGGAACCCCACGACGAAGGGCACCTGCCACGTCGTCAGGAGCCACCAGCAGGTCCAGGCGCCGACGAGAAGGAACTCCCCCTGCGCGAAGTTCACCACCTGCGACGCCTTGTAGATCAGCACGAAGGACATCGCGACGACGCCGTAGAGCGCCCCGACGATCAGCCCGTTCAGCACCAGCTGGAACAGCAGCGACCAGTCCATCAGGCCCCCTCCCCGCGCGCGACGGTCAGGTTCGTCCGGATGCGCTGCCGCGTCCCGTCCTGGAACGCGATGGTGGTGTCCACCGGGATGCTGTCCGCCCCCGCGTAGATCGCACCGATGATGTCGCCGTACTTGTCGTTGATCACGCCGCGGCGGACCTTCCGCGTGCGCGTCAGCTCCTCGTCGTCCGCGTCCAGCTCCTTGTAGAGCAGCACGAAGTCACGCACGCGCTGGGCAGGCGGCAAGGTCGCGTTCACCTTCGCCAACTCGGCGCGCAGCAGGTCCAGAACCTGCGGCTTCGCGGAAAGGTCCGTGTAGGTCGTGAACGAGATCCGGTTTCGCTCCGCCCATTTTGACACGATGGAGAAGCGGATGCAGACGAGCGCCGCGAGGTGCGGCTTGCCGTCCCCCAGCACGACGGCTTCCGCGACGTAGGGCGAGAACTTCAGCTTGTTCTCGATGAACTGCGGGGAGAAGCGCTCGCCGCGCGAGGTCGTCGCGATGTCCTTCACCCGGTCGATGACGACGAGGTGGCCTGCAGCGTCGAAGTAGCCCGCATCCCCCGTGTGCAGCCACCCATCGCGCAGGTCGGGGTTCTCCGCCATCCCGTGGTAGCCGTCGAACATGTTGGCGTGGCGCGTCACGATCTCCCCCACCCCGTTCGGATCCGGGTCCAAGATCCGGAGGTCCACCCCCTCGAACGCCACGCCGACGGTGTCGAAGTTCACGTCCGCCGCCCGGTGGATGGTGTAGGCGCCGAGGGTCTCCGTCTGCCCGTAGAGCTGCCGCAGCGGCACGCCCATCGCCTGGAAGAACCGGAACGTGTCCGGCCCCAGCGCCGCCCCGCCCGTCGCGGCCGAGGTCAGCCGCGAGAACCCCAGCCGGTCCCGCAGCGCCCGGAACAGCAGCGCGTCCGCCAGCCAGGACCGCCCGCCCCGCGCCTGCGCCGCCAGCCCCAGCCTCATCCCCGCCTCGAACGCCCAGCGCTTCAGCGGCGATGCATCCATCACCTTCGCCCGAACATCCGCTGCCAGCGTCTCCCACACCCGCGGCGCGAACAGCACGAAGCTTGGGCCGATCTCCCGGAAGTCCGCCATCATCGTCTCGGGCTCCTCGACGAACGAGACCCGCATCCGCGCGACCAGCCCGAAGCCGAGCACGTAGATCTGCTCCATGATCCAGGGCAGCGGCAGGACGGAGACGTACTCGTCCCCCGGCCCCTTCGGATCGGCGAGGAGGTAGGTCTCCACGTGCCGGATCAGCGCCCGGCCGGACAGCATCGCCAGCTTCGGCCGCGCCGTCGTGCCGGAGGTGGTACAGAGGATCGCGATCCTCTCGCCATCCGTCGCGTCCACCAGCGCGTCCCAGGCCCCGGTGTCGGCGGCGTGCGCCGCTTCGCCGGCCCGCAGCACGTCGTCCAGCGGGGTGATCCGCGCGTCCGCATACTTCCGCATGCCCCGGGGGTCCGCGTAGACGATCCGCCGCAGCCCCGGCAGCGAATCCGCGACGCCGAGCAGCTTGTCCACCTGCTCCTCGTCCTCCGCCAGCACCACGGTCGCGCCGGCGAAATCGAGGAGGTACTGCGCCTCCTCCTCCAGCACGTCGCGATACAGCCCGAGCGACCGCGCGCCCAAAGCGTGCGCCGCGACCTCCCCCATCACCCAGTCCGGCCGGTTGTCGCCGATGATCGCGACGACGTCGCGGTCCCCCACGCCGATCGACCGCAGCCCCAGCGCCATGGCCCGAGTCCGCGCCTCGTACTCGGCCCAGGTCAGCCGGCGCCAGATACCGAGCGCCTTCTCCCGCAACGCCACGTCGCCCGCATGGGCCCGGGCGTTGCGCCGCAGCAGGCGCGGCAGCGTCGTCTCGGCCGCGGAGGCGTTCGGCGCCGCGCGTCGCGCATCCGTCATCGCGTTCACGCCACGGCCTCCGCGACGGCCGGGTCGTCTTCCCCGAGATAGGCCCGCCGCACGTCCGGGTGCGCCATCACCTCGGCCGGCACGCCCTCCGTCAGCTTCCGCCCAAAATCCAGCACCATCACGCGGTGGGAGATGTCCATCACCACGCCCATGTCGTGCTCGATCATCAGCACGGTCATGCCCCACTCCTCGTTCAGGTCGAGGATGTAGCGGGCCATGTCCTCCTTCTCCTCGAGATTCATCCCCGCCATCGGCTCGTCCAGCAGGATGAGCTTCGGCCGCAGCGCCACCGCCCGCGCCAGCTCCACGCGCTTGCGCAGCCCGTAGGGCAGCGTGCCGGCCGGCGCCTTGCGGACATGCTGGATCTCGAGGAAGTCGATGATCTCCTCGACCTCCCGGCGATGCGCCAGTTCCTCCTTCTGCGCGCCGCCGAACCAGTAGGCCATGCCCGACACGAAGCCCGACCGCAGCAGGTGGTGCCGCCCGACCATGATGTTGTCGAGCACGCTCATGTGCCCGAACAGCGCGAGGTTCTGGAAGGTCCGCCCCAGCCCGAGCCCGGCGCGCCGGTTCGGCCGCAGCCGCGTCACGTCACGCCCCTCGAAGTGGATCGTGCCCTCGGTCGGCCGGTAGCGGCCGGAGACGCAGTTCACCATGGACGTCTTGCCCGCTCCGTTGGGCCCGATGATGGAGAAGATCTCGCCTTCGCGGACGGCGAAGGACACGTCGGTCAGCGCGCGCACGCCGCCGAAGCGCAACGACACGCCCCGCGCCTCCAAGATGGGCGCCTCCAGAATGGGCGACGACTCTCCCAAACGCACCCTCCCACCGTTCTGATTTGAACGGAAGGATGTCCGGGAAGCCCCGGCGCCGCAAGGCCGCCGCTCAGCCCCGCGCCATCGCCATCGCCAGGGCCGGATCGTCGCTCGCGAAGGCGTCCACGCCGAGCGCCAGCATGCGCGCGATGGAATCCCGGTGGTTGGCGCCCCAGGCCGCGACGCGCAGCCCGGCCGCTCGCCACGCCGCCACCACCGCCGCGTCCAGCGCCGAGGCCTCCGTCTCGATGGTGCCGACGTCGTGCGCCCGGCAGACCGCGACGGCGCCTTCGACGCCGAGCTGTCGCAGCGTCCGCCCCGTCAGCAGCCACGTCGCGTGGTCCAGGCCGCCCGCCCGGGCGGCGCGCCCCGCCAGCCCTGCCTCGAACGCGATCACCCCGGCCCGCCCGCGCATTCCCGCGGCGTCCAGCACGGCCAGCACCGCGTCCAGGGCGCCCGGGTAGGCGTCCCCGGCCGCGTCGTCCTTGATCTCCACCTGCACCCGCACCCCGGTCGGCGCCAGCAGGGCGACGAGCGCCTCGAAGCGGGGCACCCCCTCCCCCGCCGCCCCGCGCACCCGCACGGCATCGAGTTCCGGGGCCGTCCGCGCCGTGACCGGCCCGCGGACGTCGGTCATGCGGTCCAGGGTCGCGTCATGCATCACGACCGGCACGCCGTCGCTCGAAAGGTGGACGTCGCATTCGACCCACCCTGCGCCCAGGCCCACGCTGCCGCGGAAGGCCATGAGGCTGTTCTCGGGCCAGAGGAAGGTGCCGCCGCGGTGGCTGATGACGGCGGGGGTCACGGCAGCCTCGCCAGCCGCTCGCCGAGCAGCGCGAAGAAGCCATCGGCGTCCAGGGTCTCCGGCAGGTTCACCGAGGCCGAGGGCGTCGTGCGCGCCCAACGGTCGAGGTGGGTCCGCCCACGCCCGGACCCGTCACCGCACTCCACCCGCAACCCCGCCTGCCGCGTGCCGAACAGGTCCGGCCGCAGCAACCACGCCACCGCGCAGGGGTCGTGCAGCGGGTGGCCCGCCCCGCCCAGCCGCCGCGAGGGCGGGGTGGCCGCCATGATGTCGAGCGTCGCCCGCAGGCACGCGCCCCCGCCCATGGCGCGCAGCGCCGCCTGCCGCGCCGGGGTCACCAGCGCCTGGGCCGTCAGTTCCAGCGTCGCCAGCGTGATCGGCACGCCCAGGCCGACCACCACCGCCAGCGCCTCCGGGTCGCTCGCCGCGTTGAACTCCGCCCCGGGGGTCCAATTTCCCTCCCCCCAGGCGCCGCCCATCAGCACGATCTCCGACACCCGCGACGCCAGCCCCGGCTCGGTCGCCAGCGCCAGCGCGAGGTTCGTCACCGGCGCGATCCCGACGACCGTGACCTCCCCCGGCCCGGCCGCCCGCAGCACCTCCCGGATCGCGTCCGCGGCGACACCCCCGGCCACCGGCCGCCCCGGCGGCAGGGCCACGCCGGCGAGACCGTCGGTCCCATGGACCCGCACCTCCCCCGTGAAGCGCCCGAGCAGCGGGCGGTCCGCACCGGCCACCACCCGCACCCCGGAGCCGGCGAGGCCCAGGATCGCGGCGGCGTTGGCGACCGTCCGGTCCAGCCCCGCATTGCCGCCGGATACCGTGACGAGGCGCAGGTCGAGTTCCGGCGAGGCGAGGGCGAGCCACAGGGCGATCGCATCGTCCGTCCCGGGGTCGCAATCAACGATGACCGGCCGCCGGGGCCTCGCCCCGTTCAAGCGCCGGCCGCCCCGCGATAAGGACCGGCGCCAACCGCCGCGGCACCCACCGTCACCACCCGCTCCCTCCGTTGCCGTTCGCGCCCGCAGCATGCCAGTTTGCCCCCGACCGCGCCACGTCGCGCCGGCCGGCACGCCCCCCGACGCCCCGCCGCCCGTCCCACCGGAGCCGCCCGATGCCCCCCGCCCCAACCGGCCCCCGATCCGCCGCCATCCGCGCCGCCCGCGGCGACGCGCCCTTCGACCTGCTGCTGACAGGCGCCACCCTCGTGGACGTGCTGACGGGCGAACTCCGCCCCGCCGACCTCGGCATCACCGGCGATCTCATCGCCTCCGTCCACGCGCCCGGCAGCCGCACCGACGCGCGGGAAACCCACGACCTCACTGGCCGCTTCCTCGCCCCCGGCTTCGTGGACAGCCATCTCCACTTCGAATCCTCGTTCATGGCGCCCGCCGACTACGCGGCGTCGGTCGTCCCGCACGGCACCACCACCACCGTGTGGGATCCCCATGAACTCGCCAACGTCCTCGGCGTCCCCGGCGTCCGCTGGGCGGTGGACCACTCCCGCAACCTTCCCCTGCGGGTGCTCGTCGCCGCCCCGTCCTGCGTCCCCTCCGCCCCCGGCCTCGAACTTGCCGGTGCCGAGATCGGCCCGGCCGAGATGGCGGAGATGCTGTCCTGGCCGGAGGTCTCCGGCGTCGCCGAGGTGATGGACATGAAGGGCGTGATCGGCGAGCGGCCGGAGATGTCCGGCATCGTCGCCGCCGGCATGGCGTCCGGCAAGAACGTCAACGGCCACGCCCGCGACCTGACCGGCCCCCTCCTCCAGGCCTACGCCGCCGCCGGCGTCACCTCCGACCACGAGATCATGGCCGCCTCGGACTTCGTGGAGAAGCTCCGCGCCGGCCTGACCGTCGAACTCCGCGGCTCCCACGACCCCGTCCTGCCGGAGGTCGTCGCGGCCCTGAACGCCCTCCCCCTCCTCCCCGCCACCCTGATCATCTGCACCGACGACATCTTCCCCGACGAACTCGTCGAGAAGGGTGGGATGCGCGACACGCTCGCCCGCCTCGTCGCCCGCGGCCTGGACCCGGTGCGCGCCATCCGCTGCGCCACCCTCCATGCCGCCCTCCGCCTGAAGCGCGACGACATCGGCGCCATCGCCCCCGGCCGCCTCGCCGAGATCGTCGTCCTCTCCGACCTCCCGGGCGTCGTGGTGGAACGCACCTACGTGGCCGGCCGCCTCGTCGCGCGGGACGGCCGGATGGTCGACGCCCTCCCCCGCGACTTCGTGCAGGACGCCCCCCGCGATACGGTAAAGATCCCCACTCAGCCCGCGGAGGCCTTCCGCCTCCACGTCCAGGGCGTCACGAACGGGACGGCACGACTCCCGGTCGTCGGCGGCGTCCGCATCGTCGCCTGGCGGGAGGTCGAGGTCACCGTGCGCGATGGCATCGCCGACCTCCCCCCTGGCCACACCCTCTGCGCCATCCTCCAC
>CAXVWQ010000062.1:0-3358 GCA_964263755.1 Roseomonas sp. | reverse complement strand
ACCCTCGTCGCCGGCGGCCCCGCCCTCGACGACGCCACCGACCACATCCTCGCCGCGATGCGCGGCCGTCCCTTCGTCTTCAACCTCGGCCACGGCATCACGCCGGACACCCCGCCGGACAACGTCCTGCGACTGACCCGCCGCATCCGGGCCGCCTGACGCGCCGGTGCCCTCGGCCGCGCGCCCTTGCGCGGATCGTCACGCCGCATAGAACCCGCCCGGACCCCTCCATCCGGACCAGCGCCACCATGCCCAACCCCCCCACCGGCTTCCACCACGGCATCACGCTGGACCAAGCGCAGCGGATCGCGCGGGAGACCCTCGCGGAGGGCCGCCGCCTCGGCCTCGCCCCCCTGACGGTCGTGATCCTCGACGCCGCCGGCTACCACAAGGCCCTGCTGCGGGAGGACGGGTGCTCCCTGCTCCGCCCTGCCATCGCCCACGGCAAGGCGTTCGGCGCCATCGGCCTGGGCCTCGGCGGCCAGGAACTCGCCAAGCGGGCCACGGCCATGCCGGGCTTCATGAACGCCCTGTCCGACATCGCCGGCGGCGCCGCGGTGCCCGTCCCGGGCGGCGTGCTGATCCGGGACGCGTCGGGCGGCATCCTCGGCGCGGTCGGCGTCACCGGCGACACCTCCGCGAACGACGAGGCCTGCGCCGTGGCCGGCATCGCCTCCGTCGGCCTCGTCGCGGACACGGGGGCCTGAGCGTGGCCGCGCCCGACGCCGTCCTGGCGCATCTCGACGCGGCGCAGGACGCCATCTGCGCCCGCTACTTCGACTTCCTCCGCATCCCCAGCGTCTCCGCGCAGCCGGCGCACGCCGCGGACTGCCGGCGCGCGGCGGAGTGGGTGCGCGACGAACTCGCCGCCCTCGGTTTCGTGGCGGACGTGCGGGACACCGCGGGCCATCCCGCCGTCGTCGCCCACCACCCCGGCCCCGGGGGGGCGGCGCCGCACCTGCTGTTCTACGGCCACTACGACGTGCAGCCCGCCGAACCCTTCGACCTCTGGACCTCCCCCCCCTTCGACCCGGTGACGACGGACGGCCCCAACGGCCCCCGGACCGTCGCCAGGGGCGCCGTGGACGACAAGGGCCAGGTGACGATGTGGCTCGCCGCCCTCCGCGCCTGGAGCGAGGTCGGGGGCGGCCCCCCGTGCCGCGTCTCGGTGCTGGTGGAGGGCGAGGAGGAGGTCGGCTCCCCGAGCCTCGACGCGTTCCTCGAAGCGAACGCGGCGGAGTTCGGCGGCGCGCAGGTCGTCATCGTCAGCGACACCAACATGTGGGACGCCCGCACCCCCGCCATCACGACCCGCCTCCGAGGGATGGCATATGCCCAGATCGACCTGCACGCCGCCTCGCGCGACCTGCATTCCGGCCTCTACGGCGGGGCGGCCCTCAACCCGCTGAACCTGCTGTCCCGCATCCTCGGCGACCTGCGGGACGACTCCGGCCGCGTCACCCTCCCCGGCTTCTACGACGCCGTGCCGCCCCTCTCGAACGCGCTGGCGGAATCTTGGAACGCCCTCGCCTTCGACGAGGCGGCCTTCCTCGGCGACGTCGGCCTCTCCGTCCCCGCCGGGGAGCGCGGCCGCGCCGCCCTGGAACGGATGTGGGCCCGCCCGACCTGCGACGTGCACGGCATCTGGGGCGGCTACATGGGAGAGGGCAGCAAGACCGTCATCGCCGCCGAGGCCCACGCCAAGGTCTCGTTCCGCCTCGTCGGCCAGCAGGACCCGGAGACGGTGTTCGACGCCCTCGACGCCTTCGTGCGCGACCGCCTCCCGGCGGACGCCCGCGCCACGGTGCAGCGCCTCGCCTCCGGCCCGCCGGCGATGGTGCAGGAGGACGGCCCCTTCGTCGCCGCCGCCCACCGCGCGCTGACCGCCGAGTTCGGCCGCCCGCCCGTCCTCACCGGCTCGGGCGGCTCCATCCCCGTCGTCGCCAGCTTCCGGCGCATCCTCGGCCTCGACAGCGTCCTCATGGGCTTCGGCCTGGACGACGACGCGGTGCATTCCCCCAACGAGAAGTTCGACTGGGCCTGCCTCATGCACGGCGCCCGCAGCCACGCCCGGCTGCTGGCGGAGGTCGCGCGCGCCGCCTGAACGGCGGCGCGCCGTCCCGTCAGCGCGCGGGTTTCAGCTCCGCCCGCAACTCCAGGATGCGGCCCTTGATGCTCTCCCGCAGCGCGGGGGACGCGGCGGGCTTCATCCCCGCGAGCGTCTGCTCCAGCTCCGCCAGCAGACGCCGCTTCTCCTCCGGGGAGCGCCGGATCGGCTTGTTGTCGCTGAACTGTCCGTCGAACGCGCGCATCGCGCCCTCCCTCAAAATCACACGGGGCGTGTCCCCGCCCTGCCGTCGCGACCGCCCCGGCCCGGTTCGGGCATGGGACGTGGACTGGATGGGCAGGGAAGGCATCAGGTCGCGCCGTCCCGCTTCGGCGCCGCCCGAACCTACGCCGGACGGGCGCCGCGGTGAACCCGGCCCGCCCGTCAGTATTCGTATTCGTAGGACAGGCCCAGCCGCTGCCCATCGGTCCCCGCGCCGGATTCCAGCCGCAGCCTCGGGGTCAGCTCGATCTCCACCCCGACGCGGGGCGACCCGCTCGTCGTCCCGGGATCGATGTTGAAGTAGATCCCCTGCCCGAGGTAGCGCCCACCGAGGCCCCCCGCGGCGCCGTCCGTCCCGAGGCCCAGGCGGTCGAGCCCGAGGGTCCGGGTGACGCGACCGATGAGGCCGGTGACCGGATCCTCCTGCCCGCCGGACAGCGCGCCGGACACGACGCGGGCGAGCTGCGCGATCTGGAAGGGGGAGAGCCGGTCGACGGAGCGGTTGAACAGCAGCCGCGCCAGCACCTCGTCCTGCGGCAGCTCGGGGACGGAGGAGAACTCGATCTTCGGGTCGCGCGGCGTCCCGGTGACGGTGACGTTGATCGTCGTGGACGAGGCGGTGGAGGTCGCGAGGAAGTCGAGGTCCGGGGCGGTCGGGTCGCCCCCGAAGCGCACCAGCCCGCGGGCGAAGGTCAGCTGCCGGTCGAGCACGGAGAGGGTGCCGCGCCGCAGCCGCAGGTCGCCCTCCGCCACCGGCGCCGCCGCGGTGCCGCCGATGCGGACGGTGCCGCCGACCTCCGCGTCCAGCCCGCGCCCGCGGAGGTAGAAGCGTCCGGGTGCCTCGAAGGTCACGTCCAGGGCGAGGGGTGACGCGGCGGCCGGCGCCGCGGCCGGGCGGCCCGCGGGGCGTGCGGTCCGCGCCGCCGTGCGCCGGGCCGCGCCGGTGCCGGGGGGCGGGGGGGGGGCGCCCCGGCCCCCCCCCCCCCCGTCGGACACCGTTGCCACCCCGCCGGGGCGGCGTTCGGCCAG